>JAPLWY010000096.1 GCA_026396355.1 Microcaldota archaeon
CTTGAAGAACGCGGGCTGCTGACCGAGGAACTCAAGCAGGCGGTCCTCACCGCCGAAACGCTCACGAAGCTCGAAGACATCTATCTGCCGTATCGCCCCAAACGCCGCACACGCGCCACGATCGCAAAAGAAAAGGGACTCGAACCGCTGGCGCTGCGCCTCATGGCGCAGGATGCGGCGATGGACGTGATGGCCGAAGCCGCCGCTTTCATCAGCGAGGAAAAGGGCGTCGCGAGCGTGGATGAAGCGCTTGCCGGGCATGCGAAAAACATCGCAGTCAGCATTGGCGAGGGAAGCATAGTCACGGTCACTGATGATGGACGGGGCATACCGGTGGAAAAGCATGAGGGAACCGGAAAGTCTGCATTGGAAGTGGTCATGACAATCCTTCACGCAGGCGGAAAGTTCGACAATAAGTCCTACAAGGTGTCAGGCGGGCTGCACGGAGTGGGAGTATCTGTAGTCAATGCGCTTTCAGAATGGCTGGAAGTCGATGTGAAGCGCGATGGCAAGCATTACAGGCAAAGGTATGAGAGGGGAAAGCCGGTCACGCAGGTGCGCGAATTGGGCCCAACCACAGGCAAGGGAACCATAGTGCGCTTCAAGCCTGACTCGCAGATTTTCAGCACAATTGACTTCAAGTTCGAAATAATCGCAAACAGGATGAGGGAGCTTGCCTTCCTGAACAAGGGGCTGAGCATAACCGCAAAAGACGAGCTGACCGGCGAATTCCAGGAGAACAAGTATGAAGGCGGGCTGCGCTCGTTCGTGGAATACATAAACAAGAACAAGGCGCCCATAACCAGCGTGATTTATTTCGAGAAACAAGATGGAGACATTGCAGTTGAAGTGGCAATGCAGTACAATGAGAGCTATACTGAGAGCATCTACACTTTTGCGAACAATATCAACACTGTGGAAGGAGGCTTCCATCTGATTGGCTTCCGCTCAGCGCTCACCCGCGCTGCAAATGATTATTCTGAACAGAAGGGGAAAAAGGGCAAGGAAATCAAAATTTCAGGAGAAGACTTGAGGGAAGGGCTTGCCGCAGTGATTTCAGTCAAGCTTTCGCACCCGCAATTCGAAGGCCAGACAAAAACAAAGCTGGGAAACAGCGAAGTGAAAGGAATCGTTGAGTCCATTGTTGGGGAAAAGCTCAGGCAGTACCTTGAGGAAAATCCCTCTGAAGCAAGGAAAATAATGGACAAGGTGACCAGTGCCGCGCAGGCAAGGGAGGCGGCGCAGAAAGCGCGCGAGCTGGTCAGGCGCAAGGGTGCAATGGAATCAGGCATGCTGCCAGGCAAGCTGTCGGATTGCTCCGAGGAAGACCCTGCAAAGTCAGAAATTTACATTGTTGAAGGAGATTCGGCAGGAGGCTGTTTTTCAGGAGACACCAAAGTCGCGCTTGTGGACGGCAGGAATTTGAGCTTCCGGGAACTTGTGGAGGAAGACAAGGCAGGAAAGAAGAATTACTGTTACACCATAAAGGAAGATGGAAGCGTTGGAGTGGAGCAGATAAAGAACCCGAGAATGACTAGGAAAAATGCAGATGTTGTAAGGGTTGTGCTTGACAGTGGGGAGGAAATTGTTTGCACCCCCGACCATCTTTTCATGCTCAGGGATGGAAGTTTCGTAAAAGCTGAAAAACTGGAGTCAAAAACGCCCGTCATGCCGCTTTACAGGAAGCTTTCTGAAAAGAAAGGGCGCATAACAATCAAAGGCTATGAGATGGTACTTGACCCGTTGATATCGAAGTGGGTGTTCACGCATATCCTTTCCGACAAATACAATATAGGGCATACAAGATACCTGTCCTCTGCGGGCGCATACAAGCATCATGTTGATTTCAACAAGCTGAATAACAGCCCGGATAACTTGTTGCGGATGGGCAAGGCGGAGCACACCGCACTGCATGCGAAAATGTTTGAAAAAACGATTGGAAGGGAAGATTCAAAGCAGAAGGCAAGGGAAGCGCATGTGTCCAAAGAGTACAGGATGAAAATCGGCAGAATCATGTCTGAGCCTGGAATGGCGAAGATGCTGAGTGACAGGGCAAAGAAACAGTGGGCAGAAGGCGAATACAAGAAGCACATGCAGGAAAAGTGGAAAAAATTCTACATGGAAAATGAGGAATACCGGAAAGCCAACACTGAACTCCTCAGGAAAATAAAGGACGAGTATTGGTCTGATTCAGAAAACCGGAAAACGCAGTCTGAAAGGGTGAGGAAACACTTTGAAATGCACCCCGAAGCAAAGGAAATCCTGAAAGAGATTGCAAAAAAGCAGTGGGACAGCCCAGAGCTTAGGGAATGGAGGCGCGCCCAGACCAAATCGCAGTGGACACCAGAATTCCGAAAGAAGAGGAAGGAAGCCTACGATAAGACTTATTATGCGCATAGCATGGCATGCATGAAAAAAGTGCTTGAGGAATATGGCAGCCTGGAGAAATATGATGCCGAGCGGGCAAAGGTGAAAGACAAATGCCTGCTTCGGAAAAAAACTGTCGCAGACAGGTTCTTCCATGGAAATGAGAATGAACTTTTGGAGGCAGTGACGAAATACAACCACAAGGTGAAAGAGATGGTGCGCCTTGCTGAAAAGATGGATGTATATGACCTTGAAGTGGAAGGCACGCACAATTTTGCGCTGGCAGTCGGAGTGTTTGTCCACAACTCAGCAAAGCAGGGGCGAGACAGGAAATTCCAGGCAATACTTCCGCTCCGCGGGAAAATATTGAATGTTGAAAAGGCGCAGATATCCAAAATACTGGGAAGCGAGGCAATCCGCACGCTTATTTCTGCGCTTGGGACCGGCTTTGGCACTGATTTTGACATTTCAAAGCTGAGATATCATAAGATAGTGATAATGACTGATGCAGATGTTGACGGCGCGCACATACGCACCCTTCTCCTGACGCTTTTCTTCAGGTACCTGCGGAATTTGATTGACAAGGGGCACATATTCATAGCCCAGCCCCCTCTTTACAAGCTCAAGCGCGGCAAGGAAGAACGGTATGTTTATTCTGATGCTGAAATGGAGAAAGCTCTCGCTGAAATGGGCGGGAAAGACGCAGTGACAGTCCAGCGCTACAAAGGGCTGGGAGAGATGAACCCTGAGCAGCTCTGGAGCACCACAATGGATCCTGCGGCAAGGCTTTTGCAGAAAGTCACAATAGATGATGCAATGGCAGCTGATGGGATATTCACTGTGCTCATGGGCGATGCTGTGGAGCCGCGCAAGCAGTTCATTGAGCAGCATGCTAAAGATGTCAAGAATCTGGATATTTAGATGGTAATATGGCAGATGCGAACCGGGAATACCAGCACGGGCGGATTGAAGACCGCTCAGTGGAAAAGGAGATGCGCACCTCTTACTTAGACTATGCCATGAGTGTTATTGTTGGCAGGGCGCTTCCTGATGTCCGCGACGGGCTGAAACCAGTCCACCGCAGGATACTTTTTGCAATGTACGAGCTTTCAAACACGCACGACAAGCCTTACAAGAAAAGCGCGCGTGTTGTGGGAGAAACCCTGGGTAAATACCACCCGCACGGCGACATGGCGATTTATGATTCAATGGTGAGGATGGCGCAGGACTTTTCAATGAGGCGCCTTCTGGTGGACGGGCAGGGAAACTTCGGAAGCGTGGATGGCGACTCTGCAGCAGCAATGAGGTATACTGAGGTAAGGCTGCACAAGTATGCAGAGGATTTGCTTGCTGACCTTGAGAAGGAGACAGTGGCATTCACGCCCAATTTTGACGCTACTTTGAAAGAGCCCACTGTGCTTCCGTGCAAGGCGCCCAACCTGATTGTGAATGGCTCGTCTGGAATAGCCGTGGGAATGGCAACCAATATGCCGCCGCACAATTTGGGAGAGTCTGTGGATGCGCTGGTGGCAATGATTGACAAGCCTGACATTCCGCTTGAGACTGTTCTTTCGCTTATGCCTGGCCCTGACTTCCCGACAGGAGGCTATATTGTGGGCAGGCGCGGAATTGCCGAGGCTTATTCCACAGGAAGAGGAATAATACGTGTGAGAGGCAAGGCGGAAATAGTTGAGAAGAAAAAGGGAGAGAAGAGGAGCATCATAATTACCGAGCTGCCATATCAAGTGAACAAGGCAGAATTCATCAAGCATACTGCAGACCTTGCAAGAGACAAGAAAATAGAAGGAATTTCTGATATTGCAGACAGGTCTGACCGGGAAGGAATGGAAGTGGAGATAATGCTCAAGCGCGATGCTGCGCCTGATGTTGTGCTCAACCAGGTTTATGCGCACACTGAATTGGAAGGGACATTTGGAATAAACAATTTGGCGCTGGTGAGCAACCAGCCAAAAACATTGCCAATGCTCCAGCTCCTGCGCGAATTCCTGAACCACAGGCTGGAAGTGGTGAGGAAAAGAAGCGAATTCGAGCTTCGCGTGGCAAAGGAAAGGAAGCACATTGTGGAAGGGCTGCTGCTTGCGCTGGTGAAAATCGACGCTGTGATAAAAGTGGTCAAGAGCGCCAAAGTGCCCCTTGAAGCCCTTATGCAGGAATTCTCATTCACCCAAAAGCAGGCTGAGGCAATACTGGAGATGAAGATACGCAAATTATCCATGCTGGAATCCGGCAAGCTTCGCGACGAGGATGTTGAGCTTGGAAAAACAATGGAGCACTTGAACAGCGTGCTTGCAGATGAGAGGAAAATTTATGAGATAATACGCGGGGAGCTCCTGGAAATGAAGCAGAAGTATGCTGACAAGAGAAGGACCGAGATAATTGATGATGACGGGGAAGTGGAGCTTGAGGACCTGATTGCTGATGAGGAAGTGGCAGTCATAATCACGCAGGACGATTACATAAAGCGCGTGCCAATATCCGAATACCGCGCGCAGAAGAGAGGCGGAAGGGGAGTCATTGGGAGCGAAACCAAGGAAGAGGACCAGATAAAGGACATAATGATGGCCTCAACGCATGATTACCTGATGTTTTTCACTGACAAGGGCACTGTGCACTGGCTCAAGGTTTACCGCCTGCCTTCAAGCGGAAGGTATGCAATGGGCAAGGCGATTGTGAACTTGCTTTCGCTTGGGCAGGGAGAGCGCGTGGCGGCGTGGATAAAGACGCAAAGCTTCTCAGAGAATGAATACCTTGTGATGCTTACCAAGAACGGGATAGTGAAGCGCAGCAGCATGGCTGACTACTCCCGCCCGAGAAAGGGAGGCATAATTGCAATCACGCTGAAGGATAATGATTCGCTGATTGATGCCAAGAAAACTGACGGCAAGCGCGAGCTCATACTTGCCACTGCAGAGGGCATGGCAATACGCTTCAAGGAAGATGAAGTGCGCGAAATAGGAAGGACTGGGCAAGGCGTGATTGGGATAAGGCTGGATGACAAGGACAAAGTAGTGGGAATGGCAATGGATGAGACTGACACATTGATGATTGCAACTGAGAATGGGTATGGCAAGAGGACTGAAATTTCCGAGTACAGGCTGCAGTCGCGCGGCGGCAAGGGAGTCATCAATATCAAGACAGCAGGAAGGAACGGGAAAGTTATTGGAATAGTTGCAGTGAAAGAAGATGACCAGCTGCTCATTGTCTCGTCAGGCGGGAAAATGATACGCATGTTCGTGAAGCATGTTTCAGTTATTGGCAGGAACACTGGCGGAGTGCGGCTGATGAAGATGGATGAGAAAGAGAAGATAGTCGCGCTTGAGAAAGTCAGCCAGGTTGCCCTGAACGGGAATGGAAATGGGAACAGTGAAGCAAAAGAGGAGAAAGAACAGGAGCAGAAGAAGCCTGAAGAGCCAGGCAAGGCAAAGCCAGCTGAGTCAGGAGCTGCGAAGAAGAAAAAGGGAGACGAGAAAAAGCCTGATGACAAGGAAGACAAGATAGAGCCTATAATTTTTGCTTAAGCGAGCAAGCCTCTTTTTTCAAAGCCGGCAATTTTCCTTAGCTCAAGCACTGGCAGAAGCGCGCAGATTTGCTTGCTGAAGAAGAATAAGACAGAGGTTACTGCAACACTCAGGGTGAAGGAAAGGTCGCGCATTGTGGCAAAGCTTTGCTGGGGAATTGGCGGCGCAGTGGAGAGGAAGTAATCAGTAAAATCATTGAACATGAACCAGAGCAGCACCAGCGCGAAAATGCTGGCAGCCAGCTTTTTTTTCGGAAGTATTATCAGCCCTTCAAATGCCATGCCCAAATGCCCGAACAGGAAAACTATCCCTACCAGGAGGTTTTCTGGCGAGAAGTAAACGCCAGGATTCAGGAGCAACACCAAAACAGTCCAGAGGCCGTATTTCACCATGCCAACTGAGACCAGGAAGGAGAATGCGTCTTTTTTCACCTGCCCTAAAACTACTAAGAGAAAGAGAAGAACGTAAAGCGGGCAGTCTGGGACAAAGAAGAGAAGCGGGAGAGAGGTTTGCGAGAGCTGGTCATAATAATAGCCAAAGCCCACCAGGATAGCGGCAACGTTGAGAAGGAAGAAGAGAGTAAAGAGAGTTTTTTTGGTTTCCATTCACCCAATCCTCTTTGCAGGCACCCCGCCCCAAGTCTGTTTTGCAGGAATGTCGCAGTTCACCAATGTCATTGCTGAAACTACTGCGCCCTCACCAATTTTCACTCCTGGAAGAATGGTGCAGTTTGCCCCAATCATTGCGCGCGCGCCAATCTCAACTTGCCCAAGCCTAAGCTCACCCTGGAGGAATTCGTGGCAGAGAATCACTGTGTTGTAGCCGATTATTGCGTCTTGCCCCACTGTCACTTTTTCAGGGTAGAAGATGTCAATCACTGCGCCCAGTCCGAATGCTGCGCCTTTTCCTATTCTTGCCCCGCAAGTGCGCAGGAAAGCGCGCTTGAGCGAGAGGGAGGGAAGGTAGCGGGCAGAGTAGATGAGAAGGAAATTGAATGCCACGCGCAGCGGGTTTCGCGCCTCTTTCCAGTGGTGAAGCGAGTTGCCATTGAATTTGCGTGATTCCAGCTTGCGCATGGGAAAGAAACGTGTGGAGGGAATAAATAGGTAACGCTGGGAAGAGGTAACGCTGGGAAGGGCTTGTACATAACGCGAAAGCACGGATTGCTGCGTTGGAAAAATAAAGCTGAAAGACCGCGTTGGCGGTTCTATAACTGCAGATAAAACACGCTAAACCACCTTTTTTATTCCTTTCTATACAGTAAACCCGTATAGGTGGTGAAATGACGTTCCGAGAAAAAATAATTAGAATTAAAGAATATACAAAAGGTGCGTTTTTTCATTCATCCAAAAATTTGGTTTTGACCGACAAGATGGCACAGAAGGTAGAGGCAGCCATCTTTTCACTGGATTTGAAGGGCATCATCAATAAAGAGCGGTGCCTTACTGGCTATGGCGTCAGATATACGCATGTTGGCAAGCTTTCAAACCTCCTGAAAGAAAAGGATATTTCAAGCGAAAAAGTTGCATCTTTCCTGAAAAGGATTGGGATTGATGGGTATTCTGATGCCATGCTGAATGTCGCTGAACTGCCCAACAAAAAAGCACCGATGTTCCCAGCCCATGCATTTGCCATTCTTGACCAAGAATTAATAATAAAATCAAGAGGAAGCACATATGCCTTGACTGAATGCGATGAGATTTACACTCCAGATAAAAAACAGGAAGGAAAGCCGATCGTAGTGGGGGCGAATCACTTTTTTAAGCTCAATGGAGCTGCCGCACAGGACAGTTCAAAAATCAGTTGGCCAATGATTGTCGTGTATTTGACGTGATAGATAGCAAGGATTGGCACTGGCCTTACCTTCTTTTCCACCCATACTTCCCGAAGTCTTTCTTTTCCGCTTCTTTGTTTTCCTTCTTTTTCCTTTCGCTTGTATTTTCATCCCAGCCCTTTTCCTCCTCGCAGCCGAATGTGTCCAGCATTTTCCCGCCCATGCAGCAGATGAGCGCGACTATGAGGGAAAGGAGAAGCGCGAGGAAGGCTGCGACTGAGATGAAGAAGGCAAGCAGGAAGACTATCTGGTTCTCGCCAGCATCAGAAGATGCCACCACTGCAATGCAAAGAGCAGCAGCCATAAGAAGCAGCGTGAATGCCGCGCGCGAGGCGAATTTGCCCAGCCGAGCCATTGCAGAGTCGGCGACAAGGGCAAGCCCGGCGCCAATCAGCACGCCTGAGAAAAGCGAAAACACTGTGGCAGACATGCCGTATGAGAATTGCCCGAACAGGTCAGTGCCCTGCTGGTTTGAGGCAAGGTATACTGTTTCGGAGAGGAGCCCGGCAATCAGCAGGAATGCCCCTGCTATCAAAAGCGCGTTGCGGAATGTCAGTTCCATGTAGCCACGCAGGCTAATTGGAACGCTTGTTTTAAATTTTTATCATAGGCTATAGGAAACGGCGACCGAGATGGATGACGAGGAAGAAGTAAAACTGGACTTGGAAGAGCGGAAAAAGTCAAAGTTTTACATAAATGCAGACGGGATGGCTTATTCCGTGATGGCCGGGCTGGGAGACGCCTACCTTCCGGCAGCCCTGGTGCTTTTGGGCGCAAGCAACTTCATGATTGGCATGCTGGCCGCGCTTCCGCAGTTTTTCGGCGCGGTTGTGCAATTCCTAGCGCTTCCTGCGCTTAGGATTTTCGGAAGCAGGAAAAAGATGGTGATGGCGAGCGCCTCGGTGCAGGCGCTTTGCTGGCTGCCGATTGCCGCGCTTTTGTTCTGGCCAACTCCGCTGTCAGCGTGGGCAATCATTCTGCTGTTTTCAGTAGGCTTTGGAGCCTCGCTGTTCGCCAATCCTGCCTGGAGCAGCTGGGTGGCAGACATTGTGCTGCAGAACGAGCGGGCCGGCTTTTTCGCCAACCGGAACAGGCTGATGCAGATAATGCTTTTCATTTCCATTTTTGCTGCCGGGTTTGCAATAAACCAGATGCAGCTGCAGTGGGGAGTGGCAATCGCGTTCGGAGTGGTTTTCCTTGTGGCTTTTGGAATGCGCGTGCTCAGTGTGACGTTCCTGTTGAAAACGGCGGACGGATGTGAAATATGAGATAACTCTTACAAAGGAAATCGGCCTGAAGCACCTGTTCCTTTTGCCATCCTACAAGAACGAGATTTGGTTTTTGGCATTTGTGGCATTGATGAACTTCACTGTGCAGTTCGCCTCGCCCTTTTTCACGCCCTACATGCTCAACACCTTGCATATGGAGGTGAGCACGCTGGGAATGCTTACCGCGATTGCGATAGTGGCAAAAGTGATAAGCTACCGGTACTGGGGCAAGGCGATTGACCGCTTCTCCAACCGCACTGTGCTGATAACCACCTCGCTTCTGGCGCCGATTGTGCCGCTCTTGTGGCTTTTGTCAGGAGATGTTTGGATGCTGGCGCTGTTCCAGGTTTTCTCGGGCTTTGTCTGGTCTGGCTATGAGATTGCGGTGTTCAATACCGCGCTTTCCATGGTGGGGCGCGAGCTTAGGCCGTCATTCATTTCAAAGTACAATGCGTTCTCGGCGTTTGCGAACGGGCTTGGCGCGATTGCAGGAGGCGCTTTCCTTCTCCTGTTCCCCAACCTGTTCGTGCTTGGCTTTTCAGGGATATTGCTGGTGTTCTTGCTTTCCGGGCTGATGCGGCTGGCGGTTTCCGCGGTGTTTGCGCCCAAGCTTGCGAAAAGCAAGGATGTTGAGAACCTCACTGACGAGCGCGCAGTGATATTCAAGCTGATTGCAGTCTACCCAACGCTTGGCGCAGTGAGCCAGGTGCAGAACGGCTGGGACTTCACGCGCAAGATAGTGAGGGATGGCGCGCAGAACAGCGGGATAATGCTGCATGAGGGAATTGAAGCGACGGAAGAGATCGTGCGCGAGGAAGGGAGAAAGCTCATTACAAAAATCTCAAGAAGAGGAAGGCTGTGAGGAGAGGCGGGTGCGAATGGCGCGGGCAAGGCGCCCTCTTTTTTATTCTTTATCCTGAAGAAGGAAGGCATGCACGGGATTGACAGCAAATGGCAGAAAAAGTGGGCTGAGGAAGGCGTATTTGAGCCAAAGGCAGGCAAGGGGGAGAAATTCTTCCTGACTGCGGCATTTCCTTACCCCAATTCTCCCCAGCACATCGGGCATGGAAGAACGTACACCACTACGGACATTTATGCGCGGTACAAGCGGATGGCTGGGCAGAATGTGCTTTACCCAATGGCATTCCATGTGACTGGCACGCCTGTCCTGGCAATGGCAAAGAGGATTGCCGAGAAAGACGAGGAGATACTTTCGATTTTTGAAACGGTTTACGGAATTTCGAGAGCGACTACTGCAAAGCTGACTGACCCGCGCGACTTGGTGGCTTATTTTTCCCGCGAGATAGAGGCAGGCATGAAAGAGATGGGTTATTCAATGGACTGGAGGCGCAAATTCTACACCTATGATGCGCAGTTCAACAAGTTCATTGAGTGGCATTTTGCCAAGCTGGAAAAAGCAGGTCATATTACCAAGGGAGAGCACCCGGTTCCGTGGTGCCCTGTAGGGCAGACTGCGATAGGCGCGCATGACACCAAGGAAGACAAGGACCCGCAGATTGAGGAAATCACCGGTGTTTTGTTTCCGTTTGAGGATGGGATGCTGATTTGCTCCACTTACCGCCCAGAAACAATATCTGGAGTCACAAATATTTGGGTGAATCCTGATGCGGTTTATGTAAAGGCTAAAAATTCTAGCGATGGGGAAATATATTATGTTTCAAAAGATGCTTTCACCTCTCTTTCAATGCAGCTGCCTCTTTCAATAATCAAGGAAGTTTCTGCAAAGGAGATGAAAGGGAAAACAGCAAAGCACCCGCTGAGCGGAAATGAGCTGCCAATTTTCCCGGCTGCTTTTGTAGATTCTAAAACCGGAACCGGCATTGTGATGTCAGTTCCAGCGCATGCGCCAATGGATTATCTTGCGCTGCGCGATGCTGGGTTGGAGGGGAAAGTTACACTTGTCCAAGTGCTTAAGCTTCCTGGCTTTAGCAATTTCCCGGCAAAGGAAATTGTGGAGAAGATGGGAATCAAGTCGCAAAGCGATGCGCGCGCGAGCGAGGCAACTGATGCGATTTACAGGAAATAGGCGCACTCGGGTGTAATGTCGTCCGGGGAATTTGCTGGAAGGAAA
>JAPLWY010000128.1:0-13311 GCA_026396355.1 Microcaldota archaeon
AAGCGAGCCGACAAAAGGGCCCCAGCCAATCGCAGGGTAGGCGACTGCGCAGATTGTGGGCACCAGCCCGTTTGCAAGCACGTTTTCCCAGGAGCGCTCATGCTCATAGATTCCCATATCGCGCTTTTTCTCATATCCGAACCTTGTGACCATCACTGACAATATCAGGAAGACCAGGAAAAGCATCAGGAACGCTGGCGGGCTGAAAAACGCCACGATTATTCCCATAACAGCTGCAAGCGCGAGTCCCGCCCAGTCCAAAAGTGCAACATTCGCTTTTTGCGCCATCAAACTACCTCTACATTGCACTCGCTGCCAAGTATAATATCCCTTCCGCTCAATGCCTGCGCAATAATCGCATTCGTTTTCAGGTGGCTTGTGGCGCTGGCTGATTTGTAAGCCGTTTTTCCCTCTGCGATTGCGGCATAAGCCAGCAATTGGTCTGCAAGGTGCGAGTCCACCCCTGCCCCTACCGAAATTTCAAGTTCCAAAGCCTCGCACGCCTTGCCTGCCACTGCTTCAGCAGGCACTCCCCGCTCGCCCAGTGCGCACGCGCCCAAAAAGCCAGACCAAACGGTTACTGAATTTCCAGGGCAATCCGCTTCCGCTTCCTCGCATTTGCCCGCTGCTCCTCTTCCGCCAAATTTTTCCAACAGCGCCTTTTCCTCCCGCAAAGCCACATGCGTTGGAAGCCCGGAAGAAACTATTGAATAGGAAATTGCGCGCGCCTCCCGCGGCTCAAAATTCACACCTGCCAGCTTCGAAGGTAAACACTCCAGCCTCACCACGCCCCCTCCTTTCGGGTAAAAACCTGCGCGCAAAAGCTTTGCGCTTGCCCCTGCCCCCATCTTCCCGATTGCGGGCAAAAAAACCTCTGAAAAATACTCGAATGACGGAGCTCCGCGCACATGCGTGCCTCCGGTTATTTCAACAGAAGATGGCGCGTCCGCGCTCAGTAGGACAGGCAGCACTGCCTGCGACAGGAGCACTGATGAGCCTGCAGTTCCAATGTCAAACCTGTACTCCCCGCCGCTGATTTTCCCTGGGGTGAACTCTATCTGCGTTGAGCCGATTTTCGCCCCTTCA
Source organism: Microcaldota archaeon (assembly GCA_026396355.1). Classification (GTDB taxonomy): domain Archaea; phylum Micrarchaeota; class Micrarchaeia; order Anstonellales; family Anstonellaceae; genus UBA10161. Next base: position 1,087 of record JAPLWY010000128.1, read on the forward strand.
AGTTTTCCGCCAGCAATTTCGCAAAGCAGTTTGCAAACGCTCAGGTGCTGGGGCCGCAATCCCGGCACGCTTCTTCCAGCCCTGATATTTCTTATCCTCACTCCTTTTCCAAGCACAGAGGATAGCGAAAGCGCGGTGCGCAGCACCTGCCCTCCCCCTTCCCCGACAGAGCCGTCAATCTCAATCATATCCATGCTGCAATATTGCCTCGCCAGATTAAAAATGCCTCTCTGCGCGCCTCAGGAAAGATTCCGCGCCAAGAAGAAGCGGAAGCAAAAGCGCAACTGCAAGAACGGCAGCGCCGGAAGAGGGCATTTCCTGCCTTGCTGCGCTTTGGTGCAGGGCAGGAGACAAGCTCTCGCTTCCTTCCCGCAAAATCACCCCTGCCTCATTTCCAGCCTCCTCATCTGGCTTGAAAAGCGCAGGCTCCCTCACTGAGAAATTCCTTGAAAAATTGTCCTGCGCGGAAAAGCAATCCTCATAAACCAGTGAAACTCCACGCTTTCCCGCGCTTTCATTCCAGCCAAACTCAAAGTATATCGGGACATAATGTTTGTTTTTGCTGACCAATTGAAATGGTCGGGTGGAATTTTGGCTGATGTTTATCACCGCTCCTTTCCCCTCCGGCGAATAAATTCTTTTCACTTCCTTTTGCCCGCAGCTTCCCAAACTCTCCTCAAACCGATAAGGCGCAGCCTCGCCAATCAGGTTTCCTTCCGAATAAACTGAAATTTTAGCAGGCATTCTCCTTGCGAAAAATGCCAGCTTGCCATTTTCCAAACCGGCCAATCTGCTGTTTAGTGGAGGATTGAGCCAAACCTCCTCCACAGGCTCCGTCTCCACAAAGAAAGTCCTACTGTCTGACAGGCTCATCCTAAAAGTTCTCATGCCAAACTCCGCTTCGCTTTCACAGCCGCACCCAATCCCCCCTTGCAGCTGGTGGCACACGTATTCGTAAGTGCTTTTCCTGTACGAGTATCTCGCGCGTATCTCTCCCACAAGTTTCATGCTCAAATTCTCATACGCTAACTCTGGCGCACTCTCATGCGCAAAATCCAGTGCAATATCCGTTCTCTCTTCGGCTTCCCCGCTCAAATTCAACTGAACTGGCGAATCCCCGCCACCCAACGCCACCCGCTTCACCTCTCCAAGATAGGAATATTCCAGCGCGCCATTTGCAAACTCGGGCTCGGATGGATTGTAGTATTCCTCAACGCCATCCGGGCAATTTTCCGAGGCTATCTCAAATTCAGCAGTCTCCGGCAGGCTTGCCGACCAGCTCCAAACTAGTTGGGGGGCTGCGCGATTCGAAGTCACATTGCCCACTTGCGGGGCAAGAATCACGATTCTCAAGTCCGCAACCTCAAACAAATCATCTTGCGAAGGAGCTCTTGTTGTTGCTCCGCACGCATCTTTCGCCCCAAGCAGGCTTTTTGCAATGCCAAGATTATGCGCAGACGCTTCTTCCACTTGATTGGCTGGCGATAAAGTATGGTTTGGCTGCAAAGCATGGCAAACGCAGGAAAAAGCAACGAGCCAAACCGCAAGCAGGGCGAGGCGTGCAAGCGCGCGGAATTTCACTTTGCGCGCAGGCTTCAGGGTAGAAGCTGTTCTATCCCTTTCCGCTCGGCAACTGCAAATACCAACACCCCATTTTCCAGTGCCATCCTGATTTTCACATCATCATGCTCTGTATGCGATAGGCATTCGAGGAACTTTCGAATGGCTCCCTCGCTTTCAAACAGCGCCACCCGCGCCACTCCCTGCCGCATCCCGAGAAGCACATTTTCCTTGCCTGAAATCACTGCAAACTCGAGTTTTTCCCCATGCACACGCACCACTTTCTTCCTTGCAAAAGGCAGTCCGCGCTCCAGCATCAAATCATGCAGCGTGCGCAGCATTCCAAGCTCATTTGGCGCAAATCCCCCCATATCATTTTTCGGAATGAATATTCCGCCGCAATCCACAAAAATTCCCTGATTCGCCAGTTTTCTAAGGACGGACAGCACGCTTGCGGAATCAGGGCAAATTCTCTTTCCAACTTCCTTTCCAAGAAGCAGGCAGGATGCCATTTCTTGCGGGTAAGCCGGCAGTCCGCATCCCCCGCGCGCATCATCCGACTTTTTCCAGGCAGTGATGATTTGTTCCCAGCCCACTTCCACGATGTCATGCTCAATTAAAGGCGAATCCGGAAAGGTTATCGTGTATTTTGCCTTTCTTCCAGCCCTCAATAGAAGGAAAACCGCACCGAGCAAGGCAAAGCCGGGTATTGCGTATTTTGCATAGCTCTCTGCAAACCCGCCAGCCTGCGCCTCAAACGTCCAGTCCGCCCCTGTGCCTGCGATGTCAAAATGCATCACCCGCTTCCCACTTTTCGGCGCGGCAAAAACCACGAGCTTGCCATTGGAAACAGGATACTGCTGTTTCTGCCCGTCATCAATCCAAACTTCCACCATTCCATTGGCTGGCGCGCCCCCAAGCATCGCGTAGAACTCATAGCGATTGCCTTCCGCATTCACCTGTTTCACTTCCAGCCCAAAAACCTTGACATAGGCAACCGCGTGCAGCCTTGAGAACTGGTCATACACTTTCACAAGGTAATCCCCCCCATGCGAAAAATTCGCATAAAATGCGCCTGACCATCCATCGGCGATTTTCCCATCAACACTGCCAATCTGGATTTTTCCATTGTTCTCATCCTGCGCAATCGCAGTGAACTTGAGCGTCCTTCCTTTTTCAGCCTCGGAATCAGGATAAAACTCGCACCGCCATTCCTTTCCAGCCACCACGCTATCCGGGCAGGAAAGAACGCCGTTTGCCCTTTCAATTCTTCCGCTATCCGCAAACCTCTCCAGCCTGCCAGAAACGAAAAGCGCCAGCCTGCACTCCTCTGCGCCATCGGTTTCAATTGCAAAGGTACGATTGCCACCTGCAAATGAAAACATTGTTTTGTTTATTCCTGCTGGAACAACTGCTCGGATTGCAGCCTCGCGCGCAGCCGCTTCCCAGTCCTTTCCTTCCAAAAAGACAGTTTCAATCGCTTCCCACTTTCCAGTCCCATTTTCTGCAAAAACATTCCCCTCCAAGTCGATTTCCTTTCCCTCGGAAGTGATTATCACAACCGCTCTGCTGCCCTCGTCCATCAGAAGCTGGGCGTTTTTGGCAAGCCCTTCCGGCACTGCGCCTGACGGCGCCACAATCACGCTTCTCCTCGAGCTGATCGCTGAACTGATATTCCCTTCAATTGAGGACAATCCAACGCTGGAAAGCGCCAGCCTGACTTTTCCTGCCATTCCGTTTCCCATGCTTTGTGTTGAAGGGTAAATCAGCACAATTGCGCTTTTCTGAAGCGTTGCATTTGGGCAAAAAGCGGCCAGGCTTGCGTTTTGCATCGGGAACAGGTAGGTTCGCATGACTGCGCATGTGGCATTTCCGCAGTCTGCAAGCGTGCTTGAGTAGATTCCGAATGACAGCCCTGTCCCCTCGGCTTTTACGCCTGTTGTTTCCTCTTGCGCAGGAGCTGGCAATGTGAGTAGGGCAACGCAAGCAAAAATAGCCAGAAGCGCAAACGCTCCCATCGCATTGCGCATGGAATGATTTCCATGGCAAGCAATAAAACACTGCCCTTTACGGCGATGGAACAACGATTAAACTGACGAAAAATAGGCGGAATATCAAGCCGAAAAATGCCAGCCCGCGCTGCCGTCGCGCCTGTCCTCAACCACAATCCCGATTCCGGCAAGCGCATCGCGTATCTGATCCGAGCGCGCAAAGTCCTTTGCTTTTCTCGCTTCCTGGCGCGCGTTTATGAGGGCAAGGATTTTTTCTTCCAGCGCCCCTTCTACTGTAATTCCAAATTTCCTGCAAACAGCGTCAATTTCATCCGCAGCTTTTCCATCAGATGATTTACCTGGCGCAAGGTTGAAAATCGCAAGCAGCTCCTCCATAATTTTGCCGGCTGCCTTTACCTCCTCCGCACTCTCACTTCCCTCGGAGCAGGCTCCGTTAATTGACTTGGCAAAATGGAAAAGCTCCGCCATTGCGGCCGGCGTGTCAAAGTCATCATCCATTGCAAGGATGAAATTTTCCTTTGCTTCCCTTGCCGCCAGCTCCAGGCGTTTCTTGCCCGCGCCCTTTTGCGGAGCATAGGTTCTTGCGGCAAGCACAGCCGAGTGCAGGCTGGCAAGCGAATTGCCGGCAGCCTTCACCGACTCCTCGGTGAAATCCATCGGGCTCTTGTAGTGCGCCATTGCAAACAGCATGCGCATGTGCACTGCTTCGAATTTTTTCAGCCCGTCCTCAATTGTGATGAAATTGCCAAGCGACTTTGACATTTTCTCCCCCTTTACGGTAAGAAAGCCGGTGTGCATGAAAAAGCGGGCAAAAGGCTCGCCAGTTGCAGCTTCTGACTGCGCAATCTCGTTTTCATGGTGCGGGAAAACCAAATCCAGCGCGCCGCCATGTATGTCTATCGTGCTTCCCAGTATTGCCATGGCCATCGCCGAGCATTCTATGTGCCAGCCCGGCCTTCCCCTGCCCCAGGGCGAGCCGAAAGTGGCGCCCGGCTCGTCGTCCAGCTTCCAAAGTGCAAAATCCTGCGGGTTTTTCTTTGCCTCATCCACTTCCACCCGCGCCCCAGCCATCACGCCATCCTGCTTTTGCCCTGACAGCTTTCCGTAGCTCTTGAACTTGGCGACATCAAAGTAAACTCCTGTTTTTGTGGAATAGGCAAACCCGCGCGCCTCGATTTTCTCTATCAGCGATATTATCTGCGGTATGAAGCCGCTCACCTTTGGCGAAAAGTCGGGCTTCATTATTCCCAATGCCAAAAATTCCGTTTCAGATTCAGCCATGTACTTTTCCGAAAGCGCCAATGGGAGCATTTTCCTCTCTCTTGCACGCTTGATTATCTTGTCATCAATATCAGTCACATTCTGCACGAATTTCACATCATACCCGCGGTAAGCAAGGTAGCGCCTTATTATGTCGAACGAGATTAGCGTGCGCGCATGCCCCAGATGGCTCTTGTCGTAAGGGGTTATGCCGCACACGTACATGCGCACTGTTTTCCCCTCAAGCGGGGCAAACTCCTCTTTCCTTCCGGAAAGCGTGTTGTGGATTTTCATTTCGCACCGCTAGACCGCACGGACCTCAACTGACTTCTTGGCATAGTTGAGCACATGGGCATAGTCGCGGTAGTGCTGGTTGACTGTCAGAAGCGCGGCATACACGCCGGCAACAGTCTGCGAGTTTGCGCACAATGAGAAGCTTATGGTTTTCTCGGCCTGCGGGGCAAGCTCGCCCATCCGTATCTCCTTTATCCTGGTGATTCCCAGATTCTCAAAGCCCAAAGCGCGCGGAACCTCAATGGTTGCTGAAGCCATGAACGGGCTGTCCGAGACGTTTTTTATCGTGACTAAGACCTCGAGGCAGTTTTCCCTCCTTGCAGCCAGCCTCACAGGCCTCAAACTCGTTGAGATATTGAAAGGCAATCCTTCCCTTGCCGGCTCCTCCTTATTCCCAAGTATTCCATCCAAAAATCCCATATAGTCACCCTTTGTTAGCGTTTTTTCATTTTTCTGGCGCGCGACTTTTTCGCAGGCTCCATCTTTTCCCTCTTTGCAAACTCATGGCTCCCATGAATCCCTTTGTGGAACTTCATGGACTCTATGATGTGCGAGAAGTGCGGGACATCTTCGAGCGAAAGCTCGAAGAAAACATAAAGCATGCAGAAAAGCGAGCCTACCTCGAATATGCTGGAGGCAAACCGTGCGGAAGTGGCGCCGAGCCCGAGCTGCTGCCCGAAAAGCTCAAGCGAAAAACCGATTGCAAACCCAACTGAAGCAAATCCAAGCGCGATTGCGTGCCTGACCGCCCTCCATTTCGTGTAGAAGAAATGTATCGGCATCCCCTTCTTTGCCTTTTCCCAGTAGAACCAGTAATTGAGGAAAAGTATCACCGACAAGAGCGCAAGCACTGCCTTGATCAGCAAAATCGGCATTACCAATTCGTCTGGAGTCAATGTGGTTCCCATAACGGCTTTTCCAATGCAATCAATAAAAACTTGCTCGTCTTGCGCGTTGGTGCGCGATTCACACCATCCTGTCTGAAACAAGGTGCGAAACATATCCGATTAGCCCGGCAATTGCAAACTCTTTCCCGAAGAGGAAAAAACAGGCCAGCGAGAAGACAATGGCAAAAGCAAAGCCATGAAGCAGTGTCCTATGCCTTGGGCGCAAAAACCAGTCTGCAGCGACTAACGCAAGAAGCAGGAGCGCGAAATTCCAGGCTGCCTGCGCCAGCCCGTCCCCAGCCCTCCAGGAAAGGTAGCATGCAAACGCTCCTGCAAGCGCAAGCGCCAGCAATGACAAGAGCTGCGATGCCTTGCTCTTGCGCAAATCCAAATCAGGAAGAAGGGCGCACGCGCCTGATATTGCAGAGTAAATTAACGCCTGCTCGGCGCGCATTCCCATTAAGAGCGAAAAAACTGCAAAGCCGGCAATTGCGCCAAAAACAAGGTGCGCTTTCCAGTTCATTTACTTCCTCAGGGCGTGCTTTGAAGAACTGAAGACAAATGCCTCTTATAGCGCTGCACGTGGTGCTCTTCCTCCTTTTTTGCCATTTTCTCAAGGTTGGAGGAAAGAGTCATTATCTCGTGATATGCCTCGCCAAATGCGCCTTCGGACAGCAGTATTTCATCAGGCGTGCGCGCCTCGGTTGCATCGCAAAGTAGTGCAAGATACCGCAGCTGTTCCAGCGTTTCCTCTCCCTTCTTTGTGAGCCTTACTCTTGACCTGGAGCGTTTTCCAACCCTTTTCTTCATCGTGCTCCACCATGCCATGAGATATTCGTAAATCGAGCCGAAAAACCCCTCTTTTTGCGCGTTTTTTTGGTATTTGAGGCTGGCAGCGTCAAGCGCAATCTGCACAGGCAGGGAAAATGCGGCTTTTTCAGGGAGCAAAAGCACAGCCTCTGCTCTGGGGTCTATGAAATTTTGGTCCTTTTCCAGCGCTCCGTCGAACAGGCTTCGCGGGAAGCGGGGCCTTTTCATTGGAGCGGGGCTGCTGTCCCGCTGCTGAAAAAGCCTGTCCGCAGACTTTTTCACTACGGATGGCTCGCGCTCAAGCTTTGCTGGAGCCTGGCTTGGCGCCTTGAACTGTTCCATACTGGTCGCACGTCAATATTCTCCAATAAAGCTTATATTAGGTTCGAAGCAAATAACTGCTGGGGCGATGGCATGAAAAAAGACAACACAAATGAGGGCGCTTTCATACCTGGCGATGCAGCACGCATGGGGCTGGCATTCGATTACCGCTTCTTTTTCACGAATGAAACTTACTCAAAATGCCTGCGCACCATCTCGTCCGCCGAATCATCAGGAAAGAATCCCAACGAGGAAGCACAATCCTCCGTCCTCGCAGCAGCGGCGATTTATGCCACGCTCATATACTACATCTATCCTGCCAGGCCGCGTTTCAAAAAGGAAATAGACTCGAATAAGGAGCTTTCGGAAAACTTCGCGAAAGCCAAGAAATGGATAGATGAGAATAATTTTGCGGATCTTGCCGACAACTTCGTTGATAACATACTGTCAAGCACGGATTTCCAGGGGGCGGTCTAAATGTTCCTGTTCCAAGTCGTAAAACAAGCCGGGCCCGAGTCGAAAAGCCAGATTACCCGGGCTGCGATGTTCAAAGCCTATAATGAAATAAGCGACAAGATAGGCGCAATGATGAATGCAATTGCGAGCTCAAACTCTTCGGCCATATTGCCATATTCGGGTTCCCCGCTGGACATAGGGTTTGAAATCCTCAACTCAAAAGCCTACAAGGAAGTGCTGAGCAAATGCCCGGAATTCGAAGCCATTTTCCAATCAGCCATGTACGGCCTGCGGCTGTGCCAAATAGGCGATACGCCAGAGAAAACCGCCCTAATGAAAGCGGTGAGCGACGAATTATGGCTCCACCATGAGGAGCAGATGGGCGCCAAATTAGCACACCCGCCGCAGACTTCGGAAGATCTGCGGCCACTCAATGACATTTTCAGGGCTAACGCATTCTACTCCCTGTCAGACCTCCACAACAATATGCTGGACGGATTCCTCTCAATCCAGCTTTCTGACGCGCTTAAGACAAACAACATGAGCGCTATCAATAACGTGCTGGATCTCATGGCGCTTTTTCAGGATATGCGGTATGGCGTGGTTAGGACAGAGCCGGTTCCAAAATCGCCGTTCCCTCTCGTTGCAGGGGACGGAGTAAAGAACCAAACAGCAGGGCTTAACAACCTCCCTCCCGAAATATTGGCGGAGAGGGGGAAACTGCACCTTGAGAAAACGCCAGAAGACCGTTTTCTGGAAACATCGAAAGTTTATGCAGTCAATAAGGCGATTGTCAATGGGAACACAGCATATGCCAGCCAGCTTCTCGCGGCAAATCTTGGCAAAACCGCCAGCGGCAAGTCCAAAAATCTTGAGATAGATTACGGCACTTCCACCAACACTTACGCCAACAAGGCTGATTTTGGTCTTGAGGTAGCTTACAGCACCTCCCCTGTCGTTTACGCTAACAGGTGTGGTTTGGCAGATATGTACATCCTGCAGCCAAAATCATTTCTTCCCCTTGTCCCGTTTTATCTTGGAATAAAAGACCTAGCCACGGCTTTTTATCGTTGGGGAACGACAGGCAAGTTTGATAAAGAACTCGCGGCTATTGGCGCAGCCTATCTCACTCTGGATGTTTTTGCGATTATGACTGGAGGCTTTAGCAAGGGCGCAACCCTATTGCTGAAAAGCGAACGGACAGTTGCAAAATTTGCCGAATTGAGCGCAGAAGCAATCAAAATTGAGAACCGGCTCAAAAAGATTGAAACGCTTATCATCACAGCCAAAAGCACTACTGTGTTGACAAAGGAACTGAACCTGCTCAAAACAGACCTTGAAATCCTTGCCAATCTTAACAAGGATATACTCGGGGTGGTGAAACCCCTACGTTTCCAAGGCGGAGTCAGGGAAGTATTCACTGCCAAGAACATAACCACCAAAGTCAAGCGCACAGAGAACATCATAAAGGAAACCCAAAACCTAACCGCTGCACCGGCACCCGGCACAGCCCCCCTGACGCCTGCAGAGATGGCCTTGCAGGTCAACAAGCTATCATTAAAATATGCGAAATTCGGCTCGAGCAGCGCGCAGTACGCTGAAAAGCTGACTGCCATCATGGGATTGAAATCAACGCTTAACTATGGAATAGGGCGGTTTACTAGCGAGAACGCAGGCAAAGTTGAGAATGCGCTGAAACCGCTGCTCCACAGCAGCCAGAAAAGCTACGCAAAGTATCTTGATGAGCTTGGCAATGCTGCAAAAACCGAAATAAATGCCTTGAAGGACGGGGAGCACCTGACAATCAGCTTCAAACAAACAGGCGACGGGTTCACGTTCGTAAAGGAAGGGGATAAAACGCTGGTATACCGGACTTCCGAGTTTGCCCCGACAACAACACTTGTAAAGGATATCGCTGTCGGGGATGCGAAAACGTTATGGGGAAAGCTGCTGCCTCCTGTTCCGCTTAACAAAGAGGTTGCCGATAGATTAATAGCTGGCTTAGAAGTGAATGACTTTGCCAAGCTTGATGAACTTAGTGAAGGCGAACAGCTCACCGTGACTGTCAAAAAAATGAAATACACAATTATCAAAGGGCCAGAAGTCGGAGGGGTTGCGACATTCTCTGTTTTTAAGGAATCCGTCCTTGCCTCATACTGGAACACAATCAAAAGCACCTATGAGACTGCTAGCAAAAGCCTCGGTACCGCCAGCAACCGCGCCCGACAATGTTATATCGAGCATCCCAACCGCAACAGCCAACGGGCTCATGTATAAAACTAAAACTCCCGCAACTGGCGGTTTCTTCTCAAAATTGAAGCCAGAGACAGGAGTTAAAGAGATGTTCAAGGACGGGACCGGGCTGGGGTATGTCCCAAGAAAGCTTAACCAAGCTGCCCAATGGACCCGTGGCACCAAGCTTTTCTCAAAAGAATCGGCATTAGGAAACCTCGGTTTTAGATACACTAAAGACGATGTTTTCCGTGCGACCGAACTCGGAAATATAGGCTATGGCGCATACGGCATGTGGGGTCTGCGCTTTCCAATTGGCTTAGTTTCTGGCACCGGGCACCTAGTAACTTATCCTTTGAAATACGGGCTAACGGGCGCGAGCGAAGTGATCGGAGGCACCCTTATTGGCGTGGAGGGCGCAGTAGGTGTTGGCCTCAAATTAGGGAAAATGTCTGTGCTCACCCTGGGCGGGCAGCACGTGATCCCCCTTTTCGCCAAATTTGCGGTCCAGCCCCTTGACGATGCAATCAAAGAGAAGATTGTTCCATACGTCGAAGATCAAATCGAAAAATACCAGCACGGGACCGGCGCAAATAAAAAAAGAACCACGCTCAAAAAAGAAAAACCGGCCCCATCGGGCACGACTTCGGGTTCCAAGGGGGCAGTGTACCACAAAAAACCCCCAGCACAAAAACCTGCCCCAAAACAAGATGATGCAAACACAACAAATACTTCTGACGGTATGTAACTTGAGGTGAAACAATGCTAATATTCCAGGTAACTGCCCAAACGACCGCGCATAGCCCAAGTTATATTGCGCTGGAAAAAAAGCTGGGGGAAAACCTCAAGTTTTACCAAGATCAACTGGCGAACCGGTTAAAAAAACCAAGCGCCCTCCAATCAGAATCCCAGATAACCTACTCTATGAAAGTTATTGCAAATTTAAAAGATTGCATCTTGCATATTCAAGCCCTGCAAAAACTTCTCAACGGACAACAAACAGCGAGCAAGAGCGCATTCGTGAATCTCTGGCGGATGACCTCTGTCCAGCGTGAACTGTTCAATAACCACACGGATAACGAGAAAATAAAATTGAGGGAAGTCCGGGATTACATCCGCGCAAGCAACGCATCAAGCCCGATAGACGAAACCGTCCTGTCCGGGAAATGGGGCGCCACGGTGCTTGGCACTCAGAACCTCTTTGCGGAATATAACAAAGTATTCGGAATCCAGGAGCAAGAGACGCAGGCTCCGCCGAAAAAGAAGGATGAGCCGAAAAAAGAAACGCAAAAGCCAAAGCCTAAAAAACAAGACGAAACGGGCATTCCAAAAGTCCAAAAGGTCAGCCACTATCCCTTTGACTATCTTCCTCCGGAATGCAAGGCGTTTGCGCTTAGCGTTCTCAAGAACTTTCCTGGCGCAATGGTGGACGGCGTAACTGATGAACGAACTGCAAACAACTACTTGAATTACGCAATAACCCTTATTTCCAAATACGGCATAATCTCCCCGGACAAGCTCAAAACAGTGGAAAATCTCAAAGACCTGTCCCAAGACGAGCTTGCGCTCCTCATGCTGGTGTACCAATACAGCTTCAGGGGGTATGGCAACCTTGAAAAGCTCCTGAAGAACCCGGACAACGCAGGGAAATCCGCAGGCGATCTGGTCAAGCTCTTCTATGATGCAGGCAAGTCTGAAATAGCCCAAGGCATGATCCAGCCGAACGGCAAGGCTGTCACGGACAGGAGCAAAATATGGTGGACGAGCCAATTCAAGCAGGCAGTGGAGCTTGCGGGGAAAATAAAGCCAGGGCAATCCATCAGCAATGCCCCAGCGGATCAAACCACAGATAAAAAGCCCGGACAAAAATCCAAGTTTGACATATCAAAAGTCCCAGGATATACTGCTGATTTCAAGTTCATGGGGAACAGCGCCGATTACAAGCTCGTAGGATACAATATGGATAACGCAGCTTTATATGAAAAAATAGGGCTGTCATTAGGCGATGCTCAGGTAAAACAGCTCTACACGCGCACGGCGTTAGGGACTTATGTGGAGTACTTCGGCAAAAAAATCAATCCCACAAAAGCCAAGGACAACAAACAAACTCCCCCATCAGGTGACGTAACTACTGTTATTAGCCAGGCGCCAGGATCAAAAAACAAAGAAGCAGAAAAAACAGGGACTGGCGCGCCAATAACTGAACAAAAGAAAATACTTACTCCCAAAGAGCAGAGGCAATCGAATCGGGATGCGCGAAAAGAGTCCAGGAAAAATGAAAGGGAGCTTGATAAAAAAATGAGGATAGCGAACCGCGAAGCTAGGAAAAACAAGAAAACAGGCTTGTCTACCGCTGTCTCGCCGACGTTCGTGCAAGATAACAAAGGCAACGA
>JAPLWY010000128.1:13349-21432 GCA_026396355.1 Microcaldota archaeon
AGCACCAAACTGGCAGAAATCAACGTAATTCCCTCATACAGTGGTAAAGATGTTACAGGCTATTCAGCTGACCTGCCCGCTGGTTTTGCAAGCAGCAAGGGCGAAATTCCTGTAAAATCCGATGGACGAGAGCTTTTCAGCCTCAACGAAAAGGACCGCGCCGATCTTTTCGCAGGCACTCTTCTGGAAAAGGATGATTTCAAGGTGAAGTTCAATGGCAACAAACTCGAAATAACCATTGTTCCAAAGGTAAAAGATAACGATATCGTTGTAGTTGACATGGCACCAGTGGCACCTTATATTTATGCCACTGGTGACTGCAAAGTGCCGGAAATCGACGCCATGCTCTCGAGTCCCGCAGTTCTTGAAAAAATAAAAAACAAGGTGCTTGGCTACGGCGTCACCGCGCAAACATTCAATGAAAAATTGCCCAATTTCATACGTTTTGTAAATGATGATAAGCTCAAGGGTGAGAACTCACTCCTTTCATTATCCCCAGTGAAAGATTGGGAAGAATTGGCTGGCATGCTGAAGGATTATATCGGAAATTAGAGGCTAGGTCATTATGTTTCGCACAAAAAATATCCAGGAGTCCGAACCCCCGTCTTTCAAGGACGATTTTCGCGATCGCCTGAACAAAATCGTGGCTGCAAAAGACTTTGATTCTGCTTTGAAAGAGGCGCGCAATCTTGTAATCTTTGCACAAAATGGCAATGATTATGCGCAGAAAGCTGCCACGAATATTTTCAAGTATCTTTCTTCTCAAAAAAACAAAGTGGCAGGGAAAAGCATATCTGAACAAGCAGTGGCATTAACCACCTGCAAAAACTTCATCACCGATCTTTATGTGCAAGAATCGTTTTTTCAGAAGCTTGAGCTTTCCGATGAAAGCAGTTTAATGGTCAAAAAGAAAGATGAGTTTTTCCTTCTCACATCGGATTATACAAATGCAGTCAAAAAATTGGAAGCAACCTTCCAAAATCTTGCCAATTTCTCAAAATTTGACCGGCTATCCGACCTATCGGACTTTTATACTGCGCTGTATCTTGATTTGGGACAGGTAAACAATGTCTTAAATCCTTACCTTTCCACTGACTACCCTGACAAATTCAAAAAAAGAATGCTCAAACTAAAGGAAAGCCTGCCCAGCTACTTTCGGGAAATAATAAGCGCTGACGGCGTAATAGACACATTCATCCTTAACTCAAAAATAACCGCCCTAATCGATACAGTCAAGAAAATGAACGATCTTGACGCCAAGCTCAACATATTCACGCAGTTTGGCAAAGTTTCGCTGTTTTCCCTCACTTATAAGAACGGCGTTGCTGCGAATGCTCAGGATTTCGTGAATAAAGGAGTGGCAATCACTGCTTCAGACCTGGACCGGGTGAATCAACTGTCTTCCGGGCAATATGCCCAATTGACTTACAATGGCGTTATCTTTACTGTCCCCATGACCACTGCGGTTGATGCCGATAACAATCCAGTTACAAACACATTCGAGGTTTCAAGGAATTCGAGTATGATGACTAAGGTTGAAAAGGATGGTCTCACAACCGCCATCACCAACATCTCAAACTCGACAGAAGCACTTGGCTATCTTGCTTCAATGAGGTACGGCCCAAACGGCGAATCCTTCTCCGCAACCTATGATGCTCTTGGAGCGACACAGAACAGGAAAAAATCCGTGGCAGATCAATACCTCGAAATCACCAACCTGTTTGTGAACAGATGCGATAAAATCCAGCAATATAGTGAAAAACTGCGCGATTCTAGGCGCGAGACCTACACGACTCTCATCTCTGCAAAAGCCGATATGCAGCAGATACCCGGGCAGAACTTTCTAACCAGGGACGCATTCGACCCGTTCTCAAGGATTGCGCTTTTCAAGGCTGCGAATGACGGGATTCCTGCCGGAATAACCGACAAGCAGCTCAATGAAATGGTCATATCCGCGAAGTACATGCCCCCCTCAACCGCCAGCATACTATTCGGCAGCAGTGTCTTTTTCAATAAAACAATCGCGCCAATCCAAAGCATGGAAACCCGTTCTCAGGTTTTTAACCAGGCAATATTCCTCATCTCCAACATCTATGAGCAAAGCTCAAATCAAGTCGACAATGGGAAGTTTGTTCGCAAGAGGAATTATTCAAACGCATTTGACCTGATGAAAAAATTTGAAAATCTCGATTCATATTACAATCTGATCAACAACCTGCAAGCCTCCAATGTGGCAATCCGGGACGGGCACATCTCCCCGAATCTACAAAGTCATAATATAATGGATTTTTACGGCATAAGCGCCACGACCAGCATTGGGATATTTGCCGGCGGAACGCTAATACCCAATTCCGTGCTTAATGGAGGAATAGCTCCGCAAGTGAGCGAATCCATGCAGCCGCGCACATCGCCTATCAATGCGGTATTTGACTGGGCGTCAGGCCGCAGGCACCAGTATCTTGCAAGTAAAGTGTCGCCGGCGGCGCTGGAGTATAACTACACTACAAATTACCTGAATCGCCAGGCAATACCTGAAACAGTGATCGCCCTGATGAACGAAGCTTCCAACTCCATACTCGGTTCACAGATGAAATTTGAAAAGGATTATCTTAGCGTTGTCGGGCAAGGCTCCAGCTCGAGCGCGGGCGGAAAAGGGGGGGTGGGCGGTTTCCAGGCAGACCTTCGGGGCAAGAACATGGGCCAAGGGGCATCAGGGGAAGTCTTAGTCAGCGATTACTCGGTTCGTGGGTCCAAATACTATCCTCTAAATTATGATGAATATCTGCTGTCCCAGCACCTGAATACCCTTGCTAAAGGGCAAGCCAATAACGTGAGCATTCTTGGCACAAACGTCTTTAATGCCTTGGCCAGGTATTCGATTGATGTCACGAAAACCAAGACAGACGATAAAGGAGGGCCAGTGCCATCAGGTGTTCCATACTTAGATCTCACCGAAGATGCAAACTTTGAGCTGAATTCGACATTCTTAAAGGCAACCAACCGCGAAGCGCCCAACGGCACAACGCTTGTCACATTCACAGAGCACAGGGAAGAGGACGATTCCAAAACAGACGCTGGCGACAGGAAGGAGGGGTCGCTAAGATACGATCTTAACGTATTTGTGAAAAAAGACGAAACCTGGGTCCAAATCCTAACCAAGGACAGGGAACGGAGCCTGATGGCTACTGAAATCAATGATGGAAAAAAGCTGTCGGATGCCGTGAATCAGTATTTTGCCCAGGTATATACTGAAATGGGCAAGGAAAACGGGGTCAAAATAGATGCGGCAGGGGAAGTCTCAACCGCAAAATACGGTTTGAACAAAAGCCAGATACCAAAAGAAAAACTGCAAGAAGGCACGCGGTTCGGGGCAATGCTCATATTCCAGCCAATCTGCAAGTTTGCGCCAGCGGTCAATTCCCTTGCAGTCGGCGCAGTCACATCAACCGCTGGCAGCTGGGCGGTTTTCGGGGGGTATGACAAGGGAGGATCCACCGGCAACGTGGTTTATGGCGGCTTTTTCTCATACAACGATTATGAGCTGTCCCAGGCATTGTCTCCAGGCGGACAGCCCAATTTCGGCGGAATCAATGAGCCTGCCCCATCCAACGAGTTTGATGAAGGGAAGACTCCGCCCAGCACAGGCAGGGGCTATCTGGCAAGCGGAACCTGGCTCGCATTGCAAAAATTCAAGGGAACAATGTTCGGCGGTTGGCGGACTTCGGTTGGCGGGCCGCTTGTAGGCGCGGACCTTCGCATACCAAACGCAAACGTCTCAAATTTCATGAGCTTTGACAAGGATGGCAAGCTTGTGAGCGGCATAGTTTCAGCAGGCGGAAAGGTCAAGAAAATAGGCACGTGGAATGCCGATGCCAACATGTACGTGACCGCATACAGGGCGGAAGACTACAAATTAAACGATGACGGCACGAAAAAGCGCATATCCAAATCCATGATGAATTCAGCTGCCACGTTTAATATGGTCAATGGGAAATTGACGATATTATGCAGCTTACTGCCTGACCAGTTTACTCAAAACAATCTCAGCAATAAAACGCTCAGCAGCATAATCCTAAGCGGGCAGTCAATAGTGGATGAAACATCAAACCTCTTGCCAAAAACCCTCCTCGACGTAAAGCTGCGCGATGATGCAATGAGGAACATCATGCTAAGGACTGCCGATCTGGCCTCGCAGACATTCTCCACGAATCCGACCCAGGATCTTTACGAGAGCTGGCCAGTCAACTTCTCGGTCGGTTTCAGGAGCAAAAAGCACAACTGGGTGGTGACCGGCTCGCTTTCCAACGACAAAAAGCTGTTCACGAGCGGAATTTACAATTTCAACGACCGTGTCGCAGTGATAGGCGGCTGCCGGCTGGGCAAGAGCGCCGACTCAAAAAGTTACAAATGGCTTGGAGGGGTAAGGCTCGACATTCTGGGCGGGACAACCGCCTTCACGGCGTTCGTTGCCCAGACAGAGGACAAAAAGCTGATCGCCAACGCTGATGCGGCAAATGCAAAATTAGGGAGCGTGGCAGTAAGCGCCAGCAAGGACTATTTCCGCTCCTACCTTTTCATTGGCCAGGAGAAGTTTGGCATCATATTCAATTATTCGGATATCGGAACATCCGCGGGCAAGATAAAGAACTGGGAATTCGGGGCAAGAGCGCTGCTTGGCTCGTCAGTCTTCATGACTATTGCTTATGCAAATACCCGTTTGCCAGGAGTGGATAAACTCCGTCTAGTTGACGGCAAAGATCCTGACACAAATTTTGCGTATCAACAGGCATACGACAATGGCCTATTCCCATTGGATATGAAAATAGACCGTTTAAAGGCAGACCTCGACATCAGGTTCAAGAATGGCAGCGGGCTGGTCTTCACTGGCGAATTGGACATAATGAGGGGCAAAAACGCGCCGTTTGATGTCTACGGCGGTGTCAAGTATTACATGACATTCAAGTAAGCATTAGCCAAAATTCTGAAAAAAATAGTGGACCCGGGGGGAATTTCTCGCGCCACCCTTCCAAGGCTTCCCTTGGGAGGAAATGGCAAGAACCCACCTTCTGGAAATTCACTGGGTTCTTGCTTCGAACCCCCGGCCTCCTGCTTTTTTGGGATTTTAGGGATTTTTTATTTTTTCCCCTTTTCATCCGTGCAAAGCAGGCGCGCTACCACTGCGCTACGGGCCCATTGTTCTGCTTTTAGCCTATGAAGGCTTTTTATACCTGACGTAGCATATTATTGCCTAGTGGTTATATGTTCATTTTTCAGGTAGAACAAGGGAAGAAGCGGCTTGAGGCAAAGAAGCCCAAGATTGAGGAAAAGAAGCCAGAGCTTGGCGACTTGAGCAAAGTGATCCCTGTGAAAGTCCGGACCGCATTTTCAGAAAAGTAGGATTCCGTCTGATTTTTATACTTCGCGCGCGCTTTTCCCCTTATGGGCATAGTCGACCTTATTTCAGACGCCATAAAGCCAAAGCCTCACTCTGACCTCAAGGGCAAGTGCCCCAAATGCAAAGCAGACGTGAACATGGGTATGGAGCGCTGCCCAAAATGCGGCACGCACATTGAGTCAATGTTCCGCATAGAGTGCCCAAAGTGCAAGGCAGCGAACAAGCTCGACGCAATGAAATGCACCAGCTGCGGAACCGCGCTTGCAGGAGAGGCGCAACAGGAGGGGAAGCAGCAGTACAGGTGCCCGCTTTGCGGCTATGTGGCTGACTATTACATGCTTTCCTGCCCAAGCTGCAATGCCAAGTTCGTCTAATTCTTTCTTACCAGCCTGAACTTGTAGCCATAATGAATAAGCCCTTCAGGCGAGTCTTCCATTATCTTGCGGAACAATAGCTCCACAGAGTCGCCAATTTTCACTTCCTTGCCTGAAATGCCGACCACTTGCGCGGTAATTTTTGGGCCTTCCTCAAGCTCAACGATGGCAAGCACATAAGGCGATTCCAGCTCAAAGCCAGCAGGGCCAGTTGCCACTTCGGTAAATGAATACACCGTTCCCTTGCCGGAAAATTGCTTTTGCATCAGCTTTCCCTTTCTCCTGCACTTTGGGCAAAGCTTCCTGTTAGGGAAATAGTTTGTTTTGCAGTTCTCGCAGCTGTTCCCGATAAGGCGGTACCTCTCAGGCAGCCTTCTCCAGGTTATTGCAAGGTTTTCGCTAGGCATAAAAATCACCCGTCTCGCTTCATTATGTGGATAACCGAGGTTGCTCCGCTTCCGCCTACATTGTGAGTCATTCCGATATTGGCATCCTTTACCTGCCTTTTTTCGCCTTGCCCTCTCAGCTGCCAGACCACTTCAACAGCCTGCTTCACGCCGGTTGCGCCAACCGGGTGGCCGCATCCCTTCAGCCCGCCAGAAGTATTGACTGATATTTCGGAATTGAGCGCAGTCTTTCCATCCTCTGAAGCTTTCCCGCCCTTTCCTTTGGGGAAAAAGCCCAAGTCCTCAATTGCCATTATTTCAGCAATGGTAAAACAGTCATGCACTTCCACAATATCAATGTCTTTAGGCGTTACCTTTGCCTGCGCATATGCTTTTTTCGAGGCAATCTGCGTGGCTTTTATGCAAGTCATGCTCTCGCGCGAATGAAGCGCCAAGGTATCAGATGCCTGCGCAGACGCAATAATCTCGATTGGCATTTCGCAGTGCTTTTTCGCCTGCTCATAAGGCATGAGTATTGCCACTGCCGCCCCGTCTGTAATTGGCGCGCAGTCAAAAAGCTTGAGCGGGCTTGCCACTTCCTTGCTCTTAAGAACGGTTTCAAGCGTTATCTCGTTTTGGAAGTGCGCGTACTTGTTCTTGGATGAGTTGGCATGGTTTTTCACTGCAACGGATGCCATCTGCGCCTCGGTAGTGCCGTATTCCAGCATGTGCCTGCGCGCCATCAGCGCGTAAATCGCAGGAAAAGTGGCTCCCATGAAAAGCTCCCATTCCTGGTCGCCTGCGCCTCCAAGCGCAGATGCCACCTCATTGCCAGGCGTGTCAGTCATCTTTTCCACGCCTCCCACTACCACGCAATCATGCATTCCTGATGCGATTGCCATATAGCCTTGCCTAAGCGCCACTCCGCCTGATGCGCAGGCTGCCTCAACGCGCGTTGCAGGGATGGGTATTAAGCCCATCGAATCAACCACAAGCGCACCAATGTGCTCTTGGCCCACCAGGCTTCCAGGCGCCATTGTGCCTACATACATGCAGTCTATCTCGGCGCCGGAGAGCTTTGCATCCTCTACAGCGCGCGAGCCTGCCTCAATCAGCATGTCGCGGTAGCCGCGTGTCCACTCCTCGCCAAACTTGCTCATTCCAACGCCGACAATTGCCACTCTTCTCATAAGTATCAACTCCTAGAGGCTCTTGAGCTTTCGCCTGTGCTTCACATAGACTCCATAGTCCACGTATGCCTTGTTCGCAATATAGTCTGCCAGCTTCCAGCCAGTGTATGCTTTCCTTCTCTCAAGTATCTTGTCAGTCACCTTGATGGCAAACGAGTCGCTTCCAGCGCC
Organism: Microcaldota archaeon; assembly: GCA_026396355.1. Classification (GTDB taxonomy): domain Archaea; phylum Micrarchaeota; class Micrarchaeia; order Anstonellales; family Anstonellaceae; genus UBA10161. The sequence goes on from JAPLWY010000128.1 coordinate 20,866, forward strand.
AGAGCCAAACGAAGTGACCAGTATTTTCTGCCCAGGCTTTGCAATGTCCAGCACTCCCGCCAGCCCAATCATGGATGCGCCTGAATAGGTATTGCCAATAATCGGAGTAAATAAACCCGGCTTCACTTTTTCAGGGTCTATTCCCAATTTCTTTGCAGCCTCAAGGGGAAACTTGCCGTTTGGCTGGTGAAAAACAAAGTAGTCGTATTCCCCTGCCTTGGTGCCGGTTTTTTCAAACAGCCCCTGCGTCGCTGAAATGACATGCCTGAAGTATGCCGGCGCTCCAGTGAACCTCCCTCCATGAGAAGGGAATTCCGCATGCTGGCGCCTCCAAAAATCAGGCGTGTCTGTGGTGAACGAGTAAGTTGCCTCAATCTCTGCAATCAATTCATCCTTTTCCTTTCCAATTATGAATGCCGCGCCTCCCGCGCCTGCAGAGTACTCCAACGCATCGCCCGGCCTTCCCTGCGAAGTGTCTGCGCCAACCGCCAGCCCATAGCGTATCATGTTCGAGCTTACCATTCCCATGCAAATCTGTATTGCCGCAGTGCCTGCCTTGCAGGCGAA
>JAPLWY010000116.1:0-14841 GCA_026396355.1 Microcaldota archaeon
CTGAACTAGAATATAATGGCACCAGTGCAGGTGTGTTCCCGAGAATCTGCAAAGCAATGTGGAAGAGGGGCAAAAGAGTTTTAAACTGCAAAAGCGTACTGGCTGCAAGGTGGTCTTGTGGATGGGAAATTGATGGTTTTCGCTATTTTTTCCGTAATGGTCATTGCAAGCAGCGCTGTTTTTGCGCAAAGCACAGTCGAGTTTGCAACCATGTCCACTAATCTGGGTACCGCGGCATCCAGCCTGGTGAAAACAATTGTCGCGCCTGTCACCAAGGTGAGCACGAACAAGTCGACAAATATCACCAACAAAACCACGGGCACGATAGCTATCACATCCAAAACCGCTGACATTTCAGCAAGCAAGACAACTAGCGCCACTGCCAAAATAACCCCTACAACCAGCACTTCAACAAAAACTTACAACACAACCAGCAAGGTGCCCTCAGCAAGCGCAACAGCTGTCGAGATATTGGATGTGAAGGTGGTCACTCCAACAACTGCAACGATTCCAAAAGAGGCGGCAGAGGCAATTTCAAACGCCGGAGCTGTAATTACTAATTCTAGCTCCACGATCACAATCGTTGAAACCGAGCCAATAGATACTGAAACAATGGCAACTGCAGCAGATGCAGTCGGGTTGATTCCTGAGCAGCTGATGACTTCGAGAATCTATTCCGGGAACATCAGCAGCGTAACGCTGGAGGAGATAGGGCGCGGCGCAAGGCACCATTATGTTACTGTCAGGCTGTCCCCAAGCATACCGATGAATGTGGTTGTTCGCGACCACGCGTCAACAAGATATGTCTATATGCTGAGCTTCGGATACGAAAACCAGGCTGACGCTGCAAGTGTTTACAGTGTACTAAAATCATTTGCAAAAGAGCCATTCAACTACTGGAGCTACCTCGAGTATACCACTCACGAGTGCCACCCCTCGTCATACGGCGGTGAAAATATTTATTGCAATGTTGGGGGTCACGAGGGGGACAATTTCAGGCTAACCGAGCAGCTCCAGGCAACCGGCTGATTTTCCAGCCGGCGCTCTTTCCTTTTCTATTTTTTCTTCTTGTGCTCATCAGTGCGCGCCTTTATTTTGTCCAGCACCGCTTGCTCTGGCTTGTGGATTTGCTCGCCCACCCTGTAGTATTTTCCAAGCGAGTAAAAAAGGGGCTTTTGATCCTCGTGCGACTCAATCTCGAGCACTTCACCTATTGCCATCGAATGGTCGCCAAGCTCAACGATTTCCTTCAGCCTGCACTCTGCATTGAGCGCAGCGCCTTTGAGCATCAGGGGCTTTATCGACTTTGCATTGTAAAATTCCGCGCCCATCTCTTCAAGCACAGCTATCTGGTCTTCAGCTGCAATGTTCACGCCGAATTCCTTTGTTGTGCGGATGTTCTCAAGCGTTGCCTTTCCCGCGCCGCCCATTGCCTTGCCGATATGCACTGTTATCAGCGCAGGCGACCAGGAAACATAATAAGTCCATTCCGCGCTCATGATGTTTTTCCCGTTAGGTCCGTCGCTTGTTATCAGCCCGACGGTTGTCATGAATTTCCCTGCTTTTTGGTTTCCCCATCCAAGATCCATATTACCGCCTCGCGCTTTTCCCATCAGATTCCGTGCAATCTTTCCAGAATTATCTGCCCGGACTAGATCCCTCTCTTGAGCGATCTGATTTTAGGCATGTTCACCCTCGGCACCTTGATTGTCCTGTCAGCCTTGCTGTCCTTTTTTGCTTTAGCCTTCTGTTCAGCAGTTTCTTCACCCATAATATCAACCCGTACACTATACTGACAATAGCCCTATTAAACCGCCGCACGCGAAAGCGGGTCGGGGCGGTGCAGCCGTGCGCGCAGCCACTCTTTTATTCTTTTGTTGCATACACCCTGCAATGGAGAAAAAACCACCAAACCAAAAAGGCGAAAACTGGCTCGCGCTCATCGCATTCATTATCATTTGCAACCTCGCTGGCGCAATAGGCGCGATATTCACATTCGACGCAATCCCGACCTGGTATGCCTCGCTTGCCAAGCCTTCCTTTTCGCCTCCCAACTGGGCATTCGGGCCTGTCTGGACTGCACTTTACATAATGATGGGCATAGCTGCATACCTGGCATGGAAGCAGGGGAAAAAAGCAGATTTTGCGCTCAAAATATTTAGCGTTCAGCTAATTCTCAACGTGCTCTGGAGCATTCTCTTTTTCGGTTTCCACTCCCCCGCGCTCGGGCTCGCCTGCATTGCCCTTCTCTGGCTCTCGATTGCCTGGTGCATAAAGCTCTTCTGCAAATTGGACAAGCGCGCGGCATACCTTCTCCTTCCCTACATTCTCTGGGTAAGCTTTGCCTCACTTCTCAATCTTGCGATTTGGATGCTGAACTAGCGCTTTCTCGTCCTTGCGCGGAACCAGCCACGCAGGGCATCCCTTCAGGCGCGACGGGTCAAGCTCGTCTGGAAAATAGTGCCGCAGTATTTTGCCCAGCGACTTGCTATGTTTATTTAGATACATTCCGAGCCCTGCCTCATGGAACTGAAGGTTGGCAATCTGATGAATGTCTCCGTTACATTTCTCGTTGGCAATCATCTTCATCCAGAACCTGCCGTGCTCGATGTTGTCAGTATACCAACTCGGGATAATATGGCTTATTGCGCCGGCCTCCACTAGCTCGAGGCACTTGCCTCCCTCAATCATTTCCATAACTGCTGCCCTTATTGCCTCATTTTTCGCATTTGAAGTGAACACGAATCCCTTTCTTTCCTTGTCTTCCCTTATTTTTCCCACCAATCGCGCCACTTCTTCCACGCAGGTCGCCTCCGGAAGATATACCCTATATGTTCCAAAATTTTCTATAGAGAATTTCTCCGCCTTCTGCCTGATTGGGAGCTCTGCATCCTTCCCTTCAAAGCAGGGGAGAGGCAGGCTGCCGTCAAGCGCCTTGCTTTTCAGGGAATCAAGCGTTGGCTTTTCCTGCTGAGCCTGGATTGGAACGCAGTCCTTCCCGAACTTCACTATCCCGTCATCCCTGCCCGCATATTGCGGGTATTGGTGGCAAAACCAGTCGTCCCAGTCAGGGTAAATCCTAAGCGCCTTTTCTCGCATCTCCCCATCTGTGAGGCGCTGCAGCCTTGGCATATCCTGTGGTATTATTTCCGGCACAGCCATTTTCACAAATACGAAAGAGCTGCTTATTTCCGACTCCAGAGTGAACGCGAGCTTGCGCAAGGTATTCCCAAGCAGATTGTATGGCATTATGCCCTGCTCTTGTGCCCAGTTCACGAACTTTATCAACATGTGCCTATTGTCCTCATACACTTCTATGCCGTGATACTTGCGTGCTGCATGCACCCGCTTTCCGTGGTACTGGAAATAGAAGTTTTCGCCATTTTTCGCCTCAAGCAGGCGCTTGCGCTCTTCAGGCTGCAAGCCCTCCAGCCACTCTGCTGCCTCGCCAGATATTGTTTTGGAGGGGCTGAACCTGAACATCAGCTTGTTCTTGAACCAGCCTTGCGGGGCGACTTTCATTTCCCAGGGCAGGATTGTCTTGTGCAACTCCCATTTGCCGCCCCTGTTCCTGACCTTGTAGTCCCCCGCCTCAATCATTTCGTTTTCCTTCTGGAGCCGCCTTTCCTGTTCCTGCGTCAGGCAAAGCCTGATTTTCTTGCCGTTTTCAGCGCAGTATCTTTCGATTTCACGGCTGAGCAGCACGGCATCAGGCATTGAAGTAAGAATATCGAACCACTTGGAGCACTGGAACTGCGCGACCTTGTACGGGCTTTTGTCCAAAGTCCGCAGGAGCACATTATAGCCATTCGCGAAGTCATCTGTTTTCCATGTTGTCGGGCTGCGGTATATCTGCCGCATGATGTCAATGTCCCGCTTGCTGAATGGAATTCTCTGTTCCAGCTTGATAAGTGTCAACTTTTCGATTCCGCTAAAACCGCTCTTCCTCCTCAGCGACTCATGGAGGTCATCGCAGGTGCGCATGAACTCCCGCCTGTTCATGCTGTGGAATTGGCCGAAGGTCACTGCCCCCTGCGAGCTGCCCGACAGCTCTTTTGCTGCCTTGTCCAGCGTGCCATAATAGTTAAATATCCAAAGCATCTTGAACTCAGTGAGCAGCGAAAAATTCACCCATTTCTCCCCTCGCCCGGAAATCTCCTTTTGTAATTCGCCCCACCAATACCTGCGGTTTTCAATGTCGCCGGAATAATCCTTGCCCACCTTATACTCTATGCTGCCTTTCAAAAGCCCGAGTTTTTCCCATTCATTGCCATCTGCCAGTTCTTTTATCTGTGCAATAAGGTTGGCATTCCTGCGGCGCCTGCTCCAATCCGTTTCTTTCTGCCCCTCGCGGTTTTCCGGGTGCGCGAGCGGATTTTCTGAGATTATCCTGAACTGCCCGCACCTCACCATGTCGCGGAAATAGCGCTCTTCAAACGGGAGCGCAAGCTCATCCTTGGAAAGCCTTGACAGCGGGCCTGTCTTCTGCCCGCTAGAGGCAGTGCCTGTCCCTTTATCATTCATAGGCCTGTCCCATGCAAAGGCAATATTGCTGTCGTCATAGATATTGAAGCTCATTGCCCTTCATCTGAATAGAAGTGTTTATAAAATGATTTTCGTGGCTACTGGCATTTTCTGCGCGCAGGCAAAACAAGCGCTGGAATAAAAAGCAGTTGAGGCTGGCAATTTTCAAAAGCAATCGACTTCTATTTTTCAGAATCGCCGGCAACCGACTCATCCGCGTATTTTATTGACCTTTCCACTTTCCTTGCCGTCTGCTCCCTCTCGCTGCACCATTTGGCAAGCTCATTTAGCTCGCCTCGGGCATACGGGGTTGCAATGTGCGCAACTGCCGCCTTGACCAGCCGCTGAATCACCAAGTCCATATACCTTTGGTTAGGGGACGTTCCCGGCGCATTATCCGTAACAGCAAGGCAAAAATACTCAAGCGGATTGCGCTTGTCGAATACAAAATATTCCCCCATTCCCAGCATTTTTGCAATTGCCAAGGACAATTCCGGGAATTTCCCATTGTATTGGAATTTCGATTCCAATGCTGCTCTTTTCTTATGAATTCCAAAAGCATGGCAACATCCGGCTCAGTGGGAAGCTCAAACCCTTTTGCATGCGCAATGCCTGCTAGCCCGCTCCAATCTTTCGGAACATTCACCACTTTGTGGATTGCAGGAATATTCATGCCTTCCAAAAAGCCAAGCATGACTCTGCTTGCGCAAATCATGAAATTTTCAACCAGTCTTTTTGCCCGGTTCTCCTCGACTAAGGTCAGCCCGAGTGCCCAATCTTCCTTGGCAAATACGGCTGCTTCCTGCGCTTCAAGCCCAAGCGCGCCTTGCATTTCCCTGTACTTGCTGAGCCTTATCGAAGCCTCGTCCTGGAGCTTTATCTGCTCAGCCAAGCCCGATATTTCTGAAGGCATTTCCGGCGCTGATTCCTCGCCAAGAAGCCACGCGCCCACATCGTCATAAGCGAGCGCTGCCCTGTTCCTCACAATTGCGCGGTAAATCTTTCCCGGGCGCACATTGCCATTGCGAAGCACGGCGAATTCAACCACCATTGCCAGCCTGTCATTCTCCATTGGCAATGAAGAGAGGTCTTTTGACAATCTCTCAGGCAGCATGGGAACCGGCTCAACCTCAGCATTGATCAAGATAGCATTTGTTTGCGCGCGCATGTCCAATACCGATCCTTTTGGGGCAAAGGCATCGACATCCGCGATTGCAACTTTCACCAGTATTTCCCCACTCTGGCCTCGCTCGCAATACTCGCACCTGCCTCAAGATTGCCGATTGATGACCAAAGAAGATGGCGCATGTCTTTCACAGTCGCACCCACCCTTTTCACGGTTTCCTCGTCCTGCGCATTCGCCTTTGCATTCACCACAAGCGAGAATGTGGGCTCAAAGCCGTATTTTTCCATTATGTTCTTCGCAATAAGGTGGCGGTCGACTGCAGGCTCTCGGCGCTCGTTTTCCGCCTCTGACTGCATGCGCGCCTTGTACCTTGCGCGCGCGGCGTACTTTTCATTCGGGCTTTGCTTGGCGTCTGTCCGCGGCTTTCCGCGCGAACGCGAGTTCCCTGGCGCGCGAGAGTCGCTCCGCGAGCGGGCTTTTGAGCTTGGGCGCGATTTGTTGAAGCGTGGCATAAGTAAATACGCACATGAGAGAGGATAAAAAGGTGACGGGCTGTTTTGCAAAGGATTGAAACGCCGGCAGATGTGGTAATAGTTATAAATACATCGTCAAGTATTAATACATGAGCCACCTGTTCAAAATCAAGGACATCTTTTTTCCAATCAGCTTCAAGGGCAGGCCTTTTTTTGCAAAAGGGATAATGGACGAGGGCATGGCTGGCGGAAGCGCGCTTAGCGCCAAGGACATAAGGATATTCGACTCGCTTGTGGACAAGGTGAATGCGGCGTGGGCATCCAGCCACAAGGAATTTGCCCCGCGCCTCTCGGAAGCACTGCGGGAAATATCCAAGGCGCAAGCCGCAAACCCGCATCCCATGCTTTCTTACTTGAAGATCTGCTGCTTTGTTAGGGAAAAAGTGGAGGCGCTTGAGGAATGCCGGAAAGTCTTGCTCGCCTTTCACAAAAAAGACCCGCTCATTGGAAAATTCTTCGAGCTTTACAGCGCCAATGGAAAGGGCGCGGTTCCGGGTTTTGATGGCGATGTCGGATGCATGCTGAACCGGTCAGATTTCTGCAAGTCCGATGACATATTCCATATGGCACGCGTCTGGGCCAATGTGCTGATTGCCGACCTCCGCCCGCTGCGCGGAAGCGAGAACGAGCTGGGGCTGAAATTGAAAAGCGCAGCTTCCGGAAAAAAGCCGCAAGAAGGCCAGGAACCGCTGCTGTCCGGCCAATCTCTTCACGATTCCCTCAGCCTCTCCTGCGCACGCTATGACTTTGAGGAGGCTTTGGAATACGCAAATCGGATAGTGGAGCTTTCACCGCAATCCGAATTCGGCTACCTTGCGCGCGGGTTTGTCATAATGCGCCTCGCCCTGGCAAAAGACATGAAGAAAAAAGAATACACTATCGAATCTGCCACGCTCTTCAACGAGCACAGCAAGGTTGCGCATACTGACTTTGACACTGCGATAAAGATGAACCCGAAAAACCCCCACGGGTATTTTTCCCGCGCATTCACGCACATGCAGGCGGATGATTTCGCATCCGCGCTTTCCGACCTTGAAAAGCTCGAGAGCCTGGTGCAGGGCAACGCAGAGCTTTCAAAGTTCTACCGCTTCCTGCACCATCTCCGCGCGCAGGCATACCTTGGCATGGGCATGGAGCTGAAAGCCAGGGATTCTCTTCTTGTTTACTATGAAAACAAGGAAAATGCAGCAGATGCTCGGATGGAATACCTCATCAATATCGCAACTGTCTTCCTGCCGGTTTTCAATTACTTGCCTCCCTGCTGGGTAATGCCAGGGGAAGGGTCGGTCTTCAACTAGCTTGCTGCAAAGCGCAAGCGCGCGAGCTCCTTATCGCATCTCAACCGCCCCAACGTGCAAAAAGCCTCGCGCCTATTTAAATCTGGACTGCGCTTATGTCCCTGTGGAATACGTGCTTGAGGCTGAAAGCCTTGGAAAGGTATACGGGAAGAAAGTGGTCCTCTTTGACTTCTCGCTCAAGATAAGGAAAGGCAGCATATTCGGTCTTCTGGGTCCCAATGGCGCTGGGAAAAGCACATTCATACGCATTGTTTCAGGATTGGAAGAGCCCGATGACGGGACATTAAGTTTACTTGGAGAAAAGGCGGGAAAAAAGAGCCGCAGGAAACTTGGCGTCGCGCCCCAGGAAAATGCAATATACAATCTTCTCACCTGCATGGAAAACCTCACTTATTTCGGCTCGCTTTACGGCGTCACCGGGAAGACCGCCAAGGGACGCGCGGCAAGCCTGCTTTCGCAGCTCGGGCTGCAGGACAAAAAAGACACGGTTGCAGGATACTTAAGCGGCGGGATGAAGCGCAGGCTCAGCCTTGCCTGCGCGCTCATGCACAATCCGGAAATCATCATGCTCGACGAGCCTACCACTGGCCTTGACCCTGCAACGCGGATAAAAATGTGGGAAACTGTCCGCAAGGTCGTGCGGGAAACAAAAGCCACGCTCATACTTACCACCCACTACATGGAAGAGGCAGAGGCGCTGTGCGACAGGATAGCGTTCGTGAACACTGGAAAAGTGGTTGCAGAAGGCACCCCTAACGAATTGAAAAAGCGCGTGGGAAAAGAAATCGCAAAGCTAAGCACGGTTCCCGGGCAGGCTGAAAACGTAATCCGCATCATCAAGGCAATCCGCGGGATAGACAATGTGACTGAAACCGAGCACGGCGTGATAGTGGAAGGGAAAAGCATTGCCGCGCGGCTTCCAGAGATTGCGAAAATACTGGAAAAGCACGGCGAGACTGTGGTTGAGATGACGGTTTCCCGCCCCTCATTGGAGGACGTGTTCCTCAAGATGACCGGGCTGAAACTGAGGGAAGTTGCCAAGGCAGAATCAGTGAAGCGGAATTGGAAGGGTGAACAGAGTTGAACCTGCTAAGCGAAATCGGAAAAGACTCCAAGCAATTCATGCGCGAAGGGCGGACGCTTGTTCTTCTGGTAGCAGTGCCGCTGATTGTCCTTCTGACAATGGGCATCATTTTCTCAGGCGATTCCACGCTGGTGGGCAAAACCGCAATGGGCATCTGCAACCTTGACGGAAGCGATGCCTCGGTGTTCTTCGTAAACGGGATAATGAACAGCAGCGAAATCATAGATTACGGGAAAGCGGCGGATTGCGCATCTGTAATGGAAGAGGATGTGCGAGCAGGCAAGCTTGCCGCCGGGCTTGTGATACCTGTAGGGTTCGGGGCAGGGATGGAGCAGGGCGAAACCCAGAACATTTCAATGCTGCTTGACAATTCGCGGTTCCAGGTCTCCCCCTCGATTGAGGCAACTGTGAAGGCGAACATACAGACCACCAACCAGCGCATAGGAACGCAATTCATCCGTTCAGTGTGGGCAAAGCTGGATGCGGCAAACGAGAAGCTCGGGACAATATACTCAGACACCAACGATACGCGCGACCGGGCAAGCCAAATGAAGGCAGATCTCAAGAAAACCGCGGATTCGCTGAACGCCCTTGACATCCAAAGCGTGCGGGACGAAATACAGCTTGCGAACAGCACGATTGCAACGACTTTGGTTTCGCTTGACAGGGCAGAGGGCAACCTCACAAAAATAGAATCTGATTTCTCCGACTACCAGACCACGCTCAGGCAGACCGAGGCTGACTTGGTCGAAGTGGATGATACGCTTGCAAACATAAGCAGGTACATCATCGATGCAAGAAGGGTGATGAACTGCACCAACCCATTGTTTTTCTCAGCCTGCGTCCCGCTTGACTCGCTCAACTCAAGCGTGGCAACAGCCCATATCTCGGTAGGGCAGCGAATTCAAGGCAAACATCGCAGCCGCAAAAGGCGGGGCTAATGAATCTGAAAAAAGCATACAGAACATGAATGATTTTGTAAGTGCGCTTGAAAGCAACCGGGCAACCTCGCTGCAGACTCTGCTGGAAGTTGACAAGTCCCTTGACGAGCTGGTGCAGAAAACCTATGACCTTGAAAAGATAATCGCAGACAGCAGAAGCCAGATAAGCAGCGTGACCTCACGCTCGCCGCAATTCATAATTTCCCCGATGATTGCCTCGCCTGACTACCTTTTCGGCAAGCGCCCGTTCTTCGAGTTCATGCTGCCCAGCGTGCTTCCGCTCATATTGATGTTTGTCTCGCTCTTCCTCGCCTCAACTTCCCTTGTGAAGGAGAAATACGGCGGCACGCTCGCGCGCGTCTATACTTCGCAGGTGAACCGGTTCGAATACGCGGCAATAAAGGTGCTGAGCCTGTCGGTTGTGCTCATACCCGAAGCAAGTGTTCTACAACATGTTCCCGGTAATGGACTTGAACCTGTGGTTTTACGTGCTGCAGGCGCTGGTGCTCCTCATACTCGCCTTTGTTTCGCTTGGCGTGGTGATTGCGATTTATTCCGAATCCGAGGCCACCGCGTTCCTTGCATGCCTCGTGGTCGGGCTTCCGCTTCTTTTCCTGAGCGGCTTGCTGTTCCCGGTCGAGTTCATGCCTCCGCTGGTCGCGGTGCTGGGACTTTGCTCCCCTCTCACGCAGGCGGTGATAAGCATGCAGGCAACTCTGCTGTACCACTCGTCGCAGTTTGCAAGCTCGGCAGTGCTCCTGCTATGCGCTGCAATATTCACGCTGGTTGCAGGGCTGTCGTTGAAAAAATAGCAGGGCTATTTTTTCAGATGCCGAACAAAGTTCGGCTAAGATGAAAAAGTAAACTGGAAAGTGGGCATCCGTGCCATACTGAAAAAGAAGAGGGCAATCAATCGCAGGTATTGTACGCCGACATCAGGTCAGGCGGGAAGGAAAATGTGACTTCCAGCCCCTTGCCTATCTCGCTTTTGTAGGTTATTTTCGTGCCGGTAATGTCTGCGATGAACGGGAATGTCCTGATTGTCATGCTATTTGAAGGCTGAGCCATGGCAAAAACACCATACCCGTCCTTGTTTACTTTCGCATAATCAAACTCATCCATGAACAATTTGGCCAGCATGTTCATATTCGCGCCAATCCCATTGTCTTTTACCGTTACTGCAGTTCCGCCATCTGGCGCTCGCTTAAGGCTTATCTCTATTCGAGGCTCATGAATCTCCGGGGCGTTCTTGTATGCCGGGACCTGGAACCTGATCGTTTTCATGCTGTTCCGTGCAAGGAACGACGCCTTGAAAGCATTGCTAATGGTCTGGGCCAGCAGGAAATACACGAGCGGCTGGATATTCCTGGAAATATAATCGGTTGACGTATCCTTTAGCACCACAACGTTCTTTTCAAGCTCGCGCCTGAGGCTATTGTAATATTCCATTGTTTTTCCCAAATGCGCCGACTCTTCTTTTCCATAATATGCGACCCATTCTTTCTTCTTTTCTGCAGACAGTTCAGCTTCGTCTCCCCATAGCTTACTAAGAGCATCGTTAATCCGCACTTCAAACTCAAGTTCGCCAGGAAAATTAGTCCTGGCCATGGCCACGCTCAGCTGGATGCTTCTTATCTTGGAAATCATTTTCTCGAGGTTTATTGGCTGGACAAACTCGCTCAGCCCTCCGGAAAGCAGCCCGATATACGATTTTCCGGTGAGGACAGCGTCATCCAGCCTTTTCCGCAGGAAATTGAAGTGCTCCTTGTGGCTGCGAAATACTGGCGAATGTGCGAGGCTGCGTTCCTCCGCCTCTGCATTGCTGGCAGGAAAGGTAAAGCTTGGCAGATACGACGCAAACGGGAGTATTGTGTGCTGTTCAGAAGCGCGGGAAAGGAAATCCAGCGTGCCGCCATAGTACCTCTGCTGGTACGGTGTCAAGTACGCAATCTCTTCTTTCAAAACCCTGGCGCATTCGCTGACAGTCATCGAATATTCATTCCGAATTTTATCCGTGCCTTTGGTGAAATTATTGTAATCCTGCGCAGTTTTCATCCTGCAAAAGTCTTTCCGCAATTCAACAAGGCAATTGACGTTCTCGACAAGCCGCAGGTGCGCGGTTATCACGCCTTTTGGGCGGGTGGGGTTGATGGTAACATGCCCGTTTGACTGGATGAGCGCCATGATAAAATGTTATAAGAAGGGTATATAAATGTATATGCGATTCCAAGACGCGCGCGCCATCCCAATCCGCTCCAAACCCGTATAAACTCTCTATGAGTATTGCCTAACAGGGTGGTGGAATGAGCAAGAAACAGCCTGTTTTCGTGGTCGCGCAGTGGCAGCACAACAGCAAGGGGATTTACACACTTCTCGAAGTCGGCACTGCCACAAAATACGTGGTGAAAAAAGGCGACCAGCGCTGGACTCTTCGCATCGGGAAATCCATGTTCCGCCTCTACCCGTACGCAGAATGGCAGAAGCACAAGAAAAAGGGCCTTCCGCGCGCAAAAATCGTTCCAATCGGAAAAGTTAAGCTCTGAATTTTTGCCAGGCGCTTTACTTCTGCTGGCCTGCCATGTATTGAATCATATACGTGGCTGCTTCTCTTGCGCCCCAAACGTCAACATCTAGCTTTTCGTAATAAGCGACCGGGTTTTGGTTGAGGAGCGCAAGCGTGTAGAACATTGACGGAAGAATTGTGCCAAGATCCTTGTTGTAGAAATCATGCGGGTTCTGCGCGAAAAATTCCACCATCATGTCGCCGGACGCTCCCTTCTCCCTCATATAGGCAAGCGTGGTCCATGCCATGTGGTTGTTGTTCATGACATACAGCATCTCCTTGCTGCTCAAGTCAGTGAAACAGACATTGATGAAATTCAGGACATCCATCTCAGAATAAAGAGTCTTGCCAGTTTCCCCGCCGTAATAGCTGCTGAAACCCTTGACAAATGCAATTGCCGCAAGCTCGTTTGAAGCCTTGGTATATTCGCCAAGTTGCTCATACTCTACAAAATTCGGGTTGAACACCTTGTCCTTGCCACGGGCGTTTTCAGGCATCTTCAATTCTGCCTTGGATTTTTCAGAGAGGTCTGAAACCAGGACGGTTTCCGAGCCGTTCAGCGTGATTATTTCAGGCTTGCTGTCCTTGTTGATGGCATTTCCGTTGAGCGCCACAAGCTCGATTTTCTTCCTGTTCTCTGCCTTGCCCCTGAATGAATAGAGGTCTGGCTTGGCAAGTTTTTCCGCTTCGCCTGCAAACCAAATTTTATGGCTCGCGCTTGCCGGGATTTTCAAGTTCTCCATAAGGTGCTTGTAAAGTATGCTTCCGGTTGCCGGGGCAGTAGTCGGCCTTGCAACAGGATATGTGCGCAATTCACTCATGAAACCACAAGTTTACTGTTTATACTGATGTTCGTATATGGGCTTTGCATATATATAGCAGTCCTACCGCTAAAGGCTGGAATTTGTATTCAGCCGCCCGAATTTGTATACATCCTTGTTCAGTTCGAGATTGACATTAAGCGCCTGGGCCTCTTGAATAAGCACACAGATGTTATGGCACAGGATTTTGCACAATGCCTCGTTCAATTGGCCCTGTTCATATCTGAGCATCAGTCGCCCCTGAAACTTTCTTTTTATCATGGAAAAGGTACTTTCGACGTTGCTTCTTTGGTGATAATGCTGGTAGAACTCTTCGGGAAATAGCTGGAAGTATCGGTAGAGTCTTTTCCATGCCATATGCCCCTTAGAACTGTCACAAGAATTAACTTTGAACGGTATTAGGGCAATTGTGCCAATATCAGATGCGAGCTGCACATTCTTACGAGAAGAATATCCCTTGTCTGCCGAAACTTCCCTTATCCTAAAGTTTTCAGCTGTTTTTCTCACTAGTTCAGGAAATAACGGAGACTCGTTGGTGTGCCCGTCGGTTGCAACGATGTGCGTTACTATATTGGTCTTGGTGCCACAAATAAGGTGAATTTTAATCCAGTTACGGATTTTGGTATCTTTCCCTTCATCGTTGCCAAATCGGTAATCTAGCCAACGAGAGTAAAATGCACTTGAAAGTCCGGATGCATCTACGGCAAAGGTATCTTCCAGATCCTTGAATGGCATTGAAGAAAGCTGAATAAGGTCGGTCAGAATAGGCGTCATTGCCGGTATTTTAAAATACTTCAAAACGGTTGTGAAATGTGGTGTATGTGTTAGATATCCTCGTTGCTTTGCTATTTCGAGGTCGGATGTGGCTCTTCTTGAGGAAAGTTGTTCGTATACTTTTGAAACACAGGAAAACGTCATATCTGAAATATCTGCTTTTGGCCGCCCCACGCACGGTGGGGCTTTTGGAATATATGAGCACAATTCATGGAGAATTTCTAGAAAAAGGAGCTTTTCATCCATCTGAGCTTGGTTATAGTTTGACCAGCTAAAATTGTATGGTTTTGGTTCTGCTGGTTTGAGTATTGAGCGCTCGATAATTGGGTTTGTGTCTATTCTGTCTGTAAGATATTTGCCGCATTCTTTGCATAGATAAATCTGATAGTTGCATCTTGGTCGCTTAACCACGCCAGATTTTATGACGTGATTAGAACCACATACATTGCAGATTTTACCTTCCGTTTCCATTGTTTTCATCCGGTGTCATTTTAACTTACTTTATAACAATATTACAATATATATAGAAGGCTTTATATAGCTTGCTGTCATATTACATAAGAGAGGTATAATATGGATAAAACAGTCGTAAGCATGAGGATGGACAAGGAAATCTGGAAATCGGCCAAGAAGTATGCCATTGACAAGGACTTGACAGTGAGCCAACTTATGGAAAATGCCATTGTCCATGAAATGCGTAGAAAGTGAAATTTTTACTAGGAAACCCGCTATTTCTTGTTTTCCAAATGTTTCCATTTGTGCAGAACTTTTCGTCCGGTGCCTGTTATTCGGTATAGACGGAACTTGTCACTTTCGGGCGTAAGGCACTCTACCAACTTCAGTTCTTGAAGCTTGAGAATGGTTCTGCTCACAGACGCTAGATGTAGGCTCAATCGTTTCCGTACCTCAACTGGTGTTTTCGGCTCAGCGAGCAAATCGAGTATAGCTCCGCTACTTTTGCTTTTCTTGAGGAAGCTAATCTCTGGCCACATATTGGAGAGATAGCATAACCTCGTTTATAGGTGAGAATAACCTCAGCATAACAGTTATAAATTACGTCGGTTAAACGTTAGTCGGTGGGCAATGTGAAAGAAAAAAATCCAGAAACTAGAGCAGTGGATTATGTTAGAGCAAGAGCTCGTGTTGAGGGGTGGATGTGTGATAAAGCTCCTAAAAA
>JAPLWY010000116.1:14908-18103 GCA_026396355.1 Microcaldota archaeon
CTCAAAACAAATATACGTTGAAGTTAAGGGAAGAAATACAGAAACACGCGATACCGTTCCACCATATTTGGATTTTCATTCTTCGATCTTGAGGCTTGGTAAAAAAGTAATTAATTTTTGGGTTTATTTGGTAATCTATCCAAAGAAAGGGAACGCTAAATTAATTCGTATAAAGCCAGATGTGGTTCTTTCAAATTTGGAGACGAAGAACTTCTTTAGATTGTCCGGCAAAGCGATACGCGAAGCATCTAGAAATAGAAACGGTTGATGGGGTGATGGGATGAATAAGATATTCGTTCTCGGTCTAATAGCACTTTTGATATGTGGTTGTACTCAAATTGGACAGAAAGCAGATAACTTAGTTGAAAAAGCACAGGAGAAAATTGTGCCTCAAAACAAAATTTCATCAATTGATGAACTGGCCTCAGAATTGATGAAAGTAAAACCGAATGCCGTATGGGATACTGGTATTTTTGTCGGTGGAACTCCTAAGATAATCGGAACTCTTAATCGCGAGGGAAAGACTAACGTTCATATGGTTGGAGTATTTTCGATTCTTTTAATAGACAATCCATCTCAAGCAAATGAAACAGTTCAGTCTTTACTAACACAATCAGAAGAAAACAACACAGTCATTCGAACGAAAAGCGGTATAGGATGGTTGCGAGGACGAGGCACAGCCCCGATGATTAACTGCAGGAACAAGTACATTGTTTGGGCGCTTTATTTGCCTGAAAACATAGCAAGCTCGACTCCTGAGCAAGAAAATCAATGGTCATCAGATAGCATCGAAATAGTGAGCCAGATTTGCAATCAGGTAGCTTAGCTTTGCAAAGAGGCTAGTCGTCTCACCAGGACAACCACCTTCAATTCTGGACGGTTCTGATTTGGCTAGGCGGGGCTGTCCTTGGCTTAAAAGTGGTCTAGAGTTAGTCTGTTTGTCGAGATGACCACCGGCACGGAGGTCTACGCAGATTTAAAAATAAAGGGAACGACTATTGTTTGGTGATTTTGAATGGAGAAAACTATCTCTATTGAGTTTGACGGGTATTGGATGGAAGTAAACAAAGGGGGCATCCATGAATATTCTGGAGTCTATTGCGTATACGAATGCACATTCGATTCGAGTAAGAAAACCGTCACCTTAAATAAGCTCTTGTATATCGGAGAAACTGCAGATGCGGGCGGAGTACGAGGTCGAATTGCTAATCATGAGAAACTTGATGAATGGAACAGGTATGTGCGTGCAGGAAATACGCTATGCTATTCTTCTGCCCCAGTAGGGGACACAGATAGGGAACGTGTGGAAGCGGCTTTGATATTTAAACATCAACCACCCGTCAACTCAGAGCACAAAGATTCATTCGACTACGATGCTACGACTATCAATACTACTGGAGAAAATGCACTATTGACATCATCATTCACGGTACGAAAAACATAGTAGAAATTAATTGTGCTAAGATTGGTTGATTTAATATGAAACAACTCAACCTCGGTTTAAAAGAAGCAGTTGAAGGCGTTCTCTCGTTCATAGTTATCACTCTCTTAGTTTCGGCGTTATTTCCCGATCAACATCTTTATTTTCAAATACTCGTTCTTGCAATAGCGATAATAGGCATCTTTACCATGCCATCTGAAAGTTTATTCTATATGATTGGTTGGAGCGCGGGTATGTACCTAATGTGGCAGGGCGGACTCTTAGATTTTGTTGATATAATCACAATAATTGCATCGTGGGGGCTATGGATATACATAAACATTGTTCAAGAGTAAGAAGCTACACTGCGGACGAACTAGGATGGGAGAACTACGAGTGAGAAAGAGGTATTGAGAAGATGGCAAATAGCACTATTTGGGATGTTTTGAGTGTTTCGCCTACTCAGCAGGAGGCAGTAGAACTTGCTAGTTTTGATATCGAGGAATTATCAAAAAGACTTGATAAAACAGATATAGCGCTTGTGTATCGATACTTTCGCGATGAACTTTGGCTCATTTCTAGGCACCAGTCGCACCTCGCTTCAATATTAATGGTAGTTCAGTTAGAAAAGATAATGAGAGATAAACTAATATCTAAAAAAACATTGAAAAAAGAAGAAATCGAAAAAATGCAAATGCCAGAGTTAGGAAAAAATCTACTACCCGAAAATATGAGAAAAATTGTAAATAATTTGTATTCGCTTCGTGTAGATCTTATTCATGGCAATATGGACGGGTATAAGAAAAGAATGGCGAAGAATCAACCAAATGACAAACATATTATCCATGCACTTGAGACTTCAAAGAAGCTTGAGCCGGATTGGGAGCACACGTATTGGCAGATAAATTTAGATATTGATATGAAATGCGGGGGTTGGCAAAAACTTTTCAGGTCATGTTTAGATATCGTAAAGGAAATAGACAAAGAAAATTTAGATGGTTATATAAAAAATTTGGATGGACGCATCATAATTGATAAAAATTATCTTGAAAGTTTCTCAGCCAGTTTAAAGAGAAGCTTCCCAGATCGCAGTAAGTAATCCACATTTNNNCAATCTCAATAACCCAATATCTTTGAGTGTTGGTTCTTTTTTATTCAAAGCCAGGAAGTTTCAGCAAAATTATTTACGGATTCATAGATCTTCCTGTGCTGTCTTTTTTTATTTAACTTTAATACCAGCACGTTGGAGGTAATCATCAAAACTTGTAAAAACTCCACTTCCTGGCAGGGTGCCATATGCATCATTGATTATCCTCCCGACCGCATACTGATATTTAGTCAGTGTCAAATCATTAATATCTGGATAGGGAATATATTTTCGATAACCATCTACCGCTACGATAAATATCCTTTCAATAAAGGAACTACTATAGTAAATGTCGTGATTACTAGTGTGTCCCTTCCTATCTGCATAAACATCTAGCCATTTTTCATGAAACTCTTCGCTTTCTTCATATGGCGTTCTCCTAATAGTCAAGTTAACATCTTTCTTATATGTGTAAATACCTTGTATATCATCAAATAGCCAATCTTCCGCGGTTGACTTCATAATTTTCTTCTTGATGCTCTCAAGTGTTTGTGCATGCCCTACAAATTGAGGAGGATTTTTTATTTTTTCTGCCTTCTTCAGTGAAATCTTGCGTTTCTTAGGAGGATTTTTGACAAAATCTGGTTGCCCAGCTGACAATCCAACGAGATTAACATTATTATTAGAT
>JAPLWY010000026.1:0-11274 GCA_026396355.1 Microcaldota archaeon
CGAGAATTTAGTGGAGTGAGACAATGGTTTCTGGCGACGGTGAAATGCCAGGCAAGTCTTCTGAAGAGGAAGATGCCGGCAATGGAGTGCGCGCGGCTGGTCCGCGCCCCGACTTCCGAGTGGTTCAGGCCGAGTATGACACGCGGCTTGGAAAGACAGTCTACAAGGACGTTGGTGCGATGTGGCACAATGTAAGCAAGTCAGGCAACGAATTCTACACGATGAAGATCGGGAAGCTCAAGCTTCTGGTCTTCCAAAACACCAAACAGTGAGTGGGAGCATTGCGGGTTGATTAATATGGCAAGGAAAAAGGAGAGCGATTCTATGGCTGAAGAGGTTGAGGAGAAGAAAAAAATCATAGTAAAGGAGCTGGAAGACCTGCCAGGAGTGGGCGATGTTTCAGCTGAAAAGCTCCGAAAAGCAGGCTATGACATTGAGAAAATAGCTGCAAGCTCGCCCCATGAGCTGGATGAGATAGCGGATATCGGGGTGGAAACCGCAAGAAGGACGATTGCGGCTGCGCGCGACTCGCTGGAGATGGGCTATGAAACAGCGGACAAGATACTGGAGAGGCGAAAGCTGGTGGGCAGGATAACCACTGGCTCAAAGGAGCTGGACGCGCTTATTGGAGGCGGCGTGGAGACAATGGCAATAACCGAGTGCTACGGGAAGTTCAGCTCAGGAAAAAGCCAGATAGGCTTCCAGCTCTCGGTAAACGTTCAAAAGCCGCAGGAACAGGGCGGTTTGGGAGGGAATGTGCTCTTCATTGACACTGAGTCCACCTTCCGACCTGAGAGAATTGCCCAGCTTGCCGAGACTGTCGGCATGGAGGCAGATGCCGTGCTGAAAAACATCATGGTGGCAAAGGCGATAAACTCAGACCACCAGATGGTGCTTGCTGACAAGATGGAGGAAATGATAAAGGAGAAGAACATCCGCCTCATTGTGGTGGACTCGCTGACTTCGCACTTCCGCGCGGATTACGTCGGGAGAGGCGCGCTGAGCGACCGCCAGCAAAAGCTCAACAAGCACATACACACCCTGCAAAAGCTCGCCGACAAGTACAACCTCGCGGTTTACATCACCAACCAGGTGATGGACAACCCTGGGATAATGTTCGGCGACCCGACCACCCCGATTGGCGGCCATGTGCTCGCGCACGCGGCAACCTACCGGATTTACCTGCGCAAGGGGAAAGAGGAGAAGAGAATTGCGCGCTTGGTGGACTCGCCCAACATGCCTGAAGGCGAGTGCGTGTTCAAGGTAACGCCCAAGGGAATCGGGGACTGAGGCGCGCTTTTTTCTTTTTGTTTTTCTTTTTTTTCTTCGTTTTTATTTTCTTCCTGATGGCTTCTTTTGTTAGGCTTTGCCAATAAAACCGATTTTGCCATGTGGCTCAGGAAAACGAACCACTGTGCAAGTTCATAGCGCACAATGTCGTGGTACTTGTCCACGAAAGTTTCGAGCTTGGGATAAAAATTGACTTTGGATTAGCTGAAATGCATCAGTGAATTAAGCTATCATGAATTGTTTGTTGATAAGAGGCTTGTTTACTGTAAGATTTTGTTGTTTCTTTGTTGTTCTTATATCTCGAAGTTTTGACAGTTCTAATTTTCTAGCCAATATTCCCGTCTTTGCTTTTTCAGTGTCAGCTAATTGTTTTTCGAATAAAACCGGTCTTCGGTCTGAAGGAAGAAAATGGAGCACGTATGGCGGATCGCATGCCAGAAAATATGTCCTTTTTCCAAATTGCCAATTTAAGGTGAGTTCCAAACCGTATCCTTGTGCCATATCTTTAAAACGTGTTGCGGTTTTGCTTGATTCGTTTTTTTCATTGCTTTTGTTAAAAAGGAAATTCAGTGCGCTGACCTTAATCGCCCTTTGCCCAGAAAACACCTGTTGATCACCTACGTAAAAGCAACCCTGAAGCGGAGAATAGCTTTCATCTCCCGGGAAAACGACCATATCTATCTTAGGATGAGTATCAAACACATCAAGCATTGTGTTAGCATGTATTTTTGTGAATGTAGACATAAGGTCAGCATCAATTGTAATCATGATATCGGCGCCAACTTCCCTACAATATTTGACACCTTGAAGCCAAGCATAGGACTTACCATTGTTCTCGCTGACTTTCTGAGGAACAACCTTTACACCAACATTCTTTACAATATCGGCGGTGCCATCCGTAGAATGGTCATCAATAACTACAAAATCGTCAATGACTTTCATCTTAAGAAGCAAATTGCCGTCTTCTAGCAATTTATGTATATTCTGGGCTTCATTATGGGCACATGATATGAGCACAACTTTTTTATGAAAATTGTTTTGTACTTCATAATCAGCAAATGTTTCGAGCAATGGATTTTATGATAAGTATATAAATGTACGTGTTTATGATAAAATTATAGTGAATTCAGCCAATGCCCCCACTTGCTAATAAAGTCGCTAAAACTGCCTATTGTATTAGCAACGTCATTTTGTTACATACCTATAAATAGTGGGAAATTCAGAATAGCTGCCACAAGGTGTATATGTGGTGAACGGAAGGGGTGGACTTCATGGAACGGGGTCTGCTTCACAAATGGAATTGAGCGCAGTTTCTGCATCCGCCTGGATTCAAAGGCACGGCTAGTTTTGCCTCTCGAAATACGAAGTGCGCTCTGGGGAAGGCGATGTATCGCGCGCTTATTCTCGAAACGGAAGCTACATAATAGGGAAAGGGGTGGAAAAATGAACGAGGAAAGGGGTCTGCTTCACAGGTTTGGTTTGCGAGCCAGTCAGCCTTAGTGATGAAACAGTGCAAGAATTTGTCAGCAGCAGGGCTTTTGGTGAAAGCAAAGCAAGGGAAGTTGCGTCGCAGATACTTTCAGATGTCAAGGCACGAGGATTTGCAGCCGTGCAGGAGTATTCCAGGAAGCTGGATGGGTTTGAGCTGGAGAAGACTAATGTATTTGCAACTAAGGAAGAGATAGAATCTGCATGTGCAATGCTTACTGCAGAGCAAGAGAGAGCAATGCGCAAGATGCAGGGAAGAATAGAGTCGTTCGCGCGTATCCAGAAATCAAAAATGGGAAAAGTGAGCCAAAAAACCGCAGATGGGAGCACCTCGCTTGAGTTTGTGCCGGTTGCGCGCGCTGGCATTTACGTTCCGGCAGGAAGGGCGCCGCTTTTTTCCTCTCTTTTCATGGCAGCAGTTCCTGCGCGCGTTGCAGGGGTGGAAGAGATAGCTGTTTTTTCGCCTCCTCAGAAAGATGGCAAGATAAGTCCCATCATTCTTGCAGCTGCGCGCATGTGCGGCATTGAAAAAGTGTGCAAAATAGGCGGGGCGCAGGCAATAGGCGCAATGGCTTATGGAATTGAAGGGCTTTTCAAGCCGTTTGATGTGATTTGCGGGCCTGGCAATGCCTATGTGAGCGCGGCAAAGCAGCTTGCCTGCGCAGATGGAATCAGAATTGATGTGCCAGCAGGTCCGTCAGAAGTATTGGTGATTGCAAATAGTACGGCAAACACTTCTTTTGTTGCAGCAGACATGCTGGCGCAGGCAGAACACGGCTCAGACAGCGCGACAATCTGCATCTGCACCTCGCAAGAAACTGCAGGCGAGATTTGCAAGGAACTGGAATTGCAGCTTGACTCGCTTCCTGCAAAGACTCCTGTGCGCGCCTCGATTGAAAAATGGGGCAGGGTGTTTGTTGCCAAATCAATTGAAGAGGCAATCAAGGCTGCAAACCAGATTGCGCCTGAGCACCTTGAGCTTTTCGTGAAGGATGCGAAGAGATGGCTGCCAAAAGTGAAAAACGCAGGCGCAGTCTTCATCAGCACAGCCGAGGCTTTCTGCGACTATGGGATGGGAGGAGGGAACCACATACTGCCCACCTCTGGCGCTGCAAAAGCGTGGGGAGGGGTGAGCGTGCAGACGTTTGGCAAGTGGATGTATGTTGAAGAGCTGGGCGCAAAAGCGCAGGAAAAGCTGGCAAAAACTGCCGCGCTTCTTGCAAGAATGGAAGGGCTGGAGGCGCACGCACGCGCTTCAGAGATTAGAAAGTTAGGAAGGGGAGTGAAAAAATGGGAAAAATAGAGAAATTATTCAGGAAGGAAGTGCTCCAGCTTAAGCCTTACACTTGCGCGCGTGACCTTTGCAAAAAAGCTGACGCATTCCTTGATGCCAATGAGAATTCTTTTGGCAGCTGCATTGGCAGCGTGGCAGGAGTAAAGCTCAACCGCTACCCAGACTCGGACCAGCTTGAGCTTAGGCAGGAGATTGCAAAGTATGCTGGCGTAAAGCGCGAGAATGTTTTGGTTGGAAATGGCTCTGATGAAGTAATTGACTTGTGCATCAGGGCATTTGTCAGCATAGGAGACAATGTTGTCTCGCTTGAGCCTGGCTATTCAATGTATTCGGTCTGTGCAGAGGCGCAGGGAGCAAATGCAAAACAAGTATTGTTAGATAAGGAGTTCCAGCCAGACATTGGTGCAGTGCTTGCTGCAAGCAACAGCAGGACAAAAATAATTTTCCTTGTTTCGCCCAACAGCCCGGTCGGAGTGCCGGTCGAGTATGTAAAAATCGAGGAACTTGCAGGAAAAACAGATGCCATCCTGTTTGTTGACGAGGCATATATTGAGTTTGGCGGGAAAAGCGCAGTCTCCTTGATTGAAAAGTACGATAACCTGGTCATTTCCAGGACTTTTTCAAAGGCATGGGGCTTGGCAGGCCTAAGAGTGGGATATGCAGTTTCAAATGAAAGAATAATCTCTGTTTTGAGAAGCCTGAAAGCCCCGTATAATGTGAATTCCCTCTCGGCTGCGCTTGTGACCAAGGCATAGCGAACCGGGAAGAAAAAAATTGTGGAAAACCTTGCAAAAATGCGTGCGGAAAGGGAGTGGCTGCAAAAAGAACTGACTTCACTTGGCTTTTTTGCGTAGCCGTCGGTTTGCAATTTCCTCCTGGTCCGCCCGCCTCTTGGCGCAAAGACTGCGACAAGGTTGCAGAAGGAAATTGCAGAGCAGGGAATAATTGTGCGCGACCGCTCGAGCATGCCTTTGCTTGCAAACACTTTCAGGATAACTGTTGGAACGCCTAAGCAGAATGGGAAGTTTTTGAAATGCCTCAAAGCTGCGCTTGGCAAAAGCGCAGAGTATGATGCTGTGCTTTTTGACATGGACGGCGTGCTCATAGATGTCAGCAAATCCTACCGAGCAGCAATAGAGAAAACAGCGAACAACTATTTTGCTAGCAAACAGGCGGATATTCGCGTAACGCAGGAAGAAGTTGCAAAGATAAAGTCAGTTTCAGGCTTCAACAACGACTGGGATGCGACTTATGGGCTTGTGAAGTGTTTGGAAAATGGAATTCTAATTGAGACGGCAACTTTGCTTGGAAAGGAAGAGAAAGAAAGCGCGCTTTATCTGGAACTGAAAGCTGCATTCCAGGAAATTTACCTCTATGGGCTGATAACTGAAGAGAAATCCATGATCAGCGCAAAAACGCTTGGTGAGATTGCTGCGAGCGGGATGAGAATCGGCATAGTGACTGGAAGACCGCGCGCAGAGGCTGAGTTTGCAGTGAGAAGGAATGGCTGGGAAAAATACTTTCCTGCCAAAAGCATGATTGCGCTTGAAGACTGCGACGAGGAAAAGCCAAGCCCAAAGCCCCTTCTTTTGGCAGCAAAGAGAATCGGCGCGAACAATCCGATTTATGTTGGCGACAGCGCGTCAGATGCAGCAGCCTGCAAAGCTGCAGGAATCCCTTGCGTGATAGTGGGAACTGAAGCAATAGGCGACTGGAACGTTAAGAAAAGCGACGATATTTTGGCGGTGGTAAAATGAACAGGAGTGCAAAAATTGAGAGAAAAACATCTGAAACTGAAATTTTGCTGCAGCTTAGCATTGACGGCAGCGGAAAAAGCAGCGTGAGCACTGGCATTGGTTTTTTCGACCACATGCTCTCATCTTTTGCAAAGCACGGATTGTTCGACCTCGAGCTTTCTGCAAAGGGGGATTTGGAAGTGGACCAGCACCACCTTGTGGAGGATGTTGGGATTGTTTTGGGCGAGGCTTTCCTGCAGGCGCTTTCTGACAAGAGAGGGATAGCGCGCGCTGGCTGCTTTGCTTTTCCCATGGACGAGGCGCTTTCATTGGTGTCTGTAGACTTTGGAGGCAGGGCAGTGTTGGTGTTTGATGCAAAATTCGCGCGCGAAGCAATGGGCGAACTGCAATCAGACCTGGTGCGCGAGTTTTTCGCAGGCTTTTGCCAGGGCGCAAGGTGCAACCTGTGCGTGCGCTTGCTCTATGGCGGGAACGACCACCACAAGTGCGAGGGAATTTTCAAGGGGTTTGCCCGCGCAGTTGCGCAGGCGTGCGAAATAAGGGGAAGGGCGGCTGGTGCCGTTCCTTCCACCAAGGGAGTGATTTGAATGGAAAACGGGAAAATCAGGATTGCGATTCCGAACAAGGGAGTGCTTTGCCAGCCAGCGCTGGAAATGCTGAAAAAGGCAGGGTTTGCGGCGCTGGACAGCCCGCAGGACACGCTTTGCGCGCGGTGCGAGGATGAGCGGGTGGAATACCTGTTTGTGCGCGCGCAGGACGTTCCAAGGTACGTTGATAGCGGAGCTGCCTGCGCAGGTATAACCGGCTCAGACATGCTGGAGGAGACTGGCTCCAGCGCAAGGAGAGTGCTGGATTTGGGCTTTGGGAGATGCGAGATAGCGCTTGCAGTGCCTGAAGCCTCTGAAATAAAGTCAGTGGAGAGCTTGGAGGGCAAGCGCATTGCCACCAAGCTTCCTGCAACTGCGCGCAAGTACCTCAAAATGAGTGGAGTGAAAGCGGAAATACTGGAGCTTTCAGGCGCAACAGAGATAGCCCCTGCTGCAAGCCTTGCTGAGGCAGTGATAGACCATGTGCAGACTGGCAGGACGCTTCGCGCAAACCGCCTGAGAAAAGTGGCCACTATTTCAGAGTCATCGGCTTTCCTGGTGATGTCAGGGAAAAAATGCCTGGAAAGCGAGGAGGAGATAGTGCAGGAGCTGTGCCTTTTGCTTGAAGGCGTAAACAAGGCAAAACGGCTCAAGTACCTGGTGCTCAATGCCCCTTCAGACAAGGCGCTGCAGAAAATACTGCGCGTGCTTCCCTCGATGGAAAGCCCGACGCTGATGCGGCTGGCAAAGGAGGGGGAGTGGGCAGTGCAGACTGTGATTGAGGCAAGGCAGCTGCCCTCGGTTGTCAGGAAGGTGAAGCTGGCAGGAGGCAAGGACATGCTGGTAATGCCCCTTGAGAAGGTGATCCTGTGATAGGCGTACTTGACTTTGGCTCTGCCGGCAATGTGCGTTCAGTGCAGAACGGTTTTGCAAGGGCAGGAGAGAGAACCGTGCTTGTCAGAAGCGCAAGCGAAATCCGCAAAAAACGCTTGGCTGGCTTGGTGATTCCAGGGGTTGGCTCGTTTTCCACTGTGCCTAAAATTGCAGCTGCGCTGGGTGGCAGAGAGGGGATTGCAGGCTTGAAAATGCCTGTGCTTTGCATTTGCTTAGGCATGCAGGCACTGTTTGACTCTAGTGAAGAGAGCAAAAAAAATGTGGGGCTAGGCATTATTCAGGGAAAGGTGCGCAAACTAAGGGGAAATGTGCGTTTGCCGCAGCTTGGCTGGAACAAGGTGAGCCAGACCGAGAGGGGCAGGCAGGACCCGCTTTTGGAAGGAATTGAAGAGGGGGAATACTTTTACTTTGCCAACAGCTTTGCAGCATTCCCAGATGATCCTGCAGCAGTGCTTGGCACTGTAAAGTATGGGGAAAAATTCGCAACAGTGGTGCGCGCGCGGAACTTTTGGGGAGTGCAGTTCCACCCTGAAAAAAGCGGGAAAGCGGGGCAGCGGTTGATTGAGAACTTTGCAGCCATTTGCAGAAAAACTCGGGTGGAAAAATGATTGGCGCAGTACCCTCAATTGACATAATACAGGGCAAGGCAGCCCGCCTGCGGCAGGGAAGGCAGGGAACCGAGGAATTTTTCGGGAATCCGCTTGAGCTTGCCAAAAAATACGAAAATGCCGGATTCCGAATACTCCACATTGTGGACTTGGATGCTGCATTCGGCAGGGCGAGCCAGCTTGCTCTCCTGGAAGAGATTGTCTCTGCATGCCCGCGCCTTAAAATACAATGGGCAGGAGGCATGCGGAGCCTTGAGGCTGCAAAAAGCGCGTTTGCAAGCGGAGCTAGCAGAGTTGTGTTTGGAACTGCAATTGTTACCTCGCCTGATATTGTGAAAGAATGCGCTGTTAGGTTTGGCGCTGAGAATGTTTGGGCATCGCTTGATTTTTCAGGCAAGCCACCAGTGATGATGGTGAGAGGGTGGGAAGAACGAGCTTTGCTTGGCTTGGAAGAGGCGGTGGCGCTTGCAGAAGCGTGCGGAGCTGGCGGGCTGATAGCAAGCTCGGTGGACGCAGATGCTATGGAAGCAGGGCCGAACCTTGGGCTGCTGTTAGAAGCGCGCAAATTGACGAATAAGCCGCTTTTGCTTGCAGGGGGCACGCGAAACCCTAATGACGCAAAGAATGCATTTTCGCTTGGCGCTGATGGCGCAATAATAGGGCGCGCGCTTTATGACAGGAAAATCGGAATGGAGGAGTGGACATGCTTGCAAAAAGAATAATTCCCTGCCTGGACTGCGATGTGCGCAACGGAAAGGTGGTGGTGCTCAAGGGCACGCGCTTTGAGGGCTTGCGCATTGCCGGCGACCCGGTCTTGCTTGCAGAAAAGTACCAGGATGCAGATGAGCTGGTGATACTGGACATTGGCGCCACTGTGCAGAAGAGAGGCACTTTCCTGGATGCAATTTCAGAGGTTGCTGCCGCTTGTTCCATACCTCTTTGCGTTGGAGGGGGGGTGAAAAGCTTTGAGGATTTTGAAACTCGCATAAAGCGCGGGGCAGACCAGTGCGCAATCAACACGGCTGCGCTTGCAAATCCAAAGCTGATAGCAAAATGCGCCTCTGAATTCGGCTCGCAGGCAGTGGTGGTGGCAATTGACGCCAAGCTGTCAGATGGGGAATATTATTGCTTTGCGCGCGCAGGCAAGGAGAGAACGGGTTGGAAATTGCTAGACTGGCTTTGCGAGGCTGAAAAGCAAGGAGCAGGGGAGATACTACTGACTTCAATAGATCGGGATGGCACTGGGCTTGGCTTTGACATTGGAATGCTTCAGTCCGCCTGCAAAGCAACTAGCCTGCCCATAATAGCCTCCGGAGGCTGCGCAAGTGTGGATGATATTGCTGAAGTATTTGCGCGCACAGAGGCAAGCGGAGCGCTTGCTGCAAGCATTTTCCACTTCGGGAAAATCACGGTGAAGCAGTGCAAAAATGAGCTTTCAGGAAGAGGAATAGAGGTGAGAATATGAAATATTCACTGGCAGGAAAAAAGGAAGCTGAAAAGTTTGCAGCTAGGCTTGCATATTCCAGGCAGGGGCTTGTGCCGGTCATTGTGGCTGACTTTGCCACTGGAAACCTGCTCATGCTTGCCTATGCCAACTCAGAGGCAGTGAAACGCACCCTGATAAGGGGCGAGGCGTGGTTTTTCAGCCGCTCCAGGAATTCGCTTTGGAAAAAAGGCGAAACTTCAGGCAATGCAATGCGCGTGAGCGCGGTCAGTGTGGACTGCGACAAGGATGCCCTGCTTTACGAAGTGGAAGTGAAAGGGGAGGGGAATGCCTGCCACACTGGAAGAAAAAGCTGCTTTGTAAGAAAATTCGGCAAGGAATCGCCAGGGCTCTCGTTTTCTGCGCTGGACGAGATTATTGCGGGGAAAATTGCCGAAGGCAGGCAAACCTCATACACAGTGAAGCTTGCGCGCTCGAAAAAGCTCGCGGTTGCAAAGCTTCGCGAAGAGGCAGAGGAGCTTGCAGAGGCGCTTGAGGAAAAGGGTAGGCGCGAGATAGTCTGGGAGGCCTGCGACCTTTTCTATCACGCGTTAGTGGCAGTGCGCGCGCGAGGAATTTCGCTTGCCGAGCTTGAGCGCGAGCTTGCAAGGAGGAACAAGGCGCAAAGATAGGCTTTTAATTCCATGTTAATATAAAAATAACCATTAGGTGTTAACATGGATGCTTGCGATGGCGGAAAACACAGTGGAAATTCAGATAAGGCAAAGGAAGACTTGGTAAAACGGAACAGACCTAAAGGAAACTGCAATCCAGAGGGAAGCAGCCGCAGCGGACATAGGGGCAGTAAAGATGATCGTCCCAGAACAGGCAGGTATTTGATAAAATCAGAGTAACGTCTCAGGTGGGGGCTTGCACTCGGCTATCATCCGCTCCATAGTCTTGCCAATTATGGCAGTGGAAACAACTGTTTTGAATAATGCGCCTATCATGTTAATACCTGTGTCTAATAGTAGATACTTGTGTTTATAAACCAATGCCTGCCAGCCAAGCGCAGATACGAATAAAAACGCCCTTGAACGAAGTTGTATTATGGAAAAAGCAACTTGGCTTGCCACACCCAATATTGCAGTGATAAAATACTGGGGCAAGCGCGACTCCAAGCTCAACCTTCCCTTCAACGGCAGCGTGTCAGTCACAATGGACGAGACTGTGCACACGCGCACCACTGTGGAGTTTGATTCTTCTTTATCGCGCGACTTGTTCTCCCTTAATGGGAAAATTGCAAGAGCCGATGAGACTGTGCGCGTGTCCCGCGTGCTTGACGAAGTGCGAAAAAAAGCAGGGATAACGCACAAGGCGCGCGTTTACTCCGAGAACAACTTCCCCACAGCAGCAGGCATTGCCTCCTCTGCTTCAGGCTTTGCGGCGCTTGCCTGCGCGGCATCTGATGCGGCTGGCTTGAAAGCGGCAAGCAAGCAGCTCTCGCTTTTCGCAAGAATGGGCTCGGGCTCAGCCTGCCGCTCTGTGCTTGGCGGGTTTGTGGAATGGAAAATGGGCAGCAGGAAGGACGGTGCTGATTCATATGCAGTCCAGATTGCGCCTGCCTCGCACTGGAGGCAGCTTCGCAATGTGATTGCGATAACTGATGCTGGAAGAAAAGACATTGGCTCTGATGAGGGGATGCAGCTGACTGTGGCAGGCTCTGCGCTGTACAGGCAGAGGCTGCGCATGATGCCAGCTGTGATACGCGGGATGAAAGGCGCA
The DNA here is from genome assembly GCA_026396355.1 of Microcaldota archaeon. GTDB lineage: Archaea > Micrarchaeota > Micrarchaeia > Anstonellales > Anstonellaceae > UBA10161. The sequence continues at coordinate 11,127 of JAPLWY010000026.1, forward strand.
ATACGCCAGCGCGACTTGCCAGGGTTCCTTTCGATTGCAATGAAAGAGTCCTCCAACATGCACGCGGTGATGCTAGACTCCACCCCGCCGATAATCTATCTCAACGACATTTCGCGCGCAATCATCCATGCAGTGCACCGATTCAATG
>JAPLWY010000026.1:11291-15180 GCA_026396355.1 Microcaldota archaeon
GGAAGGCGAAATAGTGGCAGGCTATACTTTTGACGCAGGCCCGAACGCGCACATCTATACCACTGACAGGCACGCGCGCAGGATAGACAAATTGCTCTCAGAAATAAAAGGCGTCAAAAAAACCATGGTGTGCCATCCTGGAAATGGGCCAATGGAGCTGACTGAAAAAGAGGCGCTTTTCTAGGAAAAAGCCGCAAGGACAGGTAAAAAAATGCCTAGCGGCGTTTTTTCACATCCCAGATGAACTTGTCCGTGCGCACAGGAGTGACGATAATTTCAAATGCATAGCTGTGCTCCAATATGAATGCGCGCAGCTTCTCATTTATGCTGTCCGAGACCGGGTCGTTGTTCATCCATGAGGTGGATTTGCCAACGTTTATGCAATCGGCCACCAAGCCGGCATCTAGGTCTGAAACGCCCATTGCCATTACTTTGTCATGTATCTCACGTGCAGTCAGCTTTTGCACTGGAACATTCGTAGCAGTATCCATATGATCGCCTCCTGACGCAATGCCATCCTGAAAAACGGCTTTGCCGCCGTTATTTTTGGGATTCGCACGCGTTTTTTGTCGCCTTGAGCAGTAATTGTCAAAAAAGCTTTTTGAACCTTTGCAGTGGAGAGTGTGCGATGGAAAAATCATGCGGCGCGGTGATCTGCCGGATTGAAAATGGCACGGCGCTTTATCTTCTTCTGCATTATCAAAGGGAGCATTGGGATTTCCCAAAGGGGCATGTGGAAAGGGGCGAGGGTGAGGAAGAAACAGCAAGAAGGGAGATAAAGGAGGAAACCGGAATAGAGCAGCTGGAGCTTGTCCCTGATTTTAGGGAACGCGTGGAGTATTCATTCATGCGCGAAGGCAAAAAAGTGCCAAAAGAAGTGATATTTTTCCTGGCAAAAACAAAGGAAATCCGCGTGCGCCTCTCGGCAGAGCATATCGGCTTTTCATGGCTGCCCTACTCTGCTGCAAAAAAAAGAGCCACTTACGAGAATGCGAAAATGCTTTTGGACAAGGCGGCTGAGAGGCTATCTTCTTCTCAATAGGCGCGAAATTGCGCTTGACAGCCTGCGCGACCTGAAATTTTTCACCAGAAGCGTTGCCTTGCCACGAAGTTTCGAGGCAGGCAGAGTAGTGGAAAGCGCAATGCAGGGCATGCGCGCTGCAGAGGCAGCTTTCATGCCTGCAAGCGAATCCTCGAACACTATGCATTCTGAGGGCTTTGCGCGCACGCGCCTTGCCGCAGCCAGGAAAGTGTCGGGAGCGGGCTTGCTCCTCTTCACATCCTCAAGCCCTATGAATTTGATGTGCTTGAGCTTGACTGCCTTCAAGGACTCGGCAACGTGCGGCTTGTGCCCGCCAGACGCCACTACCACTAAAACGCCTTTCTTTTCAAGCATTTTCATGAATTGGACTGCGCCTTTTATTTCAGGCAGCCCGTGCTTTTCGACGTGTTTCTGGTATGCTTTTGCGCGCTTGTCAATCAGGGCTTTTTTGTTGCATTTGAGATTATTGCGCGCAATCACGTCATCCATTATGGCATACGAGCCAATCCCAGTGTAATCCCTGCGCCATGTTTTGGCGCTTATCCTTGCGCCAAGAGGGGAGAGTATCTTGTTGAAGGTGAGAAGATGCGCACGCTCCGAGTCCACCACCACGCCATCCAGGTCGAATATCGCAGCCTTGAACTTTTTTACGAATGAAAGAGAAATGGGCGAATCGCGCGCTTTTTCTTTCTTTTTCCTCTTCCTGATTGAGGAATGAGACTGGCTTCCTAAACTGGTGCGTGTGTAAATAACTGGGGCGCTTGAGCTTTTTCTTTGCATGGGAGAAGCGGATTTGGCATTGGGAAGAGCGCCTGCCTCGAAGATGAAAGGCGCCTCTGAAGCTGGAATTGGCTGCGCAGAATCAGGTATTATGGCAGGCAGAGTTGCATTTGAAAGTCCAGCCCTAGGCAAAAGCGCACCCTGGAAAAGATTGGCTGGCAGGTGAGGAAAGTTTTCAGGAATTTCCTGCGCAAAGGATCCTGTTTGCGCCTGGGCTTGTACCTCAAGCAGGTTGGCAGGCGAGTGGAACGGTGAAAAAGACAGTTGAATTCCATCAAAACAAAAGCGCGGCAGTGGAAGCAGGCGCTTGCGGCGCTCTTCAATCCCAGAGGAATTCTCAAGATGCTTTAGCCAGGCTGAGAGATACAGCAGCTGGCGCTGGTCGGATTGCTTGCATATTTTGGCAAGCTCGCTGAATTTCAAGTCAGCGGCTGTGAATTCATCTAGATTGAAACTAGTATAGGCGCCGTCAAAGCGGGTGGTAACTGAGTTTTTCATGTCGCGGTGGTCATACACCAGGAATATCTCCAGCCGCTTGCCTTTCATCATTTCAGGAGTTAGCTCGATGTGGCGCAGGTCCAGGTATTTCCGCATGCCATTCTCAATGACATAGGGCATGAAGCGCCGGTTTGTTTTTTCATCTACGATGACAAAGTGATAGTAGTTTGACCTGTGACCGCCAAATTCTATGATTTGGGGACCGAGTGCGTCTTTTTTTGTCCTTATTTCAAAGCTGTCTTTCAGCAAGTCAAAGAGGTTCTGCCTGTTTTTATAGAGAAGTTCTTTTGCAATCCTAACCTGATTTTTATAGATGACTGTGATTGGTAGACGTGCTTTTGATCTGATTTGTTCCGGCTCAGGCATACCCACACCAACGCAGGCAGGAATTTGCGGCTAAGGCTTAAATGAGTGTTGCGCGCGCATTCCGTGCTTGGCGCGTGTGGTGTGTTTTAGTAGTCAATTCCTGCCCGCGAAAGCACTCCCTTGTCAAATGGGTGCTTTTCCTTGTTTGAATAGGTCACATAGTCGGCGGCTGCAGTAATTGAGAGGGGTGCGCCCCTGCCAGTAAGTATGATTTCGCAGTTTTTGGCGCGCGAGGAAATGATGGCAAGCACGTCAGACTCTTTTACCAGTTTTTCCTTTATTGCCCAGAATATCTCGTCAAGCACTACCAGGTCATATTCCCCGCTTGCGCACATTTTTTTCGCTTTTTCGAATGCCGAGGGCACCAGCAGGCGGTCAATCTCGTTTATTGCAAAGCAGTCGCGGCAGAAAGTGATTGCGCCATGCTCGGCGAGCTGCTTTTCATGCCCAGAATTATGAGGACAGTGCTTTGTTTTCGAAATCACAGTTACGCCGAGCTTTTGGAGCGGGGCAATCTCGCTTGAGAGCCCTCCTTTTAAGAACTGGACAAATGCCACTTTGAGCCCTCTGCCTGCTGCGCGCACAGCTATGCCTGTTGCCGAGGTGGTCTTGCCATTCCCATCTCCTGTGAGCACATGGATAAGCCCTTCTTTCCTTTGCATGAAATGGGTTTGGGGCGCAAAATTATTACTCCTTCCTTCCAAATCAGGGCGTGCACGAGGCAAAGCTTTACAAGAAAATGCCGCAAAATGCGGTTTCCTGCTTTCTTTGCCAGCGGCGCTGCTACCTGAAAGAGGGTAAAACCGGCTTTTGCCATGTGCGCAGGAATCTGAAGGGAAAGCTATATTCGCTCAACTGGGAAAAATGCGCCTCTTACTGTGTTGACCCGATTGAAAAAAAGCCGTTTTATCATTTCATGCCAGGCTCGCCTGTTTTCTCATTTGCGGCTGCAGGCTGCAATTGCAGGTGCCTTCATTGCCAGAATTGGGAGCTGTCCCAGCCTGCTGAGATATTCGGGCAGGAAATTTCTCCTGAAAAACTGGTGGAACTTGCCCTGCAAAGCAAATCAGAGGGAATTGCCTATACTTACACCGAGCCCACGATATTTTACGAATACGCAAAAGACACCGCGCTTCTTGCGCGCAAGAAGAAACTGTACAATGCTTTTGTGACAAATGGATATATGACGCCTGAAACTGTTGA
>JAPLWY010000072.1:0-5954 GCA_026396355.1 Microcaldota archaeon
GACCGGCTTTTTCAGCTTGAGAGTCACTGTGCAGTTTATTGTGTCGCCCACCTTGTAGGCTTTCTTGTCGCACTCCAAAATTATTTTGTTGCCTTCAAACAGACCGAATACCATCCAATCACCCATTTGTTTCCATTCCGAATATCCGCGTTCAATTGCTATTCACCTATTCCTAAACCGGACTTCCCTGCGCATCCGTGATTGTCACGCGCACGCGCGCATTGGTGTCCATTTCCATCGGGACGTCAAGCGAGGCATGCACATACCAGCTTGCCTGGGGCTGCACTGCGCGCCCGAAAAGCATGCCCAGCACGCCAATAGGCTTTCCTGCGTCGATTGGAATGGCTATTGAAAATGGAATCAAATCGCCGGAATTGTAAACCTTGGCGCCCCCTGCCTGCACTGTCACGTGGTTTATCTTGCGGGTTTCCTGGCTGCGCGCCGGGTGCATCGGGTCCTTGCCATAGGTGGTGCGGGTGTGGACTGTTTCCCCGTAGAATTCCACGCGAAGCGCGCGTGCGGATTTGGGCTTGCTGAGCTGGAGCTGCACTTTGCCGCTTATCGTGTCGCCTGGGAGAAAAGAATACTTGTCCAGCGTTATCAGGAGCGAGCCTTCGCCAATTCCAAGCACCATGCAACCACCAGCGAATCAAACGCAAGGTAAATTTTTAATGGGCGCCGGAATTTTGCAGGTAATCCGCAATTATTCCTGCTTTTTCTTGGGAAGCGGGGGGTAAATGAATGCGTCGTCGTCTTTGATTGGCTTTGTGATTGCGCCAACCTGGCGCATTTGCTGCCCTATCAGGTCCCTGACATCATCAATCAGGCTGCGCATGCCTATCATCACGAATTCCCTGTGGCGCCTCAAAAAAGCGTCCAGGCGATCAAGGTCGCCCTCCTTCTTGCCAAGCTCGCCAGCCTCGAGGCGGATGTAATACGTTATTCGCGGGTTTTTTGTGCTGTCCAGCTCTTGCTTCAGCTGATTGAACTCCAGGCTGGACCGCAGTATGAACAGGCAGGTGTCCTGCTTTCCGGCCTGCTGCTCATACGCCGATATTGCGCGGTAAAGGGAAGCTATCTTCTCATCATGCCTGCTTTCCGGCGAGTCGGTGAGCCGGTTTTGCATTGGCTGCGCGCAGACAATGACGCCCGCATTGTCCACCATCCATTTGGCCTTTTTCTGGAAATAAGAGGTTTCCTCGTTATAGTGCTGGAAAATGCGGCCATCCCGACTGTTGCCCAATTGCCTATTTTTCCACATGCATTTCCCTCTTGATATTCATTCTGCGCCTGCGTTCTCCTTGTCCATCTTCAGCCCCATTATTTTCATTATGCCTGCCGCCATTCCTTCAATGTATATCTGGAGATGCGCTGCCGTGAGCTTCCGGTCAGCGGCATTTGACATGTAGCCTATTTTCACCATGAGCGCATCCGTGTATTTCCTTTCATTTTTGGAGTGGGTGGGCACAGTGAGCAGGGGCAGCGCCTCGAACGCGCGCAGCCGCTCGCCCTCATTGCGGTTTCCAGCCACGTCGAAAACTGGCTTGGCGCGCGCAAGAATCTCGCCGTACATTATTTCGGCCATCTGGCGCCCGCCAAAATCAGAGGCGCCCATGCATGAGTAAAATATCTCAAGCCCGCGCGCGGTTATGTCATGGGACAGGTTTGCCCCTATGCCAAGCATGAATGAGAGAGGGGGGCGGCCGTTGTGGTTTTCGTTGAAGTTGAAGTTCCCCATGCGTTTCTGGAGTTCCACTGAGTTGGAATAAGCCACCATCCCGCCTTCAAAGCTCCCGAACTTGTTTTTCAACATGAATTTGCTTGAGGGCAAGAGCTTGGACAGGCTGAAAAATGCGCTGTAAATCACCTTGGATTCGTCAAAACTGTCCGAAATCACCGGCATTTTCTGAAAGAGATTGGGGATTAACGCAATCTTGGGCTTGGCTTCCTGAATAATCTTTTTTTCCAGCGTCGCCTTGTGCATCATATCAGCTCCTGTTTTTTCGGCTTGAAAAAGCGCATTTCTTCACCTATCATTTTTTCTGCTGGCAAGGCTTTAAAAACACGAATGATTGCCTCCTGACACTTTCCCACCGGCGTGCTTAATAAGAATGGCTGGAGAAAATGCTTTATGAAATACGTGCTTGCCAGCGCCTCGCCAAGAAGGGAGAGGCTATTGAAAAGAGTGCTGCAAGAATTCTCAGTTAAAGCCGCAAAAGTGGATGAAATGCTGCGCGCAGGGGAAGGGCTTGCTTCTGCTGCAAAGAGGCTGGCGTGCAAAAAAGCTGAAGCAGTTGCCTCGAAAAACCCGCGCGCAATAGTGATTGGGGCAGACACTGTGGCTTACTTGGGAAAGAGGAATTTCAGGAAGACAAATTCTGAGAAAAAGGCGCGCGAAATATTGAAGTTTCTTTCAGGGAAAACGCACATTGTTGCAACTGGCGTGTGTGTTATTTTTCCCAAAGGGACAGGCAAGAGAAGGGTTTGCTATTGCGAAAAGGCGCGTGTGAGGATGAAAAAGCTCGCTCCAAATCAACTGAAGAACTATTTGAAGTCTGGCGAGTGGAGAGGAAGGGCAGGAAGCTATGATATTTCGGGAAAAGGGCGCGCGCTTGTGCAAGGTGTGAAGGGAGAGCGCGAGACTGTGATTGGCTTGCCGTTAAAGAGGCTGAGAAAACTTCTTGCTCCTGCGAAAAAGTGGTAGTTTTTGTCTTTCCCACCGGCATCTTACCGTCTGCCCCGCTTTATATACCAGCGAAAGCCCGTACTGATTCGGTGATCAGGATGAAGATTAACATCGACGAATTGACCTATGAGGAAATACACGAGGTGGTGAGCAGGCTGCGCCAGATGAAGATTGAGACCAAGTTCATGCGCGTGGGCGCGAGCGTGGTGCTGCAGACCGAGCAGGGGCCGATACAGGTCGCGCAGAACGAGGCGGCGGCATTCTTCGGAATCCCGGCAATGTTCTAGTTGCCAGGGCGAGCAGGTGTTCTGCAAGTGCAAGAGGTGTTTTCCATGGTGCAATTCGAAGGGGCAAAAGTTTCTTCCAGCTGGAGGGCGAGAATGGACAGGTATGTGCGCATAAGGTGCGCGCTTGAAAAAGCGCGGCAGTCGTAAAAACGTAGTTATATAAACGTATACGTATACATATACATCATGAGCAGGCTGATAAACGTGTCCGATGCAGTATATGAGGAGCTTACTGTGCTCAAAAGAGCGCGAAATGCCAGCTATAGCGAGGCAATACTCTTGCTTTTACAGGACAGGGGAGCTGCCAAAAAAATTCACACGTGGAAAGAGATGGTGGACTGGATGAAAAAGAAGGACGCCAAATTCCATGGCAAATTGGAAAAAACCGATCACGACCTGATAGCCCATGGTGTTTCCCGTGATGATTCTTGACACTTCTTTTCTAATTTCATTCTTCAGGCAGCACGACGACAACCATAAAAAGGCAGTTGAAATTTCAGACAAGAACCATAATGAAGAAAAACTTCTGCCCGAATTCATCTATTTTGAGACGCTGACTGTGATAAATTACAAGGACGGGATTGACGCGGCAAAAGAAGCAAGCGAATATCTTACAAGCAACCAGCAGATCAGCATCCATTCATTCTCAGATGAGGAGAAAAATGGCGTGCTCATGGAATTTTTTGCGCAGAAAAAACAGCTGAGTTTCGAGGATGCATCAGTTGTTTATCTTGCCAGGAAAAAGAAGGCGGGCTTATTGGCATTCGACGACAGGATAATCAAGATAGTTGAAAAGGCGAGGCGGCCCTATGGCGAAGCAGACGAGAAAAACTGACAATTGGGACAATCTTCTTTCCTGGATTAAGGAAAATGACAAGAAATTCAAGGGCAAGAAAAAGAAAATAGACCATGACTTGATTTGTTATGGCGTAAACCGAAATGGGAACAGGCTCCTTCCAAATGGCAAAGCGCGCCGAAAGCGCTGATGCTGATTTCATCTCTCAGAGGCAGGTGAATGATTCACAATAAACCTTATTTGCCAACATAGAGATTTATTAATAAATCGATGCATAATACGCCTATGGATACTATTTCGTCCTCAAACCTTGAAAAAAGGCTATCCTCGCTCACGCTTGAAGACCTTAAAACCAAAAATCCCGACCTGGCCGAGCTTGCGCATGACATTGTCCTTAGCCTGCCCGATGAGCATGCTGCAGTGTTTGAGGCAGGCGGTTCGATTTATTCGCTTGTAAAGCTTGCTGAGAAGCTAGGGGGCGGAAACACCAGGAAAGAAAAAGCGCTTGCAAAGAAGATGGAGAAATTGTTTGCTCTATGCGCTGACATGAAACATGAGCAGGGCGGCACTAAAAAAACGCAGGAAACCAAAGGCGGGCCGCAAGACAGCATTGGCGCATCCATAGTCAAGGACAAAAAATTCGAGCCTGACACAATCATGGAAATCGGGGCAAAGACGCAGAAGTGGCATGCTGCGATCAGGAAAGCGGAGAAGAAAAATGAGATTTTCAAGCGCAGCATGCAAGACAAGCCCAAGGAAATGCAGGACGCGATGTCACTTGCTTATGAGCTGAACAAATATTCCATCGAACTTTACAAGGAATGGGCCGGCAGTCTGGGCAATGACCGGAAAAGCCGGAAATTGGCAGCAGCATATGCAGACCGGCTCTCGGATGAGCAGGGCTACCGCTCTTCAGAAGCCAATTTGAACAGCATTATGCAGCAAAAGAAACCTGGCGCCGAGGTCATCAAGGGCAACTACGATCTTCTTGCGCCTGGAATAGACAAAAGAAAATTGGATGGCATGCTTAAGCGGGGGTATGTGATTGAATCGGTTTCAAACCACAATTGCAAGCAGTTTGTTGCCGCGTATGCCGCTCTTCGCGTGCACTTTGGCCCTGACGAGCTTGACCCGGCAAAGGCGCTCATGGAACAGATGGATGCCGGCCCTGTGTTCAAGAACGCTTATCAGCAGTATTTCCTTGTCACGGCAAGCGATCCGAGCGGCAAGGTAGTGGGGGCGCATGACGGCAACTATTTTGGAAATACGACCACAAGCGCACTTTACGGGGCGCACATTGGAGTCTATCCCGATGCCAAAAAGCTAGGGATAGCCACGCTCCTGCATGAAATTGCGCTGACAATGGGGAACGAATATGCAACTAATGCTGAAAAGGCATGGGCAGGTAGGGGAATTGAAGTGGACTATGTGAAGCTGACAAAGGAAAGCGCAGAACCCGGCGACAAGATCATAAAGGGCAGCAAGCTGATGTATCTTGTGGGCGAAGTGGAAGCACCCAACCTTGCAAGCATGGAAGACGCACAAGCCACAATCGAGAGAAACGTGATACATGCACGCCTGTTCGGGTTCTCAGTGATCCCTATGCTGGACTACAAGCAGGTGGACCTTGACTGGCCATCAGACAAGCCCTATATTGAAACTGACGGAAAACCCCCATCTGACTGGAATACTGTGCCGCTGCTGCTTTATGTCCGGCGCATTGGCAAGGCTGGCGCCACGCAAATCACGGTCGGGGAAGCGAAGAAAATCAGCAGAATCATGACTGAGATTTTCAATGAGACTGGCCAGTACAGCCCGGAGGGCGTGGAAGCAGACTATCAGCACACGATTGCAAGGATGAAAGGGATGAAAGACACGGACAAGGTGTCGATTTTGGAACTGCCCCGGGATGCCAGCAAATCAAAGGCACAGCTTTTAACTGAAGTGATTGTTGGAATTATCCCTGAGATAGAAACAATGGACCAGCGGTGCGCCAAATATTATGGAGACTATCTTTGGTCCAAGGAATATCTTAAGGATTACAATAAGGCCGTGAAAAATGGCACAGCAGTCACTCTCGAGGCGGCACGGGCGTTCCTGGTTGCCGAGGCCACAAGGAAGCCCGAGATAGAAGTGAAACGAGACTGATTGCCCTGTCAGTTGCGATTACCAAAGCTTTTCTGCC
>JAPLWY010000072.1:6010-12507 GCA_026396355.1 Microcaldota archaeon
GCCGGTTTTTATCTCGTACCTGTCTTGGGTGCGAAGCTGGCTGATTTCCTTTATGAGATCATGGTAAAACCCGTTTATTCGCCCTGCCCTGCGCGCGATTTCGTCCTTGAGTTGATAGGAGGCGCGCCTGCTTTCGCCTATTTTTTCCGCAAGCGCATTGCTGGATTCCAGCTTTTGCCTGAGGAAAATCAGCATCCATTCGAATATTTCGCCTTCCCGCTTTGCTACGGACGAATACCTTATTTCGGGAAAGTTGGCGCGCGCGAGTTCAATTTGCCCGTTTGCAATGAGCTTGGGGTAAATCCAGAGGGGAAGCGAATGCCCCGGCTTGCGCCCGTTTTCCAAAAATGAGCGGTAGAACACGTCATTTTTCCAGACGTTCATGGTTTTGATGGGCGTGGGCGAAAGCTTGCTTTTAGGAAGTTCTGTTTTCTGCATCCACTCACCCTGCCGTTTTCTGGTGCGAAACGAATTTAAAGAGAAAGCCGGGCGAAAGCGCGCGTGCTAGGGGAAAAGAAAGGCAGAAAGCTGGGAATTGGGGCGCGGAAAACATGGACTGGGCAGGCAATCTGCCCTTAGTCAGCTTTCTCTGCTTTCTCTGAGGATAGCGCGGCAATGATAGTGCCAGCAAAGCGCCTGACCTCCGGGTCCTTCGCGTTTTCCGCAATATGGCCAAAGCTGAAATCCGTGTCCACCGGCAGTATTTCAGTAAGCCGCTTCAATGCAGCCATGCCATAAACAGTTGAACCGTGCGCCAGAATTTCCAGCGCACCCATATTATTCTCATTTGCAATTGCCGGCCCCTTTTTGCCCTCCAGATGCCCCACCACGGCGGCCCGGACATCGTTTTTTTCGAGCAGGGCATGCGCCTCATAATTGCCTGTTAGGTCCAAAAGCAAGATGAGCTTTTGCGTTGCATAGGCGCGCAGCGGCTGGTTTTTTGTACGGCAGGCGTCATGGAACTTGGATATCGGATGCAGGTCATCCGTTACCGATGAGAATGAGATGAGATCAACTGCATGCCTGCCTGTTTCCACGAATTCTGCGCCGGCATTTTCCTCCACTTTGTATACGCAGCATCCAAGCGAGTTATTAACCCATCCCTTGTCCACTGCGCCGTTCTTGATTGCATCGATTGCGGCAAGCCGGGTTGCCTTGTCAGGGTGGCATGCACCTATTGTTTCCAAAATTTGGGAACTGTTTTTCTCGCTCGCCTTGGCTATATCGGCAATGTATGGCGCCAGCGAGAATATGCATTCCTTGCTTAGCCTGTGCTCAACACGGACAATTGTTTTCCAAGCCTCTTTCTCGATAAAAAGGCTTATCAGCGGATGTTTTGAACCTTGGCCGTGCTTGGCATCATATGGATAGAATATGCTTTCTGCAAGCATGACGGACTTTTCGCTGAGCGCTATCCTTGCAACGTCATCAAAGTAATGCGACAAAGGGACATACGCGTCTCCTGCAAGAAGCTTGACCGAGTTTTTCTCTGCGCTGTCGATGGCATCTTCGGTCGCAAAATGGGAAAGCGCGCGCAGGGCGCCATCCCTGTCCTCGCCTTTGCACTGGCCGGAAATCACGAGAAGCCCGGCAGTGTCGGCTTCAAGTTCCAGCTGGGCGATTGCCAGCTTTATTGTGCCGTTGGAGGCTGCCTCCGAAATATCATTGGGAATCGTGTGCGAAACGGTTTTCAGGACGTTGCTGATGGACTTGTCCGCTGGGACTTTGGCCTGGATGCGATCCACACGCTTTGCAACCAGCCTTTCCCATGCCTGCGGCGAGTTTTCCTTGCCTTGCCAGTCAGTCCCTGTTTTTTTGGAAAAATCGCCTGTTCCGCCGCTGCCGCCATTATGATTGAGGAAAACATTCATTCGTCCAAGAACCATCATCCAACCACCCTGTCGTTTTCTGGTGCGAAACGAATTTAAAGCGAAAGCCGCTGGCGAGAGCCATATCAAATATCTATAACATCCCCTGAGCGGACGCGGGCGATGCTGAGGCATTTGCCCATTTCATCGATCACTTCCTCGCTTACACAGTGGGACGGGAATATTTTCTGAATTTTTTCCTTTTTGAAGTACTCTATTGTCTTGCGCGCGGAATCATCATTGCCAAGAAGATGGAAGCCGCCGATTACCGCATAAATTCTTTTTGTTCCGCTTGCCTGCTTTGCATATTCCAGTATGTTGCATATGCCTGCATGCGAGCAGCCTGCGATTACAACCAGCCCTTTCTCTGTTTTTATTGCCAGCGCGGAATCGCCCATGATGAAGTCGTCCGCGCCGCCCTCAAGGTAAAATTCGGTTGCTTTCGCTTCAAAGTTGTTGAGGCGTGGTATTTCGCCCAGGAAAAGCGCATTTTCGGAAATTTTGTAAGGCTTTTTGGTCAAAACGAGCTGGAATTTCTTTTTTGCCTCGTCAAGCGTAAGCGGAATTCCGTTGTATTCCCTGTCGTTTTTCCTGAAGCGTCGGGCAAAGCAGTCTGGGTGGCAGACCAGCTTTTTGCTCTCTATGAATTTCAGCCCGTTGGTGTGGTCCCAATGCCCGTGGCTGAGCGCAATTGTTTTTACCTCTTTCAAATCAATGCCAAGCGCAGCGGAGTTTTTGGCAAATATTTCAGATGGCCCGGCATCAAACAGTATTTTTTCACCGCAGTCCACCAGGAAGGAAAGACCGTGCTCTGCGGGGCAGCTGCCAGGCTTTTCGTCGTTGAGAACTGTGATGCGCATGAATAAGGGTGGGAAGAGAAAGAATAAAAAGAAATGGAAAAAATGAAAAGGAGAAAAAACTGAAATTAGTCGGGATTCCAACTAACTTATCCGAAGAGCGATGCGAGCCCCTCTGCCGCTGCAGCCTCCTGCTTGGCCGGGTCCTCCTTCTTCTCTTCCTTCTTGTGCTCTGCAGGCGCTGCTGCCGCCGGGGCCGCTGCCACTGGCATTGCCGCTGCCTTCAGGAGCTCTTCGAAGTTCACGCCCTTCACTGCCTCCGCAAGAACGGTTGCCTTTGCCTCCTCTGCGGAGACTCCGGCTGCCTTGAGAACGGCGACAATGTGGTCTTTGCTTATTTCCTTGCCTGCTCCCTGCAAGAGAAGCGCGGCATGCAGATACGGGTCAATTTTCATATTACTACCTCCTACTTTTGTTCAGCTGGCGCAGTGGCGGTAGAAGCGTCCGCCGCAGCGTTTGACTGTGACTCCATGTTCCCGACCTTGCTCGACAGCGTGCTGCCAAGCATTACAGCCTGCACCAGAAGCAGCTCGGTAGAAGCGTCCGAGTAGATGCCGCCGTTTATTGCAAGGTTCCTGCCCTGCGACATTCCGTTGGACAGGAGGGCCTCGATGTTCTGTGAAGTCGGGAAAGATGCGTTGAATGACACATTGAACGATTGCGACAAGCATTCGAGCACGTCTGCGCGAAGCTGCTCCTCGTCAATGTTGAGCGCGGATGCGGGGTAGGTGAGCTTGCCGTCGTATGCGGCAACCATGTTCACCATTGCCTCGAAAGGCAATATGTTCAGTTTCTGGAGCGCTTTGCAGACGCTCTCGGTTATTTTTGCGCCTTTCTTGGCAACCACCGAGTCTTTTGCAATGATGATTTTTCCGCCTTTAATCTGCGCGTTTATGCCTGCGCCCTTGAGCTCGGAGAGAGCCGGGCCTGGCATCAGGTCGGTTTCGCCTTCATGGACAATGATGTCAAAGGGCGCGATTTGACCTGGCTTTGCAGCCACGCTGGTCTTGTTGTCCTTGAAAAACTTGAAAAGCGAGTATGGCGTCATGGTGGTGTAGACAAGCGCTGTGGGAAAGTCTATGTGAGCAGAAAGCTCGCCGCTCTTTCCGGTCTTGTCAAGCGCGCGAATGATTGTGCTGTTCTTTGCAACCGAGAAAATCGCGCTGCCGCGGAGCTTCTTTTTCGAGGACTGGAAAATCCTGTCCGGAAGGTTGCGGATGTTGAGGAGCGCCACTACGGGGAACTTGCCTCCAGACTTGGCAATCTCGTCCACTCTCGCCTTCTTTGAGGCAAGCGAAATGCTTTCCTTCTTCTGCTTTACTGACTTTATTTTTTTCTTGGTCATCGTAAACACCTTTAAGCGACCTTGATGGGCTTGCCCATCGAAAGCTTCACATATATCGACTTGATGTCGGATTCGGCAATCTTGGTCCTGACCTTGTCATAAACCGCTTCGAAGTTTTCCACCAGGTCAGAGACTTCCATTGCCTCGCTCCCGATAATGCATTGGGAGACAGGCAGGTATTTGCCTTTTGAGAGCATGCGCACACGCCTCTTTGCCTGGTCAATCGAGTCCTTGAGCGAACCCATGATTGGGCGGGGCAGCTTTCCTCTTGAGCCTAATACTTGACCCAGGGATTTACCTGCAGTCACCATCAGGCTGGGCTGTGCCACGAATTCGCATGTTTTTGCCATTGCCTTGAGCCTGCCCTTGTCTGCTGCAAGCTTGGGGATTCCTGCGCCGTCAATGACTTCGGATGCGCCGTTGTTCTTTGCGTCAAATGCCATCTGGCCGTCCGCGAACACCACGACCTTGCGGTCCTTGCCCTTGCCTTTCGGCAATATGATGTCCAGGTTCAGGCGGTTTTCGGCTTTTGTGAAGTCGACGTTCTGGAAGTTCGCAATGAATTCCACGCTCTGGGAGAACTTGCGCTTTCCCTTGTCCTCGAGCGCCTTTGTTATGGCATTCGCAATAGTTTTCTTGTCCATCAAATTCCCTCCCAATCCGAGGATTGGTAATTGCGCCTGCAAGCAGGCGCCTGCCCTCGCGCGAGGCGAAAGCAACGGCGGGTAGAGCCGCAACCCCTGATATAAATGAAAAGGCTTTAAAGGATATCGACGGTTTGCCCTCGGATTGTTCTTGGAGCGGAAAAGCACGCATTTTTGAGAAAACAGCCCGGTATTTATAAAGAACAAAAGCCATACTGTGGAATGGTGGTCTGAATGAACAAAACTCTCGCAATGATAGGCATTGTGCTTGTTATTGCAGGCGTCATTACCGGGGCTTATTCGATAAGCCAGAGCCAGATGTTCGGCCTGTTCACAACCTCTTCAACGCCGTACCAGGAATACATGATTCCCCTGATTGTCGGAGGATTGGTGCTGATAATCGCAGGCATGTACATGGGCTCTGAAAAGAAGTAGAGTCGCTTGTGCACGGATTTCCTGGCGCTTGCTGTTCAGCGCCTGCCCTTTTTCTTGGAGTGTGCTTTTGCGTTCTTTTCCTTGCGCACCTTTATGCGCGCTTTCCCTGCTTTGCCAGGCTTCATGCGCGGCTTTATGCGCGTTTTTTTAGAAATAGCCTTCTTTTCAACTTTCTTTGCTGCGCTCTTCCTTGCTTTTCTTGGCGCGCGCTTGAGGGAAATCCCGACACGGACCGGGCGCGAGAGCGGCTTTGCGGAAACGTGCTCGGTTTTCCTGCCCACCACCTGCGCAATCATCTGCGCGACCTTGCTCTCCTCTGCCTCAAGCTCGTTCAAGCCCTCGAATGTCTGCGCGCGAAGCCCGTATTGGCCTGCATCGGCAACTGAGGGCAATTGCCCTTCTTCCTTTGCCGCAATCTTCTGCCCCTCGTCAATCAATTCATCCAGCCTCTGTCTTGCGCCTGCAATGCGCGAGTCAAGGTCTGCTTCAGTTGCCTTTGCCTGGTTGAGCTCGAATGTGTAGCTGCCTGAGAGCATGCGAAGCTCGCGAAGGTATTTTTGCACAAAGCGGGACTCGACCGAGTCGCGCAAAAGCTCGAACTCGGCATTGCCGTTCTTCACGTAATCGTCAATCTCCTGCATCTTTGCCTCGTATTCGTCCTTCATCGAGCCTGCCCATTCGCGCACGTGCCTTATCTGCCCTACCTGGCTCTCGATATTGGTGAGCACGCCCTTTGTGGAGGAGATTTCGCGCTTCATGCCATCCACTTCTTCTGCAATCTCGGAGCGCAGTTTTGCAAGTTCAGTCGCGTATTTCTCGGCAGACTCCAATTTCTCTGCCTGCTCTGCAAGCAGGCTTCGCGCTGCTGAAACCTGGTATGAGATTTCGCCTTCCTGCACATCAATGCGCTCAAGCGTGTTTTTCAGCTCCACTGTTTTTGCCGAGTGGCCTGAGATTTCGTGCCTGCACTGCTCTGCAAGCTCTTCCAGCTTTGAAATTTCGTCAGCAAGCTCAATTCCCGCCTGTTCCACCAAGGCAGATGCCTCGTCGTATGCCTTTCTCATCTGGCTGTGAGCATTAATTGTTGATGATTGTATCTTCTCAACCGCGCCAACTTTCATGGGAAGGTCTGAAGCGCGCTTTTGCAGCCCGAAAACCCCGTTCTCAATCTTCACTATCCTGTCGCTTATTGTTTCTATTTCAGACTCCAGCCTGCGCTGCATTGGCAAGTAGTGCTCGTTCAGCAATTGTTCTTTTTGCGAGCGCAAAACCTCTACTTCGCGCGCCTGCTTTTCTATTTTGCGAAGCTGGCGCTCCATTCTTTCGGAAAACTTGACAGAAGTCTCAG
>JAPLWY010000072.1:12555-12952 GCA_026396355.1 Microcaldota archaeon
CGGGGGCTTTTTTATTTTTTCAAAGCGGGATTTGTTCTTTCCCTTGCTGATTTTCTGCGAAAGATAATTTATTGCCGAGAATTTGGGCTTTTCCGGCTGCGCCTTGCTTTCAGCCTGCTCCCCGTCGCGCAATGTTTCTTCGGCAATCGGCATCTGCGCAAGGGAATCAACAAGCTCTGTGCTTTGCGATTCGATTGCAGCATCGTTCTTATCCTGAGGATAGGCTTGGCGCTTATCCTCGCGCCTGCGCGGAACAGGCGCGATTATTTGCCTTTCAACCTCTGCCACTTTTTCGCTTGCCGTCTCATTCTCCTCGCGCTCAATTTCGCTGATGGAGGTCATCTGGGTCTCAAAGTCCTTCATGCGCTCCAGCCGCTCGATTGCATTTTCAACTTTG
>JAPLWY010000072.1:12986-13650 GCA_026396355.1 Microcaldota archaeon
CAACTTTGGAAAGCTCGTTGTCAAGCGCGCTAAGCTCGCCGCGCGCTGCATCTATCTGCTGCTTCGGGGTGATTGGCGCATTGGGAACCGCACTTGAAGATGGGCGGGCAGTTGAACTGGGAGATGGAATTGGTGCTGGGCTGGTTGGCGCAATTGGTGCCTGGGTGTAAGTCGGAATAGTTGAAGTAGTTGAAATTGCGCCTGGCGTTTGCTTTTCCTGCGCCATTTTAGCCTCGCGCTCGCGCGCCAGGCTTATCTGGGCGTCAAAATCCTGCTGGCTGGTCTGATGAGTGTGAAGAGGGGAAAGGCGCTCGTGCGAAGAGGGCTTGCTTGCCCAGGAAACATAGACGCCGTCAAAGCGGTTGATTATTTCCGCCTTGCCGTCCTTTTCAAGAATGTGCGCCCACTCTAAGACTGTTTTGCTGGGCACGTTGCAGATTGAGGCGAGTTTGGCAATGCTAAGGGGCGAGCCGGATGCTTTGAGGCTGGAAATCAGGTCGTCGAAACCAGTATTGATCATTCCATCCTCCATATTACCCCCTAGACTATCTTCTTGTAATCAGATTGCAGGATGCTGTAGCTCCCGGACATCTTGCGCCTTGCGCGCCTGAAAGCTTCCATCACGTGCGGGACATTCGCCTTTGCGATGTTCACCGTGAAAACA
>JAPLWY010000090.1 GCA_026396355.1 Microcaldota archaeon
CTGCTTTTGCAGCCGACATTCCAGCGGCAAACATTTCATCCGGATCGCGATCCATATCATTTCCATTAACTGCAATTTCACCTGCCGAGTCAAGCAGCTTCAGGCACTTGCCAACCCTATCAGAGTCAAGCTTATCGACTATCAATGGCAAAACGTCTTTCAGAAGAAATACGCCAGGAAGCATCTCCACGGCTCCGAATTCCTTTTTTGAGATTTCAAGCCGCGCCTGTGCAATCAGTTCATCGATGGCGCGCTCCGCCTCTTTTTTGTTGCCAAGCAGCGAGTGCACGAGCACCCGGGACTTTAAGCCTTGAATCGGATTATACTGGGCGCGGGAAAAAATCGCACACAAGCAGACGGCATATTTCATTGGAAATACCGGTTGCTAAAGCGCGCGCCATGATGTCTGCCTTGCACTTGTCGCGCTGCAGCTCGAACTTAGCCGCATATTTTTGAATGTGCATTGCTATCTCTGGGTTGGAACGCGGCGGCTTCACTAACACGTCTTTGAATGGGCGCTGGTTTTTGAATGGCTGGTAGTCCATATTGTAGCCTTTTGAGTGTGTTTATTATGCCCGAAAGGCATATAAATAGATGGTAAAAAGTGTAAAAGTACGAAAATTAACCCCACTTGACCATGGCTGAGTTAGTCCAATATGGTATACTTGCTCATGTAGATGTGCGACTGGAACACGATCAGGAAGGGCACGAGCACCATGGAGTTCACCAAAAGCACGGCGAGCGAGCCTATTTTGTGCGGAAGCAGCCAAAGGGCCAGCGCATCAAGCAATGAGAGAAGAATGATTGAGATTGCGAGCCAGACCAGGAAATAGTGGAATTTGGCAAATATTGTCGAGAATGACTTTTGCGCTGCGCGGAAGGGGCGCAGCTCGTCTATCACCAATCCTGCGGGCGCGTAGAAGAGAGGCAGCCACACTATTAGGGAGAGAAGAGGAGCAAGCCAGGACTGCACGCCAAGCTCGAATGTGAAAAGCTGGATGATCAGAAGCGCAATCGTGCCCAGCAGGAAAAACGAGAACACGTTGAGCGTGTAGCCGGTTATGCCCTTGAGCACCTCGTTTTTGATGTTGGTGCTGGTGCGCTGGGACTTTATCACTATGTTGATGTTCACTATTGCAAACGACATGAGGTAAAGCGAGAGCAGTACGCCGGTTATCACCACGCCAAGCTCTGCTGCAGATACGTCGGGTATGCTGCCTGTGCGCAGGAATGTGCCGCCAAGTGCAGAGAAAACGGGGGTATTCACGAGCGCAGGGATGAGAAATGCGATGAGCGCCGGGATTGAGAAGAACGAAATCAGCTTGATGTTTTTCGTGTAGGATGAGAGCGAAAGCGATAGTAGGTTTTCTGCCATATGGGAAAAAGGGATTTCATTCTTATAAAGTTAGCGCCTGAAATTAAAGTTATGAGAAGCCCGGCAGTTTCAGGCGCGTTTTACCCCTCTTCCGCGTCAGCGCTCCGCACGCAGGTTTCAGGCTTTCTCTCCGAGGCGGAAAAGAAGGTGGAGAGAAAGGAAAGGCTTGCCATTGTGTGCCCGCACGCAGGGTATGTTTATTCGGGTGCGACTGCGGCTTATTCTTTTGCCTCGTGCGCAAATTTCAAGAGGGACGGAATAACTGCCATTGTGGCGGGGCCCAACCACACTGGAATGGGGCAGCCTGTTTCTGTTTCATTCGAGGGGTGGAAAACCCCGCTGGGAAGCCTGGAGTGCGACACTGAGCTGGCAGAAGCGATAGTGAAGTCTGGGAAAATTGCCCGCCGCGACGAGCTTGCGCACCTGGAGGAGCATTCGTGCGAGGTGCAGCTGCCCTTTCTTCAGATGCTGGGCAACAAGCCGAAAATTGTGTGCATTTGCATGGGCTGGCAGGATGGGATGGCAGCCGAGGATTTGGGGCGCGCGGTTTACAGCGCAGTGAAGAAAACTGGCAGGGATGCGATTTTCATTGCTTCGTCTGATTTTACGCATTATGAGCCTGCGGGGGCTGCAAAGGAAAAGGATATGAAGGCAATTTCGCTTCTTGGGAAAATGGACTGGAAAGGGTTTGAAGGGGAAGTGGAGGCGCATGACTTGTCAATCTGCGGGCATGGGCCGATTGCTGCAGCGCTTTGCTACTCGCAATTGTCAGGCGCAAAAAAGTGCGAACTTTTGCATTACACCAATTCCGGAGAGGAAACAGGTGATGACGCAAAAGTAGTGGCTTATGCGAGCTTGGCTATCAGCAAGTAAGAGTGCAGAGAAACTGAGGCGCTAATCGACATCGTCGTCAAAAATAATCTTCTGCTCTTTCCAGGGGTATTTTGCCGAGACGAACTTGCGGTGCTGGAACTGCATTCCTGATTTCCCAGCCACCACTTCCTTTGAGAAATCCGCCTCGTATTTGCCGCCCACTTCGGAGTGGTAGGTGAAAAACAGCTCCACTTTTCCCTGCTTTGCGGAGCCCAACGCGCCTTTCATGAAGTCAGTCAGGTCGCGGAAGTGCTCGTCCATATTCTTGTCATCCGAAACGTCGATATGGCGCTCCGAGACTGCGAAGGCTTTGTTCCCCAGGCGCACATTCACGCGAAAATCGTAAATCGGGTGCTTGAGAGAGTGGTAGACCAGCCGAGTCCTGCCTTTTTCGCTTTCAAGCTCCCAGACCAGGATGGGGCGGACTGCAAGCTCGAGGCGCGCGGCATCCTCCTCGCGCTTGGAGGCAACGTTGGAATATGCGTAGAAGAGAAGCGCGAGCGTGGCAAGCGCAGTTAGCGCCTGGAAATACACCTTTGCGGTCTCGGTGTCTATTTTTCCCTCGTTGAACACATACATCGTGTAGCCGGCCATGAGAAGAAGCGAGATGACCACGATGTAGATGAACCGATCCATGACCCATTTGAAAAGCGCCATGCATGAGATTGGGAGGTGAGGTTTTAAAATGCGAACATGAGAAGTGTAGGTTGATAATATGGTGGATATACGAAGCAGGAAACGCGACCATGTGGAATCGGCAAGGGGCAAGGACGTTGAGTATTGCAGCCCGGCAGGCTTTGAAGACGTAAGGTTTGTGCACCAGCCCCTGCCCGAGATGGCATTGGCTGATGTTGATATGTCTTGCAGGCTTTTCGGGAAGAA
>JAPLWY010000063.1:0-5889 GCA_026396355.1 Microcaldota archaeon
TCCGCAGCGTGCTTGGGAAATAAAATTGGGGAATGATTGCAAGTGATTGAGAGGGATTTCATGAAAATAGTGATTGCAGACGCAATGGAACCGGAAGTAATCTCAGAAATAAAAAAGCTCGGCGAAACCCAGGTCTCCCCCGCCGACCTTCCCAGCGCCCTCAAGGATGCCGAAGTTTTAGTGGTGCGCAGCGCCACCAAGGTGACTGAAGAGCTTCTCACCCACGCGCCCAAGCTCAGAATAGTGGCAAGGGCTGGCGTGGGGCTGGACAATGTCGATGCCGAAGCGTGCGCTCGCAGGAAAATAAAAGTGATGAACACACCTGGCGCCTCCTCCAATTCGGTTGCCGAGCTTGCGCTTGGCATGATGTTCGCATTCTCAAGAAGGATTCCCCGCGCAGACTCTGGCATGAAGGCGAAAAAATGGCTGAAAAAGGAGCTCACCGGCACTGAGCTGATGGACAAGACTTTGGGCCTGGTGGGGTTTGGCAGGATTGGCACCATGCTTGCAATGAAAGCAAAGGCGCTTGGCATGCGAGTCATCTACTATGACACCCATCACGCGGAATCCATAATTGCAAAAGGGGTTGACTTGGACGAGTTACTGGCAAGCTCTGATTTCATCAGCCTGCACGTCCCGCTCCTGCCTTCCACGCAGAACATGATCAATGCAGCTGCAATTTCGAAAATGAAGAAAAACGCATTCATAATAAACACAGCGCGCGGAGGGCTGATAGACGAGGAAGCGCTTGCGGATGCGCTTTCGCAGGGAAGGATTGCCGGCGCGGCTTTGGATGTCTATTCCCACGAGCCCTACATTGGCCCTCTTTGCGGGCTTGAAAACATCATTCTCACCCCGCACATAGCAGGGAGCACAAAAGAGGCACAAGTAAGGATCGGTCAGGAACTGGTGCAAAAGCTCATTGAGGAGTTGAAGTAAATGCTTTCAATAAAACTGATACGCGAAAACCCCGAAATACTTGCGGAGTCGCTTAGGCTTCGCAATGCAGATACTGCTGTCTGCGATGAGCTCATGTCGCTTGATGCCAAATGGCGCGCGATAAAATCCGAAGCTGACAAGCTCAAGTCAGAGAAAAACGCGCTTTCCGAGCAGATTTCAGAGGCAAAGCGGAGCAAAACAGATGCAACTCCCATACTTGAAAAGACACGCACTCTTTCAGAGAAAATACGCGAAGTGGACTCCCAATCCGAGCTTCTTGAGTCGCAGATGAGCACAATTCTCCTGCGCGTTTCCAACATTCCGGACAAGTCAGTGCCAGTTGGCAAGGACGAGTCCATGAACCCTGAAGTGCGCAAATGGGGCGAGCCATCCAAGGGCAGCAAGGACGCCAAGCCGCACTACGAGGCAGCAGGAAAAAACCTGATTGACTTTGAGCGCGGGGTGAAGGTTGCAGGCCACCGCTTCGTATTCCTCAAGGGGCTGGCAGCAAGGCTGGAGCGCTCGCTCATCAGCTTCATGCTTGACTTGCAGGTGATGAACGGCTACACCGAGCTCCTGCCCCCTTACATGGTGAACTCGAAGACAATGACAGGCACCGGCCAATTGCCGAAATTCGCCGAAGAGCTTTACAAGTGCGAAGGCGAGGACTTGTGGCTCATCCCAACAGCCGAAGTGCCTGTCACCAACATGTTTTCCGGCGAAATACTCGACGAAATACAGCTCCCAATGAGCTTCTGCGCCTATTCAGCGTGCTTCAGGCGCGAGGCAGGCTCATACCAGAAGGACATCAAGGGAATAATGCGCCAGCACCAGTTTGACAAAGTGGAGCTGGTGAAATTCACCAAGCCCGAAGACTCGTTTGCGCAGCTTGAGCGCATGGTCAATGATGCCGAGTCGGTGCTTCGCAAGCTCGAGCTTCCCTACCGCGTGATTTCGCTTTGCACAGGGGATTTGGGATTTGCAGCGGCAAAAACCTATGACATAGAAGCATGGCTTCCCTCGCAGGACAAGTACCGCGAAATCTCCTCCTGCTCGAACTGCACCGACTTCCAGGCGCGCAGGGCGAACGTGCGCTTCAGGCGCGGAGGAAAAGTGGAGTTCGTGCACACCCTCAACGGAAGCGGGCTGGCTGTGGGGCGCACAATGATTGCAATAATGGAAAACTACCAGGACGAGACAGGCTTCACGGTTCCAAAAGCATTGCGCGACTACATGCGATGCGACAGGGTGGAATTCTAGATTCATTTATTTTTCTTTTTTCTAGCGCGCGCCTTACTCTGCTTCCTCCTTTTTCCCCGCCTTTTCAACTTTCTCCACTATGCTCGCGAACGCGTTCCCTTCCAGCAAGGCCTCGAACAGCTCCTCAGGGTCGCCAAGCGAATAGGCGGTCCCTTCCAGCCTTTTCCTCAGTATTTCCATCCCCTGCTGACGCGCGCCTGCCTTTTTCTCGCGCGAGAGCTTTATCTGCGCGATTCTCCCCAACAGGCTCTCAGAATTTATCGCATTGTCCACGAAAACATTCTCGCCAAGTGAAGGCAGCCTCAAATCCGCGCTGCCAAAGCCGGGAGCAAGCGTTCCCTTCACAACTATTTTCACCAGCGGCAGCTTTGCAGCGCCAGATGCACCAAGCGAGCCAGAAAGCCTTTTCGCCTCCTCCTCCACTCTTTTCTTTATTTCATCCGGAGTGGCCGATTCAAAGATGAGCGCGGAGTAGCACAGCCTCCGCGAATCAATTGGCATAAAAGAAGGCTTTTTCTCCCCAGTGTCATACAGCAGCCAGCCCCTCTCGCCAGCCTCCTCCTGCTTGAGCTGCGTCACCACCGTGCTTCCGGGGTTAAGCACTTTTCCGGTGAGGCTGGGCTTATGTACATGCCCGCACAAGTACAAATCATAGCAATCCGGCAAGTCTTCCACTGAAAGGTATGATTCGTTCTTGGAAGCGTCAAACTCCTGAAAAGACTGGTGAAGCGCAAACACATTGTATGCTCCCTTTACTGTCTTGCACGTTACTTTTCCCAGCCCCTCTCGCGCCAGGTCATCGGGCACGTTTCCCATACCTGAAATCGCAACTTTCTCCCCTTTCACTTCAAAAACAGAAGTCCTGTTGTGCACATTCTCCAGAAAGCCCCCGCGCGCCAGAAGCTCGGTGGGATGCACAAACCCCCTTGCCCTCCTGTCATGGTTGCCATGTATTGCGAATATCGGCATTCCGCTTATTCCGCGCGAGCGGAAAATCGCCAATGCCTCGCGCAGTATTCCTGTCACTTCTGCCAACGTTTCCATCTTCGGAATTGGCGAGTCGAAATTGTCCCTGCCCAGTACAAGAATGTCTGCCTGCCTGGCTGCCGACAGTATTGCTTCCCTCCCTTGCGAAAGCGCGTCCTGCTCAAAGCGGCGGTAGCCGAAGTGAGTGTCTGTCACGAATGCGATTTTCACATTCCCTTTTCCTTGGCAATGTTTATAAAAAGAAGAAGGCATTAAGGGAGCCATGGCTGAACGGCTCATATTCACGGCAGTCGTAATCGTCGTAATCACAGTGGTTGTCTACCTGATGTCAAGGTAGCGCCTCCTCCCCCTCTCCCCGTGCAGCAGAGGCGCAAAGCCCTCACCAAAGTTTTTAAACCTTTCTGTCCATACAATTCACAACCTTTTAAAATCTAACTATCAGCAAACGTTAACAAAATTTCTATTCGTGGGGTGGATATATGGTTGACAAATGCCCAGAATGCGGCAACGCGAAACTTACTCGCGACTACGAGAAAGGCGAGATAGTCTGCAGCAACTGCGGGCTCATCATTGCCGAAAACCTCGAGGNNAAGTACATGCGCCCGAACAAGGGCCTTGTGACTGAAATAGACCAGTACAACCGCGACATACGAGGCGCAAAAATCTCCCCCAAGAAGCAGGCTCAGCTCTATCGCATGAGGAAGTGGCACAAGAGGGCATCAATCGCCTCATCGATGGAGAGGAACCTTGCAATCGCGCTTTCCGAGCTTGACAGGATTGCCTCTTATCTGGGGCTTCCGGACTCAATACGCGAATCAGCAGCGCTCCTTTACCGCAAGTGCATAAAAGCAGAGCTCATCCGCGGAAGGCTGATCGAGTCAGTCGTTTCAGCAGTGATTTACGCAACCTGCCGCATACAGGGCATCCCCCGCACGCTTGACGAGATTTCCCGCGTTTCAGGAATTGAGAAGAAGGAAATCGGCAGGGCGTACAGGTTTGTGCGCCGCGAGCTGGACATCGACGTCCCGCTCACCGACCCGGCCCACTATGTGCCCAAGTTCACGGCAGCGCTCAAGCTGTCCGGGCATGTGCAGGAGAGGGCAATTTCCCTTCTGAAAAAGGCGATTGCCAAGGGGCTGATTTCAGGGCGCGGGCCAACCGGCGTTGCAGCCGCTGCTGTTTACATTGCATCCGCGATGTACGGAGAGAGGCGCACGCAGAAGGAAGTGGCTGATGTTGCAGGCGTGACTGAAGTCACAATCAGGAACCGCTACCGCGAGCTGAAGAAAGAGCTGAACCTCAAAGTGACGCTCTGAGGTTTTTTCTGCTTTTATTTTTCTTTTTTCTTTCCTTGCACTAGTCCTACTTGAACTTTGAGAACTCCTTCACCGCGCCGATGGCTTTGTCGTATCCATGTAAAGTGCGCATGATGTCCTTTATGTCCTCGTGGTTCGCATCGTGGAGCTTCTGCGCGTATTTTGATAAGATTGGTCCTCAGTGTCTTGCCATCCAGCACTTTCACGATGCCCAACCCGCTGTCCGGTTCCTTTATCGCCAACTTATTTTTCACAACCGGGTCGTCCAGTTTCTTAAGAAGCGTGGCAATCTGTGCGTGCACGTCTGTTCTTTGCCGTGTCAGGTTCGGAGTGTATTGCCTACCAATTGTCATATTCTCTACCTCTCTGCGCAGTTTCCTGCTTGAACATTTTATAAATGCCGCTCTTTTTGTTTTTTCAGTATTAATAGTAGCCGCTGTCCATCATGTTCTCGAAATTCCGCTGGCCCCTTTCTTCTGTCCTGCTCTCGCACTTTTCCAGCGTCTTGGCCAGGAGCGCCATCTGCTCGCCTTGCGGGAGCGCGCCTTTGGCTATGGCGTCTGTCGCGGACTTGAGGATTTCCATCTCCTGGCTTGCAGGTCTGTCATCTGCCAATCCGCATGCAATTATGAACCCGATTCTTGCCAGCAGGCTCTGCTTCTTGCTCTCATTCATCTCCATGTATCTTAATTTGACGATATACTCCACCCAGTCCTCGGCAAATGTCTCTTTCCTGTCCCGCACTAGCCTCAATGAGCTGAGCACGCCCTCGGGCAGGCATTCGGAATTCTTGGGATCCAGCATCTCTCTTATCGCGGCATCGATGTCAACAGATGGCGCCTCCCATCCCTTCCCAAGCCTGTCCAGCGTTGCCTCCAGCCTTGCCCAATCCAGCTTTTTCATCCTGAATGCATCCTGCGCGGTCGCATGCGTAACCCTGTGCTTGAACTCATCTAGCATATCCCGGTCATCCGCGCGCAGCGGCTTTTTTCCAAGCTCGGTCAGCCTCGCATAATTCCTCTCGCGCTTGCGCGCTTCCGCTTCAATCCCATTTATCCCGCCCGCAATATCCCCGAGCGAGTCCCCCCTGCCCAGCGCGCGCGAATATGCGCCAAGCTCCTGCTTTTCGTCCTTTGTAAGGTACATCGATTTTTCCGCAAGGGCGGCAATCGTTAGCTCAACGTCTTTCGGACTGTCGTCAGCAATCAGGATCCTTTTTACTTCTGCATTCATATGATGTCATTTATTTGATTATATAAAAACATTCCTTCAAACCTGTTCTCTTTAACTTTTTTACCATTTTCCAATTCCCCAGCTTACAGAAAATGGTTTTCATTTAGATGGGATGGTGAAGAAAAATGTTGCGCCAATCCCGGTTTCTCCCTGA
>JAPLWY010000063.1:6030-6459 GCA_026396355.1 Microcaldota archaeon
AATAATGATCCTGTTCACATTGGCCAGGCCTATCCCGACTCCTTCAAAATCCCTGGTTTTGTGCAGTCGCTGAAAAACACCAAAAAGCTTGTCAACGTACTTCATGTCAAACCCGGCGCCGTTATCCATGATAAAAAACTGAATATGGTCATCCTCATCGGTTCCCCCGATGCTGATCACTGCTTTCTCTCTTTTCCTGGTATATTTTATGGCGTTGGAGATCAGGTTAACCCACACCTGGTTTATCAGGCTTTCGTCACCCATGATATCAGGAAGATCTGATATGTTGAACTCAATATTCCTTCCATTAAGTTCATCGCTGAATGTTTTTAGCACGCGGGCTACAAGTATGTTAGTATTAATCTTCGACCGTTGCAATTCTGTCCTGCTTAATCTTGAGAATGTCAGCAAGGCATCTATCAGGGTCCC
>JAPLWY010000063.1:6490-6874 GCA_026396355.1 Microcaldota archaeon
GACTCCGAAATGATATTCAGGTACCTTAGCCCTGTTTGATCGAGTTGCTGCGAATTGTTTTTCACAAGCAAGTCGACAAACCCCCCAATATGTCTTAACGGTGCCCTGAGATCATGGGATACGGAGTAGCTGAAGGTCTCAAGCTCCTTATTTGCAGCCACCTGCTTCTCTTTTTCAGAGTTTTGAAATACAATTTCTTTATCCGCTATGACTAATTCAGCAGCTCTCTTTTCTTTTTCCCCGTGCTGGAATATAAGTTCCTTATTGGCTAAGATCAGTTCGGCCGCCCTTTTTTCTTTCTCTTCGTTTTGAAATAGAAGTTCCCTGTTCGCAATGATCAGTTCGGCCGCCCTTTTTTCTTTTTCTTCGTTTTGAAACAGAAGT
>JAPLWY010000069.1:0-877 GCA_026396355.1 Microcaldota archaeon
TCCACTTCATAGGTGAAGCCGAACGCAGAGTAGGTTTCGTGCGCAAGGGCTATCAGGTCGGCTATCTCGCCCTTCATCTGCTCGGGAGTGCAGAAAACGTGCGCATCGTCCTGCGTGAAGCAGCGCACGCGGAAAAGCCCGGAAAGCACGCCTGAAAGCTCGTGGCGGTGCACAAGGCCGAATTCACCTGCGCGAATGGGCAGGTCGCGGTAGGAATGCGAGTTTGCCTTGAAGATGAGCATGTTGCCCGGGCAGTTCATGGGCTTGACCGCAAACGGCTGCCCGTCGATTTCAGTGAAGTACATGTTCTCCTTGTAGTGGTTCCAGTGGCCTGAGCGCAGCCATAGGGACTGGTTGAGTATTATGGGCGTCTTGGTTATTTCGTAATTCCTTTTCCTCATCTTTTCAGTCATGAATTCCGCAAGCTGGGAGAGGATGATATTGCCCCTGTCGTGGAAGAAAGGCATGCCGGGCGCCTCTTGCTGGAAAGAGTAGAGGTCAAAATGCCGTATATGCGCTGCAGGCTGTCCTTTGCTGAGTCTGCGCGCCAGTAGGCTGAGGAAACCTGGGTGAGCTTGAATGCCTTTATCACGCCGGTTGAGGGCACGTGGGGTCCGCGGCACAGGTCGCACCATTTGTCGCCTGCGTAATAAACCGCATGTTCGCCATCGGGTATTTCATCAATCATTTCAAGCTTGAACTTGTTGCCGAAGAAAAGCTTTTGCGCGTCGTGCTTTGTGAGCTCAACCCTGCGGAAAGGCAGATTTTCCTTCACTATCTTTGCCATTTCCGTCTCTATTTTCGCAAGGTCGTCAGGGGTAAACGCCTGGCAGTTGCCAAAGTCATAGTAAAAGCCTTCCTCAACAACCGGCCCGAT
>JAPLWY010000069.1:952-3024 GCA_026396355.1 Microcaldota archaeon
CTGCCATTGCAAGAATGTGCGCGGTCGAGTGGCGGAATACTTCTTTTCCCTCTGCTGAATCGAATGTGAAGGCGCGGAGCGAGCATTTTTCAGGAAGAGGGCTGGCCAAGTCGACTTGCTTTCCATCAACCGAGGCAGCAAGCGAGGCTGTGAGCAGCCTTTTGGAGAGTATGCCGATTGCATCAGCTACTGTTGCGCCTTTGGGCGCCTCGAGCGACTTGCCGTCCGGAAGCGTGAAAATTGGCATGGCGATTTATCTGAATGGAAGGTATAAAATTGTAGTGCCGCGGGAAGCGCGATGCGCCTGGTTGGCAGGCAGTGGGCAGGCGGCACTTCTTTTGTCTGAGGGGCGCTAAACCAAGCCTGCAAGGAAGCCGCTTATCACTATCTTGAAAATAGTGAAGAAGAAAAGCGCGCCAAGCCCGAGGGGCGGGGCGTATTTCAGCCCGTAGAGCACCTTGCCTTCGGCTATCACTCCGACCAGAATGGAAGAGAGTATTGTGGAACCGAGTATGATGAAATAGGCGAGTTGCTCGATGAACACTACGCTGATTGTGATTTTCGGGGAGGATATTCCAGTGATGCCGGTGGATGATATGTCGGTAACGCCTACGCCAGTTTGTATTTTGGTGAAGACGGTCAGGAACTGCGTGGAAATCGCAAGCAGGAGCGGAAGCCCGAGAAGCAATATGAATACGATGAATATTTCGTAGGACTTTGTGTTGATTATCATCTGCTGCCGGATTTCCTGCGTTTCGCGTATTTCTTCCGCTGAAACCTCGAGAAGGTAGGCGAGCTTGCCGCCCGAGCGGAGCCCGTTCTCGAAAAATGCGATTATGCGCCGGAGTATTGCGCTGTCGATGTTTTCTGTCAGCCTGCGAAGCGCGTCCGAGAAGGACTCGGTGCCAAGCGAGCTTGAGGAAACGTAGAGTATCTCGCTTTGAAGAGGGCCGAATTCAGGGCGCGCCGATGCCTGGAATGCCGCGAATGGAGTCATGCCCGAGCGCAGGTTTGCCGCCACCATGAGCAAAAAGTCGGGAAGCACGGCATCAACGCGCGCCGTCCTTTCGTTTATCAGGTAATACAGGTGCATGTAGATGAGAAGGGAGACGAGAAGCGCGAACGCCAGCCCGATGACAAGGGAAAGCGCGAACGTGGCAGTCAGGGAAAGCCCGTGAGGTATGCCGAATGAGGACAGGTCAAAAAGCTGGAACAGGCTCATCGGAATCAGCATGCCAACTACGCCGAAGAGAAGGACTATCAGGAGCCGGGAGCCTAGCCAGATGCTGGAGTTTGACTCGATGCCGGCGTAGGCCAGGAGAGCGGCAACCTTGTCCTTGCTTCGCGGCTTGACGAAGGTCGAGAATTTTTTTTCAATCGTGTATTTTGTCATTCAAACCACTACATGAAGAAATTCGGCCGTTTCAGGTTGACGTATCCGATTATCGCGCACTGCCCGGCAAAGCCCAGGAAAACCACTCCGGTAAGAAGTTCGGAGCTTACGCCGAAAAGCCCGAACACGGAGAATATTACGAGCACCGTAGTGCCGATTGTGGGAAGCACCGCAGCCACCATGAGATAGATGAGTATGATGAAGTTGAGCTCGGCATTGAACGACTTTGAGATTGAGAACTGGTAGTCCACCAGGAGCTTTACAATGCTTTTAAGGGTGGAGGTGAGGTTGGCGCCCGCGCGTATGGAAGTCACAAGCTGCCAGGTGGTTTTCTTGAGATACTCTGATTGGGTGCGGATCGCCATGCTTTCCAATTCGTCAATGAGCGCCGAGCCGCCTTTCACGTTGGTCGCAACAGTCTGGAATTCCGCGCTTACATAGTCATAGTTCGACTTGCCGATGTTTTCAATCACCGTGAAAAGCGGGATGCCTGAGCTTATCTGGATGAGCATGTCGCGCATGGCGAATATCAGCTCGCGGTCGATGGATGAGCCTATGTTTTTCGCAATCATGCCGGGGTAGGCGAAAAATAGCGCGGTGAAAAAGAACTGCACCACTATGAAGCCCAAGAAAGGGACGAGCGCCTTTACCGGAAGAGGGACGCTGGGGCTGACTGAAA
>JAPLWY010000107.1 GCA_026396355.1 Microcaldota archaeon
CAGGGAAGAGTAAACTCCGAAAAGCGAGTCGCACACCTTCACGTATTCGTCAGCGAATTTCGAGCTCATTATCCTCTCTTCGCGAAGATAGCGGTAATTGCCGTTTTCCTTCTGGTCAAAGTAAACGTAGCGCGTGGACTTTTCCAGGGGGGAAATGCCAATCCGCGCATCCTGCATGAACTTGGTGGCAAGGTTGGAAATGTTTTCGCAGGCAAGGTGCGCCCCGCCCAGCTCGGCGACCGAGTCATCTCCGTAGCCGACCAAAACGCGCTCGTAAAACTCTTCCGCCTTCTTGGTGGCAACGAATTGCGATTCGCCCCTTCCCTTGATTTCTCCGACAATTGCCTCAAAGCCGGACTCTGGATTCAGGATGAACTCGTCAAGAAGCACGCGGCGGAGCGACTTTGAGGAGCGGGAATAGCGGGAGAAAAGCGCGCCTTTCACAGCCTCCGGAAGGTTCACAAGCGCAAACACGTCGGAATCCACATTGGTGCAAAACTGGGAAAGAATTGCCCGTTCGTTATCCGTAAAGTTTTCCATGCCCGCACCCGGAGTTGGAAAGTTGGCAGGAGATGTTTAAAACATTTCCCCCCTGAATGAGAGAGAGCCAGAGGATTCCTCATGGTTTTTATGGAGGTTTTGACATGACTGAGAAAAGGCCGTTTGACATATTGAACAGCTCGTTGAACAACAACGTGATAGTCGGGATAAAGGGAGGGCGCGAAATACGCGGGCTCATGGTTTCATACGACGTTCACATGAACATTGTTATTGAAAAGGCAGAAGTGATCGAGATGGAAAGAACGCCCGAGGGCAACAAGGAGAAAGTAAGAGGGCTCGGGACTGTTCTTCTGAGGGGAGACTCGGTAGTCTACATTTCACCTGCTTGAATTGTGGGGAAAACGAGGTGGAAACGTGGATTTGAAAAGCCTGCTTGCAGGAGTACTGCTCGCATTCGGAGTATCCAACCTGCTGGTTGTGATGGGAATCCCGTTCGGTGTTCCGCGCGACTTGGTGGTTGTGGCAGACATGCCGATTGGAACAGTGGTAGTGGCGCTGCTCTCGCTTGGGATTGCATTCTACCTCATCAAGAAGAAGTAGATTTTTTTTGTTATTTGATTCCGATGAAACCCTGCGGGATTTCATTGTCGGTGCCGTGCTTTGGCACGACATCCAACGAAATCCTGATGGATTTCATTGTCGGTGCCGTGCTTTGGCACGACATCCAACGAAATCCTGATGGATTTCATTGTGGGCTTGTGGCGCAATGGTAGCGCGCCTGCATGGCATGCAGGAGGCTGAGGGTTCGAAAGCCTGCTTCGGCAGATTTGCCGGCGCAGCCGTCAATCCCTCCAAGTCCATTTTTTCTTCTTGCTTAATCCGACGTGCGATATAGGTCTATTGTGGCTTCGCTTCCGCAACCTGCCCTTAGCCACAGCTCGTATGTCTTGCCATACTGGTTTTTGTAGTGAAGCGGGGAGGTTTTGCGCGCAATCCCGACCGAATCAGCCACCTTGTCGGAGTCATATATCCCTATTGCCGCAAACGGAGAGGTGGTGTTCGTATCCCCGCAGGCTATAAGCGAGATATAAAAGTCCCGCTCGCTGTCTCGCATTTCGCCCATGGGGAGGGCAAATGATGCCAGCTTGTCTTCGCTTGGCTGAGCTTGCGTGGTGGTGCGCCTGAAAGAGTACAGGCGGTTTCCCTCGATTGAACTGTTTTCCACCTCATAAATGCCGGCGCTTGCAAACCTGCTTTTGTTCTGGTCCACAAACGAGCCGTCATAGTAGATGGCGTATTTTTTGCCGTCCGATGACTTGAGCACATAGGCTTGGGCTTGAGGCACCTTGATAGACTGCACAAGGGTGTGATTGAGGTAAATCCCGTAAATCGCGGCTGGCTGGTTGGCAGGGTAGCAATCCAGCTCCTCGAACATCATGGTTTCGGATCCGACCGGGATTGATGAATTCATCCGCAGCGCCTTGCGGGAAATCTCGCGCCCGAGATTGGAGATGTTCTCCAGCATGCCGTCATTTGGATTGCCGATTATGTCCTGGTAAAGCTTCCAGTCAAAGCTGGTGTTGTTGTCGCGCGCATCGAATGCATAGACTTGGACGCGCTTGAAGTATATGTTTGATGCTGCCTGGGTCGGCCCCACGAATATCCAGAAGCGCCGTCCCTGAGGGGTGACAAATCTAACCTCGGAACTGGGAAATGCCTGGATGCTCCTGTTTGCCCTGCCATCGGCGTACCTGATTGTGATGAGCGCCGGCTCGGATTCATGGAAAATCCATATGTCGTCGAGCTTTACCGAGCCTTCGGTGAAATTGAGAATGTCGCCCACGCGCATTATTTTTGAGACTATTATCGGCGCAGGGGGCGCTTGCGCCGCGTTTTGCGTTACATTGGGCAGGGGGGCGGGAGCTGCAGATGCGTTTTGCCGTTCTGAAGCGTTGTTCGCCGCGCCGGCAGAAGGGGCAGTGCAATTCTCTTCCCACGTGCGCAGGCACTTTTGCTTGCTTTCGCACCAGGTGTAGCCTGCCGAGCCTATGCAGCCGTGCGAGTCGCGGTCATTGCCCACCAAAGCGCTTGAGGCGGGATTTTCCTTTTGCGCCGGCGCTGTTGTCTGCGCGACCTGTGCAGGCGCTGAAGCATTGTTTTGCGAAGAAACCTTCGGCTGAGCGCCAGATTCAGGCATTGCACAGCCGAAAAGCAGTGCAAGCGAGATCAGCAGGATTGGAACAAGATTGCGCAAATTATCACCAGAAGGCTTTTGCGCGCGCAATGTTTATTTGCCTGCCCCAAATCCCTTTTAATGGTTAGCTGAGAATTGGGCTTATGGCATCGGACAAGATGAGGGCAGTAATCGCGTTTGTCAAGGTGTTGGTCGCCATAGGGATAGGCTATGGCATATTCGCGCTTTGGACAAGCTACCGCGTGGACGATGAGTATTGGTATCCGTACGTTGCGTGGCTGATATCATCCGTGATGGTATTCATATTGCTCTCGAAACTCAACAAGGGAAGCGGCGACTAGGCGGGTTTTTATAGGGTTGCAGCCACTATGCTAGCGGAGCGGCGGGAGGACGGCTAACCTGTCCAGCAATGGAAAAGGAGGAAGTTCTGCCCACCGTAAGAGTCCTAGCCCCTTAAGGGGGCATCGGGAACAGAAACGAGACTTCCGCGCGCGAATGAGAATGACGAAAGGAGACGCGCGACGGATGATGAAACGGCCCGTGTATGGATGCTATGCGCGGTGCAAGGCCTTGTGCCGCTCAGTCTAATGCCGTCTAAAACAGAAGGCAGGCTACCACCCGCCGCTCCAAAAAACTTGCCCCTTTTAATTCCTTTCCTCAAATATCCCTATCGTGCCAAGGTAACTCAGTTTGGTCAGAGTGCCAGACTCATAATCGCGCCGCCTGTAAAGGGCTGCGCTGGAATTGTGAGTGATGAGTGCGCGCAGGCGCACGATGATATACAAAGGTATTCGCAGGGCGGATGCGCCCTGAAATCAGACGCCGCTGAGAAATCTGGAAGTCGCGTGTTCAATCCCCAGCCCCCTTTCTCCCTCTTTTTGCCCTCGGGCAAAAAGGGGCGCCTTTTTCGCTTCGGCGAAAAAGTGCGTTGAAGAAAGGGTGCTAGGGCTACCCCCCAAAGAACGGAAAATGTGTTTGGGAGGTCGGGAACAAATCACGCCCTTGGCACTTTTTTGCTTCAGCAAAAAAGGCTACCCCTTTTTCGTCGCTACGAAAAAGCGGGTGGCACTTTATTTTTCATATTCTCAATCGGTTTATGATGTGTTGTTGAGCGCGAGTTTTTCATCTTAAAGAGTGCGAGTGCGCTCTTGAAGCCATCGTCCAATTCTTTGAGTTCTTCCAGTTTTTTATATTTTTGTCCTTGGTAGTTTATGGCTGACACCAAAAGTTGCTCGTCTTTCGCATGGGGCTTGACACAGATATATCCGGGTTGCCATAGTGCCGTTTCGTCGAAAATCGCGAATTCTTTTGTATTTTTATAGCGCCTGATAATTGTGCCGTATTTTTCTTGTTTATAGGTAGTATCAAATGGGTTGGTGCTATAGCCTCTTTTGACAATCCCCAGAACCTCGCTCATCAGGTCCTTGGATTTCCCGACAATAAGCATTATCCTTTCGGTAAAGGGGGTTCCTTTTATGGGCGACAGATATTCTTCGCGGATTGTGTCATGAGCGCCAAGAACACTGTCGGTATAGTCCCACGCAACCGCAGTTAATTCTTTGATTGTTTTGCCCTTTTCTGTAATCCGAAGCACACCGTTGTTGAGGGAATAGTGATAGTCTGTCGATGCCATTGGAACCACCCACCATGCCAAAATGTGTCTGGAAGTGTTTATAAATCGTGCTTCAAATCACTCCTTCTGCAACTAAATTAGCTAAAACAGCCCATTGGCAAGCCTGCTAAAAATCAATGCCCCAGCAGTCTATTCCTGCGGATGTCAGTCAAAGCGAATAGATTGATATTTTTTCTTTTCAAAACTAGCGGAAGCAAAAAACAAGCAAAAACAGGAAGATTGCCCTTTTCTACGGAACCAGGGCCATTGCGTCTTTTATCGCGGTGACGGCATTTAATGGAACGGAACAGAGCATTCCGTAGAGGCTTTTCCTGTTGCCAGAGGAATAAGACTCTATTCCGCCAAGCAGCCGTCCTGCAACCGCGCCGCAGACGCAGTAAAACCCGGCAAGAAGCCCGGCACTTTGCGGGTTTTTCAATGCATCCGACACAGATGCAAACAAGGTTATTGCCACGCCCAGCACAAGACCGGCGGCAGCGCCAACCCCGGTTGTTATCTTTGGACGGCGTATTGCATTGAGAGCCGATGACGCCCAATACAGGTCATTTGAGGAAAGCGCCTGGAGCTCGAGTGCGGCATATTTCATTTGCTCGGGAGTTGGCTTGAGATTCTGGGAGAATGCGGCCTTTTTGACAACCGACTCGCACGATTCAAGGGACCGGTTGTTTTTGCCTGCGCGGTATTCCTTGAGAAGCATTTTCAGGTCCTTTTTTGAAAAGCCGGTCTTGCCCTGCACTTCCTCCAGGCTGATTTTATCCTTGATAAATGGCTGTGTAACCTGTTTTCCGCAGACATTCATACGCTGGCTCACGGTGGTTTGGGAAGAACGCGGCTGGAAGACATTAACGTCGAGCTGTTTTTTTGTAAATCTCACAGATACACCTCTGGCTTAATATGTGGTAATGTGTTTATAAACGCATGTTTTTTCCAGCCGTGCATGGGCAAATAAGAAAAATCGCCTTTTGTTTTTTCCCACGAGCCAGGATATTTGCATAAAGGCACTGCCCCCTTGGCTGCAGTTGCCCTAGAGGCTTATCTCTGCTTCTTCCTTAGGACAAAATAAGCCGCCACTGCGCCCACCATAAGCGCCAGGAGAGCAAGCGCGATGGGAACAAGGCTGGCAGGTTCAAATCGTTTCCCGCCTGCCGCCGTATTTTCGGATTTGTTGAGCGCAGTATTTGAAGAATTCGAGCGTGTGGAGTTGTTGAGGGCGATGATTGACGAGTTTTGGCGTGTTGAGTTGTTTGTTTTGCTTGCAATGGCCGGAAGCTTTGAAAGCTCGGATTTTTTCTTTCTTGCAAGCCCCTCCAGCGTCCGGTTCTGCACTTTTCCTGCCAAAGACGACAAATTCAAGAAATGCGATGCGTTGTAGTAATATATCTGCGCCTGGAGCTGGAGGCTGGTTATTTCAGGAAGCGCGTAGTCTGGCATGAAACAAAATGAATAATAGTGGAGCGGGGTGCTTGCAACGTGAGTGGCCGCCTTGTTCAAGCCTGAAAGCGCGGCAAGATATCCGTCCGTGCTTTCTTTGGATGAATTCAGCCTGAATTGGGCATACGCCGCCTCTTCCGCATCGTACGCTGCATCAAGCGCCAGGCTGTCGTTCTCATAGGCCCAGATCACGCTTATGAATTCCCCGGGTCCGCCGCCATATGCGAAATTGGGGCAGAACGGGGTCGAAAAACATGCCAGCTTGCAGGATTCGAGGCTGTTGCACTTGAAGTGGTCGGTGCCGGCAAGCCGCCTGCACTCGGCCTCGCCAGGGTCCTTGTCATCCTCAACCGCATTCAATCCGTTATGCACCAGGAAGAAGTTTGAGGTCGAATTCGGATCAAACCCCAGTGAAAGCTGGTACGCGAAGAGAGCCTGTTCTATGGTTTTGTTGTCCGTGAGGGCTTTTGGCGTGACAAACGGGAAATCCTTCATCAAAATGGCGTAAGGCTCCCCGCCAGACACGATTGCATAGGCGGAATCGTTCCCAAATGAGAAATTCTCGATCGAGAACGAGGCATTCTCCGGCGCCATGTAAATGCCAAGCTCGTGCATGCCCAGAGGGTATTGCGCGCAGCAAAAAGACGATAAAAGAAGAAACTGGAGCAGGAATGTTGATCGCATGGGCTAACTAATCAGAAAAGAAATAAAAAGGCGCCTCGGGCGCCACTAAAAAAGAAACCAGGCTCACTGCCCTTTCTTCTTGCCCTTTATTGTAAGGAAATAGACCGCTCCGCCCACTATCGCCACTGCAGCCGCTATGGCAACGAATGACAATATTGCAGGCAGGATGCCCTCATCCTTTGCTGTAGGCGCAGTTGCAGCCGGAGGCGCAGTTGTTGCTGCTGGCGCAGTTGTAACTGGAGCCTGAGGCTGTTGCACGGCTGGCTGCGAGGCGGGCTGCTGCGGAGTCACTGCAGGCGTCTCGGGCGGCTTCGGAGCCGCTGCCGCTGCGATTGGCTTGGCGGACATCGAATAAACGGTAAAGCCGTTCACGCGAGAGGTTGGAATCCAGCTTGAAACGCTGTAGGTGAGCACCTTGGATTCGCCAGGCGTGAAGAGCGGGAAGCTGAACTGGACATTGTAGCCGTTCTTCAATGTATATGCCGGGCTGAATGTGATGTTCGCCATTGCCGCGAAGTTTTCAGGCACCGTGTCCGAGAACATGAAGTCCTTGAGCACGCAGTCTGATGCTCCGTTGTTCGTAAGCGTTGTGGTCAGCACCGACTTCGAAGTCGAGCTTTGCAGGCTTCTTTTCACCGCAACTTCGCAGGTCTTGCCGTTGCTCGCGTCCACCGAGTATGATGTGGATGCTTCGGCGTTCGAGGCAGACGAGCCTCCGCCCACGCTGCCGCCGCCGTTGCTGGTAGAACCGCCGCTGGAGCCGCCCGGGCAGGTTGCCTGGCATGTGCCGTCAGAACAGAGGGTAAGCAGGCATGCCATGTAATTGCCAGGCACACCGGGGAAGTCCAGCCTCACAACCGAGCCCGAAGAGAAAGTGCCATTGTTGCCTATGATGTGCCCGTTTATTGTGAACACAACGTTGGTGGAGGAAGTATCGCCATCCGGCCTTGCCGCATTCAGGTAATAGTTGCAGTTGGACGGGCTGCATGAGAATACCGTGGTATTGCCCACCACATAGGTGGAGGACGAACTGCCTATTGTGGCAGTCAGCGTCTGGCCAACAGGAGTGCCGCTGGTGGTGGTTATGACACCATAAAACGCAGTAGGTATTTCCGGGAGCGCATACAGCAGCGAAGAGAGCAAAATGACTGCGAGCAGCGTAAATGCACTTGCTTTTGACATAGGTATCACCACTTATGCGTTATTGGAAATAAAATAAAAAATAAAAAAACTCAGGTCAGCGGATAGTACGGGTTAGTATCCGTTGTGTACATCCAGAAGCCCTGCCCAGAGCTTATCACAGTCGAGCCACTCAGGCTGGTACTGTAGGACTGGCTCGTTGCATTCCACATGTAGAACAGCCCGCCTGGGTGCTGCGAGACGTCGTTCAACGACAAGCTGCTTGTTGAATTCGCATACACTCCCACAAGGTTCCAGCCATTGGAAACAGACACGTAGAATGGCATGATAGGCGGGTTGATGCCGTCCAATATGCGAGCCCTCTGCGCACCTGCAACCGTGAAGGAACTTGCAGCAGTCGCATTGACAAAGTATGCCTTGCCGTCAGTTATGCTGGTCAGGTCGCCGCCGACTCCTGGAACATACTTGTACCAGGCGCCTGCACTATAGCCCCACACAGCCGTGATATTGGATGCAACCGGTGCGAATACCGAAACCACGGATGCGTTCTGCGGCGTCACATTGAACGATATCAGGGTCCAGTTGACCACCAGGCTGCTGCCAACGCTAATGAGGCTGGTATTCACAGTGAATGTCCAGCTTGAGATTGTAGGCGATGAGCCTGTTGCATTGTTGTATACGGTCAGCGAGGCGTTGTGGACGCCTGTGCTAAGCGTCATGCTGTCGTTATAGATGATTGCGGTAGTCGTGCCGGCAGCGTAGTCTTTGATTGAGATATAGGTGGCGCCGCCATCGACTATCAGGGTCGCATTCTTCAAGCCTGCGCCCGCGTCTGTTATCGTAGCAGACACGTTGGTCACGGCGCTGCGCACCGCCAAATCCGCAGGCGTCCTGTCAGTTATATTTGGGCTGGAAGTGTCCACATAGACATAGACCAGCGTGGTGTTCATGTTGCCTGCATTGTCAGTGGCAGTGAAGTTGTAGGTCCAGTTGCCGTCCGAAACAATCAGGGGGGCAAGCGAGGGGTATAACGTGCCTGCGCTTGCAACACACACTCCAGATACGTTTCTGCAGTACTTCACCGTTGAGGCGTCGACATCTGACATTCCATCGCTCACATTCACATTGAAAATTATGTTTGCCGACGCGAACGTGGTGTTGGAGTAGTTAGATACCAGTGTGGGAGCCGCGGTGTCGACTGTAAAGAATTTTGTTGCAGAGGTGCCGGTGTTGTTCAAGCCGTCCCAGCAGGCCACTGACCAGTTGTAGTGCCCGTCACTGAAGTTGGCGGTTGCAGTTATATTGTACCAGGTACCGTTGCTCACCGATAGTTCAGACTGGTTGACTGCACCGCCAATGGTGAGATTGCAGGTGAGGATGCCGTATGGCAGCAGCGAGTCTGTCGCGGTCCAGTTGAATGTGATGTTCATAGTGGACGTGTTGAGATAGGCTGCTGGCGCATTGAGGGTTATGGTAGGCGCTGCTTGGTCGACCGTGAGCGTTCTGATTTCAGAGTGGTTGGTGTTGCCCAAGTCGTCCGAGCATAGCACATACCAGCTGTGAGTGGCATTTGCAGCCACTGGGGCTGTCCAACTGGTCACAGTGGCAGTTGTAACAGATGAGTTGGTCTGGTTGTATGCCCCATCTATGTATAATGAGCAGTTGAATGCCCGAAGCTCTGATGCGTTGAACTGGAACGTGATGCTCGAGTTGGTAGTGTTGGCCATATTGACAGGAGACATCAGATAGACAGCCGGCGCTGTGGTGTCGACTGTAAAGTTCCGCGCAGCCATGGAGGAGTTGATGTTGAGCGCGTTGTCCCAGCATGAGACTGTCCAGTTGTAGCCCCCGTCGCTGAAATTGGAGGTCGCATATACTGTGTTCGCGCCGTTTGTGGCGCTGACTGTTTTGTTGACTATGCCTTTGATGGACAGGTTGCAGGACATTGTGGTGGCAAGCGCGTCGGTTGCGTTAAAGACGAATGAGACGTTGGCTGTTGTCAGGTTGGCTGCCACTGCAGGCGAGACCGGAGTCACCTCCGGAGCCACGGTGTCCACTGTGAAAACCTGTGTTACCGGGGTGTTGGTGTTGTTCAGGCCGTCCCAGCAGGTCACTGACCAGTTGTGGTTGCCATCGCTGAAGTTGGAGGTTGCAGTTGTATTGTATGCTGTGTTGTTTGCAACAGACAAATCAGACCGGTTGACTGCGCCATCGATGGTGAGATTGCAGGTGATGGTGCCGTATGGAAGCAGCAGGTCTGAGAATACGACATTCTTGATGGACGTATTGAGATATACTGCGGGCGCATTGAGGGTTACAGTAGGCGCCAAGGTGTCGACTGTGATGTAACTGGTTGCAGAACTGCCAGTGTTGCCCAGGGCGTCTGAGCATCGCACAACCCAGCTGTGATTGGCGTTTGCAGCCACTGAGGTCGCCCAACTGGTTGCGGTGTTATTCGTAACAGATGTGTTTTCTGCAACGAATGCCCCATCTATGTATAATGAGCAGTTCAATGGCAGAATGTCGGTTGCATTGAATACAAACGTGGCGCTTGAGTTGGTCGTGTTGGTCCTGTTGGCAGGAGACATCAGATTGATAGTTGGAGCTGTTGTGTCGGGGGTCACTGCAATTGCAGTGCCATTGCCAACCGCGCCTGCATTGTTTGTGGCGCGCACATTGGTTGAGTTTGCAGCTGCGGTGTTAACGCCGCTAATAGTAGTGCAGTTTGCACCTGCAATTGTGCCTGCGGCCCAGACTGTGTTGTTTATGGTATAGTTGCACCAGGCTATGCCGCTCTCAGGGTCAGACATAGACGCGGTTATTGTAGAGGTTCCGGAAATATAGAGCGGGCTGGAACCGTACTGCGGAGAAATTACGACTGGACCAATTACCGGCGGGGTGGTGTCGATCATTGTCACATTGGCAGAGGAGACGTTTCTGGCGTTGCCAGCATTGTCCGATATTAAATATTGATATATGTAGCAATTTCCTGAACTGACAGTAGTGTCATTATAGTTTGTGTTGACAGTTGAAACCGACGCCAGGTCGGAGAAGGCGCCGTAGGAGCCGCAGGTGCCTGCTGAAAGGGTTGCTGACGCGCGCTGTATCTTGGCAGAGGAGAGGTTCAAGCCTGAGCCTGCGTCCGAGCCGTTGGTGTAGTAGATTGTAACCGAGGCATTAGTGTAATAGCCATTGGCATAGACGATTGTGCCAGCCGTCGGTAGTAGGGTGTCTATGGTTATGTTGCTAGTTATTCCAAGCGAGTTTGCTGTGCCTGGGGCTGCAAGAGTCTTGATTGCCGTTTCTTCGTTGTTGGATGCTGTGATAGTTCCATAAAGAGAAGTATTGGATAAGTAATCAAGGCGTGCAGCTGTGTCGCCAGCCTGGACAGTATAGGTGAATATTAGGGTCAGGTTCGAAGACGTATCAGAACGCGTAGCATTTTGGTTGGGCGTGGTGTTCAAGACCGGATATGCGACACCGGTGACATGCACTGATTGGTTGAATGCTACGACTATGTCGACTGTTTTGCTTGCATTGTAGGAGCCGTTGGCAGTGGCTGAATAGACACTTGTCACGACTGGTGCAGCCATGGCCATCCCTGCGAAAAGCGCGATGAACAGGAGCGTGGAGAAAATCCTCGCGGAATTTTTGTTTGTGTTTTGGAACACCATATCAACTCACCTCGATTAGTATTGCTGCCGGCCATGAAATATGACGGAGTGGAGGTTGGACTGCCCGTTGGAAAAATCAGGTCCATCCCGTATTACGTCTTCCACGTTCAGAAGCTTTGATAACAATATTTATAAGTCTTTTGAGGATCTGGGTTTTTCATAGGGCGTTGCATTTTTCTTTTGGTTGCCCTTTTTCCCTCCGCCTTATTCAAATAGGAATATATATGCTGGACTAGAAACCGTTCCATGCGCGAGGCAACGCTGATAGGCGAGCAGAGGCGGAACCCAGCAGAAGCTTGCGAAAATGGCAGGCGTCAGCCAGTCCCTTGTGGCAAAGATAGAGAAGGGCAGCGTGGATGCCGCCTATTCCAAGGTGATGTCGCTTTTCGAGGCATTGGAGCAGGTGCAGACCGGCAAGGAAAAAACTGCGGGAGAAATAATGCACGCTGGAATTGACTGCGCATCACCCGAGGACACGCTCCAGAAGGCTGCGCTAAAGATGAGCAAGCGCGCGATTTCGCAGATGCCGGTCTCTGAAGGGAAGCAGATTGTGGGAAGCATCAGCGAAGGAAGCATACTCTCCTGCCTCTCAAGCGGAAGGAAATCCGACGGAGTGAAAGTGCGCGAGGCAATGGAGGAGGCATTCCCCAATGTTCTTCCAACCACCCCGGTTTCGTCAGTTGCCTCGCTTCTGAGGCATCATGCGGCAGTGATTGTGATGCGGAAGGGAAAGGTTGCAGGAATAATAACCAAGGCAGACGTTCTCAGATCGGCATAGGCGCGCGCGCCTTCTTCTGAAAACTGCGAAACGAAGCAGGCTTAAAAACACTTTGCCGCTGAGAGTGGCAGGTGGGGCTATGAATGCACGCAAGGTTTCCATGAAAGAACTAAAAGCCAATGAGAAAGCTGCGAAACAGGAATTCATAAGCTTGTGGAAAGACCCCTTTTTCCTTGAACAGGCAAAGAATGTGCAACCAGGCCGGCTTTCGCTTTACCGGTTGGAAAAAGAGATGCTCAAAACGCTCCGCGAAGAGCCGGATAAAGCAGGCAAAAAGAGCCTTTTCTCCATTGAAAACATCACCTGCCAGGTGCTTGGGCAAATGATAGAGGGCAAAATCTTAAGTTCTGAATATTTTGATATTGCCCGATATCCAAAAGTCGCCTATTCGCTGCAGATTGGCAGTTTCAAATGCGAGCCTGCGTCAATGCCCGCCAAAGTGGAAAAAATTGCCCCAGCCGAAAATGATTCGCTGGATAGACGGAATTCGTGGGAGGCACGGTTGCCCTTATTCGAGCACTCGGAAAGTAGGCCAGGCACATTCTTCAATGTGCTTAACCTGTCAATCAATCCAAGAAGTTTCCCGAATGTGCCCGGGTTTGTTGAAATGACTGCCATAGCTGAAAATCCCGCCCTGAATGCAGAAATAGGCGGCGCCTGGCAAGTTTCAAAAATACTGCCGGCAATCACCGGCCATTTCAACCTTGAAAAAGCCCCGCCCGGCGAAAAAATCAGCATGACTCCGGAAGGATTGCTTATTGAGATTTCAAATGAAAAGCAAATCCTGATGGCCCCGGTCCCCCCGTTTGACAAGAAAAATGCGCTCAAGGGAAAGTCCCGGGCTTTTGAAATCACCCAAATAACCGAGCCGCTCAATGGCCTTGCAAGGAAAGTCAGGCAGGCGCTTGAGCAGGTAGACACGCTGCTGCCGAAGCAGTGGCGACTGGAATGAAGACCGATGCGGGCGCGCTCCGCTCTGCCTGAGGCGCACTCATTTTAACCTTAATGGAAAAAGGGAGTCTATGGACAATTCTAAATTCACAGCGGCAAGAAAGGCGCTTACGTTCGTAAAGCCGGGAATGACGATAGGCTTGGGAACCGGCAGCACTGCGGAAGTGTTCGTGGAGTTGCTGGGAAAACTGAACAAGTCAAAAAACCTCCACCTCGCCTGCGTCCCGACCTCGATTGCGACCGAGAAGCAGGCAAGGAAGCTTGGGCTGACCGTGGTGGATTTTTCAAAAGTCAAGTCGCTTGACGCGGCATTTGACGGGGCTGACCAAGTGGACCCCAAGCTCAACCTGATAAAGGGGCTGGGCGGCGCGCTCGTGAGGGAAAAGATAGTGGACATGCGCGCAAGGAACTTTTACGTGATGGTCGGCGAGAACAAGCTGGTGAGCCGGCTTTGCGGCATTGTGCCTGTGGAAGTGATTCCGATTGTTGAAAAGGCAGCGGCGCACGAGCTTTCAGACATGGGCGCAGTGGAAGTGGAACTGCGCCAGAGCGGGGGAAAGAAATTCATTTCCGACAATGGGAACGTCATACTGCATGCGAGATTCGGCGCGATTGCCAATCCGTCTTCGCTGGAATCGAAAATAAACGGCCTGCCAGGAGTGGTGGACAACGGGATATTCCCGAGAAAGAAGGGATTTGCGGCAATAGTCGGAAGCGGCAGGGGCGACGCACGCGTTATAAGGTGAAATCCATGCGCATTCTTCCTGAAGAACTGAGGCCTTTGCTGCGTGAGCCTTTTGGAAGAGTGGTTAAAGGAACAGCGCTTTCCCTGGAATACAAAAAAGCGGAAAAGCCTCTCGTTGTCGTGGGAGACCAGTGCTTCCTGGATGCGCTGGATGATGGCTTTCCCCCCGATATTGCGATATTCGACTTCAAGATAAAAAGAGTGGAGATAGGCATTGAGATGAAAAAGAGATTCGCCCCCCATGCCTCCACTGCCTATGTGGTGCGCTCTCCGCCAGGCGTGATAAGCGACGAGCTGGAAGAGGCGGTGACGCGCGTGCTTGCTGAGGGGAAGGGCGCTGTTTTCGTGGCAGGGGAAGATGACTTGTCCTCCCTTCTTGTGATGGCGGAGTCAAAAGTGGGCACTTTGATTTACGGGCAGCCAGACGAGGGCGCGGTTGTTGTGGAGCTGGGCGAGAAAAAAGTCGTCGAGCGCGCAAAAGACTTGCTGGCAAGGATGGAGCCAGGTTAGCTTCTGCCCGTGATGACTGCGATTCGCTGCAGGATGCTTTTCCCAGGCAAGCCCTCCAGCATGCTTTCCGCAAGCTTCTCCATTGACTGGAAGGCTTGCTCGAGCAAATTGCCCAATATTGCATAAGGGGATGCGCGCTTGGCGTTTGCAGCCATATTTGCCATGGCACCGCTGATAAGTTCGGCTTCGAACTTGAGGAAAACGTCCCCCTTCACAGGCTTGAAAAACTTCTCATAGAATCCTGCGCCCGCAACCGCATTCATGTTGCATGCCCATACCCTCAG
Organism: Microcaldota archaeon; assembly: GCA_026396355.1. Taxonomy (GTDB): domain Archaea; phylum Micrarchaeota; class Micrarchaeia; order Anstonellales; family Anstonellaceae; genus UBA10161. Next base: position 14,526 of record JAPLWY010000107.1, read on the forward strand.
GGAATATTCGCAGCGGCCTGAGAGAATTTTTGCATGGGCGAAAGGCGAATCCGGGAGAAGCGTCAGTATTGAAGCGTGGAATGGCTCCAAGCCAAAAAAGTTCTCAGCCAGCCTTTTCGATTCAACGGACGGGCGCACTATCCCCCCAAACATGTTCCCAAGCTTCACCCCGGGAATCCTTACAATTAAGGCAGGAATGTATTTCGAGCAGGAAACTTCCTTGAGCGGGGGATTTCCCGTGGTCGGCTTAATCGAGTCAAACAGCAGTATTGAGCCTGCCTCATTGCCTTTTGCCGGAACCACGCCGGTCCACTCGTTCGCGCCCTTTTTATATGACTTGAGAAAAAGCGCCTCGTCCAATTTGTCGGTGGAGGGAGCGCCCCATGCGCCTACCACATGGCAACATTGGAGAGAGTGGCTATCAGCCATTATTCTTGAAAAAAAAGTGTGACGCCTGCCTGGCTGCAGGGAATCGCGGATATTGTGCTTCACGGAGTCTATGAACGCAGAGGCGAGGGGCTGGCGCGACTGCACAGACTCGATATTGTTCTTCACTGCCCGCACAAGAATATTTTTTGGATTGAGTATTGACATAAGTATAACCGGGCTAAATCCCTATGTAAACACTATATAAAACATATGGTTTGCGGGTGCGCACAAGGCTTGCAGGGGTTGCGCAAGAGAAGGGAGGGCACTTTGCGCCTGATGAAGAAGGCTGCGCTAATATACCGTGGTGGAGGGCAAAAACTTTTTCCTTGCCTCCTCAACTATCAGGAGAATGGAGGTTGCCACCAGTATGAGCCCGAAATCCCACTCTGAAAGCGGCACGGTCCTGAAGACAGGCTGAAGAGAGGGGTTGAAGATTATCACCAATTGTATTGCAACTGACGCAACAAGGGCAAGGAGCAGCCAGGGATTGGCAAACAGCCTGGCAAATGCCGAGCGGCGGGCAAAGCGGCAGTTGAGAGCGTTTGCGAGCTGCATGAAAACAAAGAGCGTGAACACTGCTGTGCCTGCCTTTTCAGGCGCCACTGCGCAGTAGTGGGCAAAAACGGCAAGCGAGAGGGCTGCCATCAGGAGGCCGGTGAATATTATTGCAGCCGAGAAATTGCGCGAAAGGAGCGGGGTTTTCGGGTTGCGGGGAGGCTGGTCCATTTCATCGTGCGAGGGAGGCTCCACGCCAAGCGCGAGTGCGGGCGGGCCGTCCACTATTATGTTTATCCACAAAAGCTGCAGGGGCAGGAGAGGAAGGGGGAATGAGAGCATGGGGGCAGTGAACATGAGGGACAGCGCTGCGACATTGGTGGAAATCTGGTAGCGCACAAACGCCTTTATGTTGCTGAATATCGCCCTGCCATAGCGGACCGCATGCACGATGGACGTGAAATTGTCGTCGGTCAGCACAATGTCCGCCACTCCTTTTGAGACATCGTTGCCTGAAAGCCCCATGGCAACTCCGATGTTCGCCTTCTTCAGCGCCGGGGCGTCATTCACCCCGTCCCCTGTGACTGCCACCACCTCGCCCATGCGCATGAGCGCGCTGGTTATCCTGTATTTCTGCTCAGGGGTCGTGCGCGCGAATATGCAGACGTTGGGAAGTATTCTTTCAAGCTCGGAATCATCCATTTCCTCAATTTCCGAGCCTTCAATCGCAATCTGCCCATGCTCCAGCAATCCCACGCGCGCGGCTATCGCTTTTGCGGTTGGAAGCGAGTCGCCTGTGACCATCATCACCCTTATTCCGGCCGTCTTGCAAAGCGCGATTGCGGATGCCACCTCCTTTCTTGGAGGGTCGTCCATTCCGACAAAGCCCACAAACACCAAATCGCGCTCGGTGTTTTGCGGGGAATACGAGTTTTGCTTCTTTACCGGGCGGTATGCCAACGCAAGCACGCGCATGCCCTCGGCGCCCATGCCCCTTGCCTTGTTCAGGAATTCGCTGCGCTCTGCCGCATCAAGCTGGGATTCGCCTTTTTCAGACAGGCACTTTGAGCATTTTGGCAGCAATCTTTCAGGCGCGCCTTTTACAAACGCCATTCGTCCTTTCCCGTAAAAGCGGATGGCGCTCATCATCTTTCGCGCCGAGTCAAAAGGTATTTCTGCTATTGACTTGTTCTTGTGGCGCAGTTTTCCAAATTCAGAATAGCAGGAGGAAACGGATTGCAGCAGGGCTATTTCAGTCGGGTCGCCAGACATTGACTTTTGCCCGTTGGACTCGACTTCCATTGCATTGTTGCAAAGCACCGAGATTTCAAGCGCGCGGCAAAGCACGGGATCGCGCCTGACCATGCTTTCCTCCAGCGTGCCGTTTTCCAGGCTGTAGGTGCGGTGCG
>JAPLWY010000042.1 GCA_026396355.1 Microcaldota archaeon
ATAAAAAACCATCTACGGTGGTTTTAGAAGTCAGCATCGAGCTTGGCTCGACAATTGTGCAACGATGCATCGTTGCACATCTGATGCATTTTGCCGTGGCAAAATGCACATGGAACCGCAGTTCCACTGGGATAAAAAAAGCATCTATTCGCGAGTGGAGCAGGCAATTTACTGATAACAGGAGATTTTTGCCTGGCGGATTGCGCCGTCTGACCAGACTGGGAATGAGAATGCGATTGCGTCTTTCTTTTCCCCTATTGAGCCGCATTTGCCCGAGGAAAGGGAATCTGTTGATGCCTCTATGCAGGCTTTTAGCAGGCTGCTGGCGCGCGAAACATCGCGGTCGAGTGCCAGTTGGCTTTCAAATGCGCCTGATTTTGCCAATACACCTGCCACATCATGGCAGGTGAGAAGCGCGGGCTGGTTGCCTGGCTGCTTCTCGAAAAGCGGAAGGAATGCGATTGCAATTATGAGAAGGGCGGCTGAGAGTGCCGCTTCAAATGAGAATAAGAAGCCTTGTCTTGATTTTTCATCCGCATTTGTCCGTGCGTGTTTCATGATAGGCACACCTTGACTAGAACCATTTCATTTGACAGAAGCGCGAGCCGGTTTGAGCAGTAGATTCCGCCTTGCGGCTGCCCGTATGAGGAGGAAAAACGCTCACCCTCTTGGGATGCGATTGAGAATGATGTGTAGGCTGCTCCCGCGCGCTTGGCAAGCCTGCCCAAATCAAAAGACTGCGCCTTTTCCTCGTCTATTTCCCATGTTTTCGAATAACCGCCTTCGCCGTAGGGTTGATGGGTGGTTTCTTCTATGCCAAGCAGCACTTCAGATGACGCACGGAGGGCAAGAAGCGAGTGCGACTGCTGGCTTGAGAATGTTTGGGTTGAATTTGCCGCAGCGCCCATGAGTGCAAGAAAGCAGGCAGAGAGAAAGAGCGCGAACACTAGCGCAATTGCAGCATCGAATGAGAACTGTCCGTTAAACCGGCTCAATGTTCTTTGTTTGCACATGCAATTCACCGTTTTGCCCGAGAAACACCCTGCAGAAAACCGGCTCGGTGACTCCGGGCTTGAAAATGGACGCAATCCTTTCCCCCTCGATTGGAACGCTTGCCATGCTCAGGTTGAAACTAGAGTGCCCAACCGCCCAAGAAGAGGCGTGGAGTGCCAGCGCGTCTTGCGACAGCGAAATTTTCGCTGCGCTGTCTGAAGTAGAGAGGGAAAATGCAGAGGCATAGCGTCCGGCTGCTATTGCCATTATTGAGACTGCCGCAAGCAGGAAGGCGAATGCTGCAAGCGCTTCAAGCGAAATCTGGCCGCTGAATTTTGCAGTTGCCATCAGAAATCAACCTCGTATTCATCCGGAAAGGAAGCACAGTAGCCAAACCCAAGCGGCTGGGAGTATGCGCAAAAGCCAAGATTAGCAGTGTGGATTTTCCGTGAAAGCATGTCAACATCAAATGCCAGTGCGCAGGAAGGGGTGGAAAGAGGAAGAGCGCCATCTGGAATGGCGGACTGGCCAAGCGCGCGCATTTCATTTGCAGCTGAGGAGAGGGAATCCTCACCCACTTTTCCACACCAGAAAAGCGCGCTGTAGCCTGCTTGGGAAAATGCGCGCTCGTCCTGCAGGGCACGGGCGTAAAGCGCTGCCCGTATTGCTGTGCGTGGTTCAGTGCCGCTTGCAAGCGAGGCTGCGAGAGCCAAGCGCGCAGCATCTGAAAGGGAGGAATAGGCTGCCTGCTTGATCGCCACTTGCTCGAGGTGTGAGGAAAGCAGGCTGGAATAGGCGTTGGAACTATAAGTGGAGGAAGAAAAGCGCGAAGCGGAGGTTGCAAACGCAAGGAGAAAGATAGCGGCTAGCGCAAACGTCAGAAACCCTTTTTTGCCCCCCATAAGCGCGAATCAGGCGAGCGCTTCTGCCAGCTTGACCACGTAATCTGCGGTTTTTTCCATATCGTCAAGCGAACAGACCGCGACGTTGGAGTGTATGTAGCGGGTGGGCACGCAGATTGCAATCGAGGGAATGCCCCCGCGCTCGCCATAGACGCTTGCAGCGTCGGTAGACCCGCCTTCTATCACTTCGAGCTGGTATTGTATTTTGTGCTTCTTTGCAACTGCCACGCAGAGCTTGGAAAGCGCGGCATCGGCAAAATTGCCCCTGCCTCCGCCTTCAACAAGATTGAGCGCCGGCCCCTTGTTCAGGTGTATCAGGGACTCGTCCTCGCTCATTTCAGGATGGTCGCCTGCGATCGAAGTGTCAACCGCAATGAAGTTGCCTGGCTCGAGGTTGTAGGCTGCGATCATCGCGCCCTTTCCGAATGTCGAAACCTCCTCCTGCGTGGTCCCGACCAGCACCACATTCCTGTTCTTGAGCCTCTTTGCGATTTCAAGCAGTATGTAGCAGCCCACCCTGTCGTCGAGCGCTTTGCCCGTCACCAATCTTCCGTTGAGGGACTTGGTCAATATGTCAAACGCTATTGGGTCGCCTATCTTCACGCCCATTTTCTCCGCGTCCTTCCTGTTTTTCGCGCCGATGTCAATGAACAGGCTCTTGTTGTCTATTGCGGTTTTCATTTCCTCGGCTTTCTGCATGTGGGGGGGCTTGTTGCCGATCACGCCATAAAGCTTGCCTTTTTCAGTTTGTATCACCACGCGCTGGTTCAGCAGCACGCGGTTGTCGATTCCGCCAAGTTTCACAAAGCGGAGGAACCCCTTTTCATTTATGAATTTGACCAGCATGCCTATCTCGTCCATGTGCGCGCCAATCATGAGCGGCTTTTTCCTAGCTTTTGGAGAGCGCGCAATCACATTGCCGAATCGGTCAGTGCCCACCTTGTAACCGGCTTTCTTGAATTCTGACGCCATTATGCCAGCAATTTCGGATTCGTGCCCAGGAACGCCGAATGACTCGGTCAGTTTGCAGAAAAGTTCCATATTCGCCATAGCAATCACCATTTTTTTGAAAATCAAGCCTTAGGGGAAGAGCGCGCCCAAAGAATAAAAGGGCTTGCTGAAGGTTTTCAGGCATATGTGAAATCCGGCAATAGGATGGCGGCATTTCAAATTGTCACTTTCATCCCGTCCTTTGCAGCCTCGGTTTTTGGAAACACCGCTGTTGCCTCGGAGACCAGCGGCGAGAAATCGGCGTATCTTCCTGAGAAATGGGTGAGTATGAGGCGCGCTGCCTTTGCCTTCTTTGCGCAGGCTGCCGCATCCTTTGCAGTTGAGTGGTTGGTTTCTTTTGCCTCTGGAATCCGGTCTTGCCCAAAGGTGGATTCGTGAATGAGAATGTCTGCCGCCTTGGCAGCTTTCGCAACTGCAGGGCAAGGAGAGGTGTCCCCACTGAAGACGATTTTCTTTCCGCGCTGAGAATAGGTCACGTCTTTTAGGCGGATGGTTTTTGCCCCTATTTTGAGCGAGCCTTTCTTTTGGATTTCGCTGAACATCTGCCCTTTCAAGCCCAAAGACTTTGCCTTTTCTTCGAAAAAGCGCACCTTTTCCTTTTCCTCAAGAATGAAGCCAAAGCTCTTTCCGTCGTGCTTCACTTCGAATGAAGTGAATGAGAATGCGCCCAAGTCGGCCGAAAACCCGTCTGAAATCTCAATTATCTCAAGAAAATCCTTCTTGCCAAAAACCCCGCCAGCCCCGCGCGGCGCGTAGATGGTGAGCTTTTCCTTCCTGCCATTCAGCCTCATGGTCTCCAGAAGCCCGAAAACCCCGAGGAAATGGTCCAGGTGGAGGTGCGAAATGAAAATTGCCTTCACCTTCATATAGGAGACGCCAAAGCGCATCATCTGGCGCTGGCTCCCTTCCCCGCAGTCCACAAGAAAAACGTCTCCGTCTCTCCTTACAGCTATGCTTGAGAGCCCGCGCTCGGGCGTTGGCATGGCTGAAGCGGTGCCGAGGAATGTGATTTCGAACATGGGAAGATTTGGCACGCCGCATTATAAAACGCTAATCCCTGCGCGTTAATCCTTGGCGTTTATGAGATAGGCACCAGTTATCAGTATTACGACTGCCAGGGAAGCGAGCGAAATTATCGGGTTTTCAGTCAAGAAGTTCAAAGGGTCGCGAGAATTGCCATTTGGCTTGAGGGAGTCGAGGAAGTTTTCAGATGTATTTGGCGAGGAGTTCGTGGTTGGATTTGAGTTGGCAGAGGTGTTTGGAGAAAGAAAGCCTGAGATTGAACCGACTATGTCGTTTGCAGAATTCTCTATTCCCTTGATGGGCAACTCCTCAGTTATTTCCGAGCGAAGTGAGATGTTCTCAAATGTTGAGGAACTCGGGGAGGCAGACACTTGCATTGATATTTTGGCTGAAAGGGAAGATGAGTTTGCGCATTTCCCCCCAACTACCTCGCAGTGGAGGTATGCTTCTGCTGTCTTGGACTGGCTGCCCAGCGCAGATGGGAACGAAATTGAAGTGCTGTTCTCCGCATTTGCAGAAATTTTCACGGTTACGGACCTTCCCTCGAGTCCGCGAAGCGCAGAATCAGGCACTGCCCAGGCCACAATTATCGAGCCATTGTAGGCGGTTGAAGGCAGTATTGAATCAAAGCCTGTGTCATAAGTGTAGATGACCAACCGGTCAACCTGCGAGACATTGAGCTGCACCTGGTCAGTGAATGAAACTGCCAGGAGAAAAACCATCAATGAGCCCGCGAACGCGCCTGCCATGCAAGCACAAGCTTCGGCAAAATATTTAAGGCGGTGAGATTGGGGGCTGTTTGCAAATCCGGCCCGAGGTCGGCTTTTCCATTCCGGCTAAACTTTTATAAGCCGCGCGCACGCAATGGAAATATTCAGGATGAATGGAGGGAAACTGTGGCTAGGAAAAAAAACGCGAAGAGTGCAGCAGCAAAGATGCCTGCGGCAAAGCCTAAGAAAATGGGTTTGGTTGACAAGATCGGGATGTTCCTTGGCTTGGCAGGGGTTCTGATGTTCCTGTTCGGGCTGGTGCTGTTCCTGATGCCGAAAATCACGGTTGATGCGTTTGTGCTGATATTCGGTTTCGTGCTTGTCGTTTCCGGAATGTTCAAGCTTTTCGAGGCGTTCTTCGTGCTTAAGGGAGCGGAAATTTCTGGCTACCTTGCAGCTGGGGGCGCGTTTGCGCTTCTTGTGGGGCTGCTCATACTTGCAGTGCCCCAGTATGTCGCCGGTGGCGTATTCCTGACTTTCGGGCTCCTCGCCTTCCTGGTTGCGCTAATAGCAATAGTGAGCGGTGTTGCGCAAGTAGCATACTCGCTCAAGGTAAAGGGAAGGGCAATTCCCATGCTTTTGGGATTGATATTGGTAATCCTTGGCATTGGAATACTTCTCAACCCGTTTGGCGCAGCAGTCGGCATTGCCATGGTGATCGGCTTTTTCTCCATGATATACGGGCTGGTATTGATTGCGCTCGCCATGAGCCTTAAGAAAATACTGGAGTGCTAAAAACAGTGGGGGAATTGCCCCTCTTTTTCATTTTTCTCTTTTTTTGCCCCAGCTTCGCTATTTCCATTTTATTTTGCTTTTTCATCCCTGCTTTTGCTTTCTCTTCTTGCTTTTGCAGATGACTGGAAGACTAGTCGAGCTTTTGCTTCCGAAGCCAGTCAACATTGCTTTTGTAGAATGAGCGTATGTCGTCCATTTCATTGAGGAGCATGAGCGGGCGCTCGAGCGAGAGGCCCCAGGCAAGCACAGGGTAGCGGTCGCAAAGCGGGATTGAGACTTCGGGACGGAATATCCCTGCCCCGCCAACACTGCCCTTTTTTCTCGAAGTAAACTGAGATTTCAAGCGAGGGCTCGGTGTAGGGGAAGTAGCTTGGCTGGAAGCGTATTTTTTCAAAGCCCAGCCGCCTGTAGAATTCCTTGAGGCAGCCAAGAAGGTCGCGGAAAGTGGCACCATCCCAGACCACAATGCCCTCGACCTGGTAAAACTCGGCAAGGTGCTTGTAATCGGTTGCCTCGTTCCTGTAAACCTTGCCGATTGAAAAATATTTCTTGGACTCGCTGCCCTTGCATTGTTCGTTGAGGTAGCGCGCAGACACCGCGGTTGTGTGCGTGCGGAGCACTGGGCGCGAGGCGTTCTTTTCGGTCCATTCCCCGCCCCAGGAAACCTGGTGGATTTTCTTCACTTTTTCCACCAAGGATGAGTCGTCCGGAAGCGGAGAGTCCCCCTCGAGGTAGAAAGTGTCAGCCAGATCGCGCGCAGGATGGTCCTGCGGCTGGAAAAGCGCATCAAAGTTCCAGAATGAGGACTGTATTTCGCTGCCCTCCATTTCCTCAAAGCCCATGTCTGAGAATATGCGCGAAATCCTTGCCTGCAACCGTCTTACCATGTGGCGCTTGGCGGGCGAAGGCACTTCGACTGGCGCTGAAACGTTGTATTTTCTGAAAAGCTTGCCCTTGAAGCTTTTTGAGAGAAGCATTTGGCGGGTGAGCGCACTTATTACGCCCTCTTCTTCCCCGGCCTGCAGCTTTGGCTGGACTGCAGTGGGCTCAAGATAGATTGTTTTGGAAATGTGCTGGGTGACCAACCTGCGCTTTTCAAGAATGGAAACCAGCTGTGAATCCGGCATGGCGCCTGAGAGTATTTGCAAAAGCGCGCCTTGCAGCCCGTATTCGCCTGCAAGGGCATTGGAACCCTTGAGGCTGCTGGATTCCACCTTCACCCAACCGTTCTTGGAAGCCCATGCCAGCCCTATTGTGCGCTCTTCCTGCGAAAGCGATGCGAGTGGCATGCCCTCCTGCGCGGCAAGCAGCACTTTTTGCTCAGGAAGCCCCTCAGTTGCGAATCTGCGCGCTTCTTGCGAGAGTTCCAGCTTGGTTTCTTCAACAAAATCCACAACTGCGTAGCCTTTTTCCTTCAGGCTTTGCGAGAAGGAGAGAATGGAAGAGAGCGGGACCCCGGACTGGGAAGCCAGTTCATCAGCAGACATCCGCCGGCTGAGGGCATTAAGCATTTTGGATTCTGCTGGATGAAGCATGCCAATCACTTACCGTTTGTTGATTTTGTTCAGTGAATAGAACGAGAGGGCGGCAGCCACGATTATTATGAACGCCGCCAAGCCCTGGGGGCCCATTATGAATGAAATCACTGAGCCCTGGGAATCGCGGAAAAAGGTCATCACCTCGGTTTCCAGCGGCGATTCCACTTCGTAGCTGAACTGGAACTGTGAAAGCGTGTCTCCGGTCCATGAGAATACCCGTTTTTTGCCGACATAGTAGCGCATGTTCTGTGTCTGGTCATAACGGAAGGCAGCCTCCCCTTCTTCTGCAATGTTTGAGGGGTTGGAAGAAAAGTGTATGTACTCCGCAGTGGCAGGGATTGAGAATGAAATCACCGTGCCGGTTGGAAGAATGAGGTCGCCAGACTTTGTCTGGTCGAATGAGAGCGCTTCCGGAATAAGCGTGTATTTCGTGGTCCTTGGCTTGTATTTGTCAATCAGTATCAGCCCTGAGCCGTTTTGGTCTGCCTTTACCTTGTAGCTGAGCGTGATTGTGGCATAGCAGAGCCCCATGAATGAGTTGCAGCGCTCAACTGCCTGGGGGGTGACTCTTATTTCGGACAAGTCGGCCTTCACGCGCGTCATATGATGGCGCATCTCCGGAAGACTGGTGCGCTGTTGCCAGGTCGCCAAGTCAGAGTAAGCCGAGCGGGTCACTTCGTAAAGGTCGCGCGACTGCGAGCCGTTTATGAGGACATAGAGCTGCTCCTCGACATTGGCGCTCCCGTCCAGGTTGACATTGACAAAAACATTCAATGATTTCATGGAAAAGTCGGCATGTGCCGTGCAGCAGAAGGCAAGCGCCAGCGCAAGCACGACGCAGAATGGGCGGAGCATCAGTCTTCCCATGCATGGTGATAACGGGTAATATGTATATAAATATGCGGAGAGGAATTGAAACATGCGCTCCATAACGTACCTTGGGCACAGTTCCTTCCAGGTCAGGCTGGGCAACGTGGTTATCCTGTTCAACCCGGTCGTGGCAGACACGATAGGCTCCAAC
>JAPLWY010000032.1:0-5231 GCA_026396355.1 Microcaldota archaeon
GAAGATCATCGCGGAGTGACCGGAGATGTATTTCGACAACTCCTTAGTCTGCCCGCCATCACGTCTTCCGACCCGCCAGCCCATTGGCCGACCACGAAGGACTCTATGCCAAGCTCCCGGCTCCTTGCGTGGAGGTCGGACGGAGCAGAGGCAAGCATGCGCTGGAAAAATGAGGGTGCCAGCGAATTGGAATCGTCATGCACGTAAAACCCGCATATTGCCATGTCGCGAAGCTTGGTTACATCCCAGGCTTGGCGGTAATCCGCCCTTTTTTTGGAAGCGTCAGTAAATCTGCTGTTTATGAGAATGAACCGCTGGGATTCAGGATAGGTGTTTCTTCGCAGCACATCCGGAATTAAGTCGGTGGCATTGCCTATCACGGCCAGCACTGGCACAGACACGTTGTTCAGATAAACAACCGGATCCAGAAGAGGGCAGGTGGGGTCGCTGCTCGCATAAGTGGACAGGCAGTTGAGGCAGTTTTCCTGAGAGGTCTTGTTGTACATGCAGCCGTCGATGGACACCTCGCTTATGGTCTGATTGGGCGAATAGAGAAGAAGCACTGCGCCATAGAAATTTGCCGCCCCTGGCAGGCGACTATCGTAACTGTGGGAAACGAGCACATATTGCTTTATCCTGTCGATTTCGCTTTGTGAGCCGTTCGTGAATATGCCCGTGTCAGGGAAAGATTCAGTCGTCGGTCCGAAGAACCAGCCCGTGCCCTCCCATGCGTAAGCGGTGGGGATAGTGCCCTCATCATCTGCCAAAAGAACGGGTCTGACAGAGGCAGGAGTGGTGTATTTTGGAACTCGGAAGATCTGCTTCTGCGCCACTTCAGTCGCGGTGGGGTGAATGTAATGCTCATTTCGCTCAATCATCGGGTCAGGAAAGCCTGTTATGTCAAATGTTGCATTCGCGCGCAGTGTCTTGGATTGGCGCATTGTCAGCTCAAAATCAGACAGGCGCATGTCCATCTCAAAATAAACGCGCACGTGCCAGGGGTCGATTTGCTTGAATGTGAAGTTTTTCGGGTTGGAGAATGTCACGTTGAAGCCCATCATGCCTGCGGAACGGGATACTTTGCTTTTCCATTCCGAAATTGCGTAATCTGGCGACAGACTGGCATTGAACCCGGCGGTTGGGGGAAGCGAGCCGTTTTCCATCAGGCTCTGCGCATAATCTTCGACATTGCCAGTGCAGGGGTTTGGAGGATAGCCCGGCACCGGCGCTTCATCGCAATACGTCGAGAGTATGCCGCCTTTTGAACTGTAGTTTGCCAACACATAGGCGGTTTGGTAGCCAGAGGCATTGGCAAAGTCTGAGAGCTCCTTGTCTGATATTGAGGAAAATATTGAGCGGATCGCTTCGCCCTTGAAGCGCTGGGCAGAATTGATTTCAGACTGCTCGAATGTGCGGACCCACATGCTGACTGAGGCGAGCATGAGCGCCAGAATGGCAAGCGCCAGGACAGTGAAAATGAACCCTTTTTTCCTTGCCATGAAATCACGTGTAGACTACCAGTCTTATGAATTGGATTTTGCTTTCCCCTTCTATGAATACCGACTTGGGAGCGTCGCATGGAGTGGCATTGCACACCTTGGTTGAATCCAAACCATTGCCAGAGCAGCTCAAATAGCAGTAAGGGGAGGCGCCCGGGTCAGGCATAACATCGTAAAGCGAAAGAATCCTGGTGGCAGACGCCTGGAGCTTGGTGTAGGTCTTGTTGGCGCGGTCGGAATAGGAAGATAGCGGGTGTGCTGAATCGAAATAAACCGTCCAATTCGTGCCATTGAAATCATACGTTTCGAGCCTGTAGCCGTATCCTCGGGGGATTATGCCGTTGTATTGAGGATTTCCGCCTGCGACCCTGAGCATTATTCTCTCAGCGTCAGCTCTATTTGAAATTATCTGCTCAAGGTAAGTGAGACGGTTGGAGCCGCCCGGCAAGTCGGAAGTGGTGGCAAGCGCCTCGAGAGTATCCTGCGCCAGCTGATGCGCCTGCTCGAGCGAAGTATAAGCCGCTTTGGGCGTGCCTGAGGCGAATATCATGAAGCTGATTACGGCAGCCATCAGCACGAACGCCACGAATGCATCAAGCGAGAATATGAATGCCCTTGCGCACATGATGGGAATTGCGCGCGAATAGTATTAAATGGTTACTTAAAACGACCACCCGGGCGCGAGGGGGGCGGAAGCGAGCGAAACGGTTTTAAAATGGAACCCGTCAATTCATCCCGCTGCCGAAAGTAAACTTGGCATGCATGCGACCGTAGTCTAACCTGGTTAGGACACGAGATTGCCAAGGCAATCTTGCTTAAGGTTTTTGCGGGATTGTCCGCAATAATCTCGAAATCCGGGTTCAAATGCCAGCCTAAACCAAACAGGTTTTGCTGCTTGAAAATCCCGGCAGTCGCATTTTTTGCTTACGCAAAAAAGCGACACGTTGTGCTTCGGCACAACGATTGTCGCACTTTCTTTTTTCCCACCCCTACCAGGGGCTTCCTTTGGAACACCTTTTTTAAACACGTATTATCAGAAAATGGCTGGTGATGGGATGGCAGTCGAGAGAAACACCCTGGTTTTGGCTGGGACGGGCAATAATCCGAAATTAGTCGACAACAAAAAAGCCATCGCCAAATTCATGTCGACCTTGAAGCTTGCAAGTTATTCCGAAATTAACGGAAAGACCAAGACCAGGATTGCTGTTGTCGATGCAGTTTATGTTGAAAAGCATGACTTGAATTCTGACAGCAGGATTGTTGGCTGCCATTCTGTATTGTACCAGCCCACTGCGTCCGAGGTTGCCATTGCATCGAACAAAAACCCTGTAAGAGGGTATATTTCGGCTACAGGAGACTATGTTGGTGCGGTATTGGGTGGCCCTGAAATCGGGCAGGAAAGCGAAGGCCCTATTCTGAGATTATACGGGGAGATGCACACCATGGCGCTATATAAGTTTGCCAGGGCGGCAGTCTTGGATTTTGCCAGGCATGACGGAATGGCAGGCATCAAAGATATCAATACGGTCATCCTAAGTGGAAATAACACCGTCCACCCGTCATTCGATTCAATTGCCTATGCAGACAGGAACGGGAACCGCGTATACCTGTTCAACCTGGTGCTCACCCCATTGGAAGGCACAAACACGGGCAATGGCTTATTGGTCGTGAGCAATGCGCCCCTTGGAAAACCGGACGTTGTTGATTCTGCGGCCAAAATGCTGCAGGAAATTTTCAGGGGAGCGGTCGGCATCTGGCAGTCCAACCAGCCTGTTAAGGGATAACCCCGTATTCGGTGCTTCTTTCTTGCAGATATATTCTGCTGCAGCGTTAGTTAGGGGCTTTGGCATATGGACTTCAGAGGCAGTAATTGATTTTTTGGCGCCGATACACTGGCCGAAAATCATGCATTCAGTTTTGCAACCTTTCCAAGAGCCTGCCCAAGGTCGCCCAGTATGTCTGCAATAGCCTCGATTCCTACCGATATCCGTATGAGCCCGTCAGTAATGCCCTTTTGGATGCGCGCTTCTTGCGGCACGCAGGCGTGTGTGGTGCTTGCAGGATGGCAGATGAGCGTTTCGACTCCGCCAAGGCTGACGGCATTGGTGGCCAGATTGAGGCTGTCAATGAGCATTTTGCCCCCGTCCAGCCCATTCTTGAGCTCAAAGGCAATCATGTAGCCAGGGCCCTTCATCTGCCCGTTGAAAGGATATCCTTTGGCATAAAGAGGGTAAAACACCTGCCGCACCTCACTGTGCTGATTTAGCATTTCCGCGACTTTGACCGCATTCTTTTCCATTTGGGAATAGCGTATTGAAAGCGTCTTGATTCCGTTCAGGAAAGTTGCGGCTTCTCCGCCTGTCATTATGCCCCCCTCGTTTTTCCTTGTGGAGAATAGGTGGGCAAGGAAGGCGCCCGAGCCCAGCACCGCGCCGCCAATGGCATTGGCGTGACCGCCTATTGATTTTGTGAGGGAATAGACCACTATGTTCGCGCCGTAATCAAACGGGTTCTGCCCCATTGGCGAGGCGAATGTGTTGTCCACTATCACCGGGCACCTGCCTTTCACAATTTCGGCGACCTTCGCAATCTCGATGATGTCAAGCGAGGGGTTGGAAGGGGTTTCAAAGAAAACCGCGCGTGTTTTGCTGTCGATTGCCTGCTTTAGCGCCTTTGGGTCGCGGAAGTCGACAAACCGGGTTTCCACCCCGCGGCGGGCAGGGTAATCCACCCGAAGAAGGTCATCGCTGCAGCCATAGATGTTCTTGTGGCTCACTATGTTGTCTCCCACATTCACCAGCGTGCTGAACAGGCTGCTTACAGCAGCCATTCCGCTTCCGAAAGCCATGGCATCGCCGCAGCCGTGGAGGCCTGCCAGCGCGCACTCCAATTCAAATACAGTCTCATTGCCAAGCCTCGAATATATCTTGCCCAGCCTCCCGAAAACTATCGGGTCTGCGAACCGAGCTGCAAGCTCGTCGCAGGTTGCGGCAGGCGAGGTGCTGCTGGTGATTGCAGGAGTTATCACTCCGGAAGCGTTGCTTCCGCTCTTGGCGCCGGCATGCGCCATGATTGATTCGGTCGCCAGCCCGCCCCACCTGATTTTGCCCAGCGGGCCCTCTTGCTTGGGATTTTTCCAGGAGCCGCAGGAAAACGCTTCAGTCGGCCCTTTCACGGGCTTGTAACGAGCAACGAGACTAGAATTTTGCATCCCTTCACCGGTTTGTTCCAGTGGCATCATTTTTTAAATAAATGTCAAAACGTGGGCATTGCGCATGGCAGGCGTGAACCGAAGAAAGCCGCACTTTTTTATTTTCAATAAAGAATAGGCTGGCCTATTCGCAGAAAAAGAAGGAACCCGTGCCTTTGCGGCACGGGAGTTTGCAGTTTCTTAGATCTTCAGTATTGGCTTGCCCTGCGCTTCCATATAGGCATCGTATCCGCAGAAAAGCGCGTAGAGGAGGGACAGCAGCCCGAGCGTGAATATCCCGATAAAGCCCACAGGGAAGGCAATTATGAACAGTATGAGGCCTTTCTTCCCCTTCTTGTTGATCAGCCAGTGCCCAAGGCCCGGAATGAAGAAGCTCAGTATTCCGGCAATGATCGGGTTGTTATCCGCCATTCAAAACCACCTTTTAAGGCGCTAACCGCCATTTGAAATTAGAACGCTCGCAACCTTTATAATGATCTGTCTCGGGAGAATTCGTGATTGCCTGCGGCACAAGCCAAAAA
>JAPLWY010000032.1:5247-6221 GCA_026396355.1 Microcaldota archaeon
AGCCAAAAAATACGCGCATGACAGCGTGTCGCCCAGCCCCACTGTTTGCAACGGCTTTTCGACGAATTTCGCCTCGTGCCCCTCCAGCTCGGAAAGCGCAGCGCACCTGCCATTCTCCGCCCGGAACGATGCGCACTTGCGCGCGAATGCCATTGCCTCGCCATCAAGCTTCTCTGCAGGCAGCGCTTCCTGCAAGTTTTGAGAGTGGAACAGCACTGCTTTTGCCTTTTGCGAAAACTCCTCCAAGCCAATGCCAAAAGAGGAAAGTTCCGTATCGTTCAGGCCCACCACGTCGAAAAGCAAGAGCTCCTCCAAAAACGCATCCCGCACCTCTGGCTTCTGGAATTCCCCAAGCTCGCAGAAAATCTGCAACGAGGGGTTCGTCTCCTTCCACGCGCGCAATTCCCCGAGGAACTTGCCTGCCCTTCCGACCGTGGGAAGAAGGTGGAAGCCGCCGACAAATGCCTTGCTTATCGAAGGAAGCTCGTCCTTGATTTTCTCGCAGAATAGCCCGTCTGGGTGCGGCGGCTGCGGGTCGTATGACGCAATGAAGCGCGTGCGCGTTTCTGAGTTTTCGAAAACAAAGTGGTGCGCATCCGGCATTTCATTCTGCACAGAATCTGCCGGAGCAAATCCTTTTTCTGTCGCCACCATTATTTTTTTCGGGTGCGTGAAAAGCCGCAATAAGTTTCTGGATGCATAGTTGGAGTGGAGAAAACATTCCACGCCGAGCGCCGATGCCGCCTGTGCGGCATTTCCCGCCTGCCCTCCGACAATTCTTTGCGCCCCCTTGAATTCCGACAGGAGGAAGCCGCAGGTCCTGCTGTCGATGGAAATTTCGCGCTGCACCCCGTAGGCAAAGCACTCGCTTATCTGCGAGGCGAGAGCAGGCGCAAAATCGCCTATCCGCTTGAGCCCCTCGTCCGTTGGAAAGCAGTGGTGGTCGATGTTTGCATTAAAGGCGAATATTGCGC
>JAPLWY010000019.1 GCA_026396355.1 Microcaldota archaeon
ATTCCCCGGCGTGTACCTTCTCAATCGCCAGCTTGCCACTGAAAACTCAGTGCCTGGCAAGCGCGTTTACGGCGAAAAGCTCGTCATGGAATTCGGCGTGGAATACAGGATTTGGGACCTGCACAGAAGCAAGCTTGCCGCAGCGATTTACAAGGGGCTGCGCACCATGCCCATAAAGCCAGGCATGACAGTTCTTTACCTTGGCGCCAGCACCGGCACCACTCCTTCTCACGTTTCAGACATAGTGGGCAAGGAAGGCAGGGTGTTCTGCGTTGAATTCGCCCAGCGTTCCATGCGCGATTTATTGAACGTCTGCGAGCTTCGGGAAAACATGCTTCCAATAATGGGCGACGCGCGCCAGCCCCACGAGTATTCCGAAATGCTTGGCGGGGAAAAGGTGGATGTCATTTACCAGGATGTGGCCCAGCCAGACCAGGATGACATATTCATAAAAAACTCCAAAATGTTCCTCAAGAAGGACGGCTGGGGCATGATTGCAATAAAGTCGCAGTCAATCGATGTCACGCGCCAGCCGAAAAAAGTGTTCGAGGAATTCGTGGCAAAAGTGGGCGAAGAAATAAACGTTGAGCAGCAAATCGACCTGGTCCCCTATGACCTGGAGCACCTGTTCATCTCAGGCAAGAGGAAGTAGCGCGCAGCCCGGATTCCGTTACATAGGTATATAAACTAGTTCGTACACTATCTCCCACACAGGTGCTAACCATGCAGAACGAATGCAAACTCGTATCGACGGCAATTGCGCCGTTGGTTAGCCTTGACACTTTTCCGTCTCTCATCCATGGCGACTACTGCAAGAGGCAGTAGCCCTTGGTGTCCGTGACTTTGGCAAATTGCGGGTGCCCCCTGAAGAAACCACCTAAGCGGAGCTTCTTTTCACTACCGCGCGTCTGGTTTCAAACACGCATGTGACAGCGAACAGGGGTGTTTGGATGAAGAATATTGACGTTGTGGCGCAAGCCGCAATCACGATGGCGCTTGAAGGCGGAATGCTCATCACCGAATGGGCGCTTGCGGGGTGATGGCATGCCTGCAGGACGGCCACGCGCCCTAACCGAGGAGCAGATCGACCAGGTGCAAAAGCTTTACTTCGAGGAGTGCCTGCCAGTGAGGGTGATAGCCGACGCAATGGCTGTTTCCCACATGACTGTATGGCGCGCGCTTTGCAAGGAGGAGGATGGATTGGAAAGGGAAGACACCTGATCCGCACCCGGACTCATTCAGGCTAGCGCCCATACGGCTTTCTCTGGGGCCTGCGCGCAAATGCCTGCTCTCTTTTTCTTTTTTTCAATTCTTCCCTTATTGCAAGCTCTTCCTCTATCTGCTTTATGTTCTTGAGAAGTATCTTGTGCACTCCGCTTCCGTACTGCATTGCCTTTTTCTTCCGGTCAACCGCGTCTTTCGGGACTCCCAATTCAGTTGCTATTTTCCTCATAAGCGGCTTTTTGCTATCCCGCGTTCCCAATCTTTCGGACAAAGACAGGTCGAGAATAGCTTCCACCAGCTGCGGGTGCAAAAACGGGAATCCCATCCTCATGCCGAAATTCCTTGCCACCAATTCCTGCGATTCGCAGTCGCCGGCAGGCAATTCATCTATCTCTTTCTTCAAAAGCTTTTCCAGCCTCTTTCCCTTGTGCTTGAAAAACCTGTCATAGCCGATGAACAATTCTTCCGCGCCAGTGCCTGAAAGCACTCTCCACTTGCCTGCGCGCGCAGCCTCGCGGCAGCACGAGAAGACAGGGACCATCAGCTCGACCTTGTTCAGCTGCCCTCTCCTTATCTTGTAGCATTTCTTATAAACTGAAATTATCTCCTGCTCAGTAAGCACGACTGTTTTATGCGGAAGCCCAAGCTCGGCAGCGACTTTTTTTGCAGCCTCCAAATCCGAGCTTCCCTCCACTCCTGCGGTAATCAGAAGAGGATTGGTATACCAATCGCCGACGAGTCTATCCCGCCTGAAAAAAGTATGGCTACTTCGCCTTGGCAGGTGTTTTTGACGCCATCGACGAAAAGCTGGGCTAATTTCGAAACCATGCGCTCAATTCTCGCTTTTAGTATTTAAATTAAACTATTGCGGGAATAAAAAACGGGCAAGGCGAAACATCGGGCACGCTAGGGAAAATGGAGCGGGCCCGGTGAGATTTGAACTCACGACCTTCACCTTTCTCCGCACATTCGCGGAAAAAGAAAATTCTCTTCCACAATACTACGCCCCCTAGGGATAGGAGAGTGTCGCTCTATCCAAGCTGAGCTACGAGCCCATCTGTTCCAATTTCCTGCGAATCACCTTTAAAAGCATGAGGATAGGAATCGGTTCATGCGCCGTCAAACCGCAACTTATGCAGCATTCGTGCTCCTATTGCTCGCGCTCAACTTGCTTGTTTTCATTGTTCCTTACCTGGCATCAGTCGGGAATGCCAGCGCACCCTATCTTTACGCGGCGTTCGCCCCGACCTGCCACCAGCTCACCTCCCGCTCGCTTTGCCTGTTCGTGTCAAACGCAGACGGCAGCTATTCCATTGACGACTGCCTGCCCCAGGGCGCAGATTCCTACACCAAATCAACCGAAGTAATTTACCCGGACAAGACAGGCTACAAATTCCCGGTGTGCGCGCGCGACACTGCGATTTACCTTGGCATGCTGATTGGCGCGCTGCTTCTTCCGCTCTTCTGGAAAATTGACAGCGAGGACTGGCCCAACAAATGGCTGCTGGTGGCAGCGGCAGTGCCGATTGCAATAGACGGCACCACGCAGCTTGTGGGGCTGAGGGAAAGCAGCAATTTCCTCAGATTGCTCACAGGCGCGATAATTGGAATAGTGCTGCCCTTCTACATATTGCCCATGCTAAACGGATTAGTCTCATTCCTCGTGGAAAAATTCAGGGAAGAGCGGGCCAAGGAAAGCAAGCGGCAAAAAAAGCATGAGCCTGCAGAAAAACCAAAACCCGCGGGAAAGAAAAAGAAGGGGAAAGCCCGTTAAGGGCAAGCTACCATTTTTCCGCCAGCCTTTTTTCCAGCCCCTGCAATTCAGCAAGCACTTTTGCGCACTTCCTTATGCCTGGCCTCACGAAAGCCTCTTCAAACATCACATACATCGCGCTGGCAATCACAGTTGCCTCTCCCAGCCAGGCGCCGATTTCCTTGCCTGCGCTTGCCCCATGCCTGTCAATCATCGCATATGCGAAGCAAAGTGCCACAGTGGCGCCCCCTGCAATAATTTCCCTCAGCGTCTCCTTCCTATTCGCTGCTCTCGAGGCCTTGACTGATTCTGCAATGTCCTGCACGCCTTCCTCGCGCGCAACGCTCACCGCCTTTTCGGCTGCTTGCAGCACCTCATATCTGCTTGCAAAGCCCCGCGTCCCAACCTTCGTTATCTCGTGGTAAAAGCCAAGCGTTCTCACTATTCGTGAGTCTTCGGAGTTTATTGCGCGCTTCACTCTCGCGAATCCGCTTTTATGCATGCTAATCATCTGTGGCAAAAAGTATAAAAAGACGAAGGCTAGCCCCGCCTATTCGTTCTCGAACAGCCTTTCCGCAATCGCGCCGTAAGCCGGCCTTGAGATGAACAGCCCCAGAAGCGAGCCCAGCACTGTGGCGGTGGCAAACCCTATCACTTCCACCAAGCCGGAGAACAAAAGCAATGGAAGCATTGCAACCACTGCAACTGTCACCGAGGTGGTGATGATGCTGAATGCCTTTTCCAGCCTCTTGTGCGCGCTCTCCTCCTTCTTGAGAAGCTCGTCTGTCACCACAATCTGCGAGTCCACGCCAACTCCGATTGCAGCCAATATTCCTGCCATTCCGGCAAGGTCGATTGTGAACGAGCCCAATATCGCCATCAGTATGATGAGCTCGGCAAGGCTTATCGCAATCATGGGCAGGATGATCTGCGGGTGCCTGTAGCGTATCGCCACCATGAGCGCAATCGAGATGAGCGCAAACAGCATGCCAATCAGGCTCAGCCTCAGAAACTCCGCGCCAAGCGGGGCAGGGATTATCATCTTGCTTCCGATTGTTATCTGGACTGGCAATGCGCCTCCCTTGAGGAGCGACTCCAGCTCGCGCTCCTTTTTCGCGGCATCGGCCGTTTTCTCGGAAAGCGTGGCGCCTTCGGCAGGCCCGTTTACTGTATATGAATAATTCGGTATCCCGTCAGTCACTGACGGCGCCAGCCTGGGCGCGGACATCAGCCCGACCGATTTCCAGGTGGAAACCGCGTCTGACAGCGGAGAGTCTGCGGAAATGGAATATTCAGGCGTCATATCCACCTCGCTTTTCTCCACCACCACAAAGCCAGCGCGCGTAAGGTTCGCCGAAAGCGGGCTTCCAGCAGTCACAATCGCGCGTGTCCTGTTGGTGGCGGGGGTTAAGCTGAAATTCTTTGCCAGGTCCTCCTCCAAATAAACGCGTATGTCGTCCCCTTCAAGGCGGAGCGCAAGGCGCGCAAGCTCAAGCGCGCGCGATTTCGAGACCGGCGCTACACGCTGCTTGGCATGCGTCATCAGCTCCTTTTCAGAAACCACGAGTACCGAGTCGATGGGCCTGTCCAAAAACATGTAAAGCGGATAGTTGCCCTTGCCCTTCGAGACATTGGCAAACCGCAGCGCCCCGGCCTGCGTCACCGAGAACTGCACGCCCCAATCCGCACCTTGCA
>JAPLWY010000099.1:0-6484 GCA_026396355.1 Microcaldota archaeon
TCGGCAATCTGCTACCAGGCCGATGGCACATCGCACACGTACCAGATAGGCGAAGAATTCACAGGCAGGCTGTGGCTATTCTACCGGAACACCGAGGACCCGTCAACTTACCCTAATCGCACGGTTGTCGGGATCATCTCAACTAAAATCGGGTGAGCCAGGCGAAAAAAGACAGGCGATGCGCAGTTTTGCGCATAAGGCGCCTCAGCCGTTTCCATTCTCTTAATGTCCGTCAACCAAATCCATATAAATTTCACATGAGTAACATAATACACGGTTGGCTTTCGGAAGCACCGCCAGTCGAAGAGAAACAGTATCAGAGGGTGGTAAAATGTTCGTATATCAGATGACAAGCAATGCATTCGGGCCGAAGCCGTCATATGTTGTGATTGACAACAGCAGTCTTCCCAACGAACAGACCAAGGTCACGATTGTCGATATCTCACAGGTAAAAAAGCCAAAGGACTTCAATAACGCTCTTGCAAATTACCAGGAAACGTTAAAATCTCAAACATCAACGAGAAAAGTGAAGCAGGCTGCCTATCAAGAAGTGATTGATGCTGCCGGCGGTACAAAATCGCCTGCGATATCCAGCTTCACAACAAACAGCCCATTGCAGGCAGGAATCACTGGCACCGGAAAAGATACCAAATATGTTTTCAACTACTCGCTTGGCGCGAAGATAAGTCCTGAGCAGCTGGATCAGATGAAGGAAATTACAGTTTTAACAAGCACTGGCGAACGCGTGCCACTGGTCGGCCAGCTTCCAAGCAAGGAAAAATACGACCAGCAATATCTTGCAATAAACAACAAAACCGGCAAAGCGTATGTGGTCACTTTCAATGAATACTGCCAGATCAACAAAGCCGCGCAAAATAAGGACTTTAAATTTCCCAAAGGAATTATCGACCGTGCGACAGGGATAGATATCACTGTCGGGTTCAATCCGCAAAAGCCGACAGCAACAACCGCGGCGGCATACCCGCTTACGCAAGCCGGATTGACAATGCTGGTTAAGGACACGAATGTGAATCAGTCAAGCCTGTCTCCTGTGATCGTGAACATAGCAACGACTCAATCAAGCCCGGCTAACAAACAGGGGCAGACAATAACCCGATAAGAAACACACTCAATGCCAAGGTGTTAGCGCAGCAATAGCCAGCATTTTCCCTTTTCCTGTTCATCTTACTTATTGGATTGGCTCGGGTTTTCCATGTAATAAATGTAATAAGAGTAGACCACTCCGCGAATGATGGGGACAAAGCCCTTTGAGAACAACGGGTCGATTTTTATCACCTTGTCATAGGCGTCAACCGACTTTTCCAATTCCAAGGCTTCGGAATATTCCTTGCCCATATTATAGAAGATGAACGGAACGCCTGGTGCGAGCCTGGCGGCTTTTTCATAATAAATCAGGGCGGAATCGTGCTTTCCCCATATTGCCATGCAGTTGCCGAGGGAAAGATATGTGCTGTATTGCAGCGAGTTGGCATCTGAGAAGCTGCTGTATTCAATGCGGTAATTTTTGAGGAGGTTCTCCTTTGCATAGACCGTGTCCTTGACGCAATCGACGATAAAATGCTGCGTCCTGGCAAACATGTGCCCTATTGTCTGCTCGCTGGCCCTGTTGCTGACTTGAGTGGCATACTTGTCTTCCACAGCAACCAATTCGGAGAATATGCCGACTGCCATCAATATGTCCCGCGCTTTCATCGAGAGCCGCTCGCAATTGTAAAGATTGAGCAGTTCCGAGGCTGCAAGGGTGGTGTCTGCGTTCGAAAGCTTTACTTTATGATAAAGGATATCAACCAGCGCCTGCCCGGTCTTGGCTTCTTCCTGCGGCCCGAGCTTGAGGCTGTCCCGAAGGACGGACGCGATCGAATCAACGCTTGCGGCATACTTGTGCGCGAGCTGCTGCGCCTCTTCCGGCTTGCTGTCAAGTTCAATTAATATGCGCCTGACACCGGCGTAAGGGTGCGTGTTGTCGTATTTCACCTGATTTGCATTCGAGTTCTTCTGCGCTTCGGAAAATGAGGCTGTTTTGTCTTTGCTTGCTGAGGCAAGCAGGGGGCTGGTGGCATATTTCTGCTGCAGCTTTCCCTGCGCAGGGGAAACGAGGGGCTGAAAAGCGAGCCATCCGAATGCCGCAACCGAAACGGCTATTTTTGCGCAAAAAACGGCTTTCTTGAAAAAGCGCCTTGCGCTGCGCCGAGGCAGCGTGCTGGCAAGCGGAGAAGCAGACGATGGGAGCGACATCCTGTTCATGTTATCACTTTCTGCCCTTGATGTGGTATATTTATATCGGATGTGGTTATAAAGGTTTGTGATGGCGGCGCTAGCTTTTGGAGGTTGATGAAAAGGATGCTGGCGCGTGTGCCGTTTTATATTCACAAGTGCGCAATCGGAGGGAACCTGAAAAAAGCGCTCAAGAATAACCACGAATTGACAACTAAACACAAAGCAATATATACTGTTTTAAACAGAATTAAATAAACAAACTGAATAACGAAGTATGCAAATTGAATGATGAGAAACGCAGATGAGGTGGAAACATGCCAGGAGACGACGTCCGTTATATTGACTATAAGGCTGACCCAGTGTTTTATACTGCGCCCAAAGAAGTGTCTGTTCTCAAAGTAACTGGTCCACTCGCCGCTGAGCTCAACAAACTCAGTGCCGATATTGCCAAGCTTGAAAAATCGTTGATAGCGTCAGGGATAACTCCTGAGGCGATTGAAGCGTATAAAACCGCCGTTACTAAAGTCAACAATGATGCTGGCAATGTTTGCGCAGAAAATCAAAGGTTGGGGGCGAACGCCCTATCTTTCTCGGGTCCTCTGGCGCAAGTTCAGGCTAGCAAGGCACAAAAAATCAGGTCAGAAGCTGAATATAAATCAGATAAAGTTCAAACCGATGTCAATACGTACATCAAACTTGTTGAAGAGAAACAGTTGAAGGAGACAACAATCATGGCTGCCAGCCTAAGTCCTACGTCCAAGGATGGGAAAGACTATCGAAACTCAAATAATATAGAATATGTGATGCTCACTCCAGTCTCAGGTCAGAAGGGAACTGCTGCTGGGGCCAATACAAGTATCAAACCCCTACTTGGCGAGTCTTTAACTCCTGCGGAAATAAAGAAGAAATACCCTAATCTCGTAGAACAGCCTCAGGTTCCAGTCACGCAAAACAGGAAAGTGACAGGCACTAATTGATGGGTGGATTCAAGTGAAGCACAAGGCCAAACTGGCATTGGCAGGCTTGGCGGCAACCACGGTTTTGCTCTGGTCAACGGAAGGGCAAGCGCAAAATAAGCCATCTGGCCAATTCAAGGGCCAGGAAACCGCTAAAGAAACCATCATCAGCAAAGAGAAGGCGAAATCAACCGCCACCTGGAAACCGAATGCCGTCCGTTCCACTGTTGAACGGATATACATCGAAGAAGAATCCATGGCAAGCGCGAAAAAGTATGCCGACTGCTACCGCGGACTGGTGGATTCGATAGTGGATATCCTCAAGAACGACTTGAAAATAAAGCCCAGCCAGCCCGACAGGTTCATGAAGGGGATTTCAGAAGTTATCTTGGGAATGGGCATTGACAGGATAACCAACAGCTACGGGCTGATGTCAACATTCATTGACCTGCGGGGTGGGGCGTGCACGAATTTCTCAGCGCTGGTATCCGATGCGGCAAGGGAAATGGGGATGCCTGCCGAATACGTAATAATCCGAAGCCAGAACGGCAGGCAGCAGCACATGGTTGCCAAGGTCGGGAATTACGTATACGACATACTTGCCGATGCCCCCTGCAAGTTCGAAAATCTCAAGAAAAAATACGGCGACAACGTAATCCTGGTCACTTCCAACCCGAAAATAATGGTCAATATCGGGTATGAGAACAAAGGATATGCCCTGCTTGCCAAGGAGGATTATTCCGGGGCGATAAAAGCGTTTGACAAGGCGATTGAGCTTTGGGGGAACAGCCCATGCAGCAGCCTGTCTCATATTGGCAAGGGAAATGCTTACTATGGCAATAAAGACTATGCAAATGCCATTGCCAGCTACAAGCAGGCTTTTGCAAAAGATTCCAAATGCACCGACGCGCTGATAAACATCGGCAACGTTTATTCTATCACTGGCGAGCACCAGAATGCAATCAAAAGATTGGAAACCCAGGGATGGCGGCCTGGATGCTGAAATTGGGCAAGCAAAAAGCGGCAGAATTGAAACTGGACCAGTCGCGCGCCACGCAGTATTACGGCGACATCAGCCAGGCTCCTACGGGCAGCCAAGTCAAAGTCGACTATTCACAAAACATCAAGCACATGCCCCAAAAAAAGTAGAGCTTCTTCACTGGCGGCTGGCCGATTCATAAAAACCGCTAATTTATGCGCAAAGCCGGCTTCTGGGTTAGGATTATAAACCCTCTCCCATTCAATAGAGGCGTAATCGAAACAAAAAAGGAGACTAATTCTGTCTTCTAAACGCTGAAATCAGGAGCAACCTGATACTGCATAAACTCTGAGGTGAACCCTATGTACCCTCCGGCACAGCAGGCATATGACCGCGCGATAACGGTATTCTCGCCAGACGGCAGGCTTTTCCAGGTGGAATACGCCAAGGAAGCCGTCAAGCGCGGGGCGACCGCAATCGGCATGATTTTCGACGGCGGAGTGCTCCTTGTCTCGTACAAGAACGCAAACTCCCGCCTTCTCGTCCCTGAATCAATGAAAAAGGTATTCGAAATCGACAAGCACATCGCAGCAACAGCATCAGGACTGATTGCAGACGCAAGGCGCTTGGTCGACCTTGCGCGCATGGAATCCCAGCGCCACACGCTCGCTTACGCAGAGCCGGCGTCCGTTGAGGCAATCTCAAAGGAGCTTTGCGACCTCATGCAGGTCTACACCCAATACGGAGGCATTCGCCCGTTCGGCGTCTCTCTCCTGGTTGCTGGCGTGGACTCAGAGCCCCGTCTGTTCGAGGCAGAGCCCTCAGGCGCGCTCACCGGCTACCTTGCCGATGCAATAGGCTCTGGCAAGAAGGAAGTCGAGGAATTCTTCGAGAAGGAATACAAGATGAACATGTCCCAGGACGAGGCAATCGCGCTTGCGATAAAGGCACTCAAGAAGTCCGGCGACCTGCAAATCAAGCCAGAAACGCTCGAAATTGCAGTTGTCACCATGAAGAAAAAGGAATTCAGCGTGCTTTCGCAGTCCGAGGTCGAGAAATACCTCAAGTAAGGCGTATGCATGACAAGCATTGAAAAGTCAATAACCGCGCACATGGACATTTCAGGCGATCGCTTTGAGGTCCTTGTCGACCCTGATTTGGCCTACCAATACAGGATCGGGCAGAAAAAAGAGCTCAACAATGTGCTCACAATAGAGGAAATATTCAAGAACTTCCGCAAGGGCGAGCGCCACACCTCCTCCGCGCTCCAAAAGGCGTTTGGAACGACCGACGTGTTCGTGATTGCCGAGCGCATAGTGAAGAACGGGGACATCCAGCTGACGACCGAGCAGAAAAGGAAGCTGCTCGACGAGAAGAAAAAGCAGATTCTCGCCTCGCTTGCGCGCGAGTGCATTGACCCGCGCACTGGCGCGCCGCACACCATGATGCGCCTGGAGCAGGCGCTTGAGCAGTCGCGCGTGCATATTGACGGGTTCAAGGACGCTGCAGCGCAGATGGAAGATGTCATCAAGGCAATGCGCCCCATAATACCGATGAAGTTCGAGCAGATACGGGTGGCGGTGAGGATTCCGCCGCAGTACGCGCAGCGCGTGTTCGGAATGCTCAAGGGCTATGGGCTGCAAAAGGAGGAATGGGCGCGAGACGGGAGCCTGATAACGGTTCATGAGATGCCTGCAGGCATGCAGGGGGAGTTCTACGAGAAGCTCAACCGCGCAACAGCAGGGAGCGCGGAAACCAAGATGCTGAAGTAATGAGTGACGAAGTAAAGATGAAATGGCGGACGCTGAAATAATGATTCAGGAATCGCATTTGACGTTTGAAATTCCAGGAGTGATTTGATGGACAAGGAAAGCAGGATAGTGTTCCCGGGCGAGATGATCTGCGAGCGGCCCGAGCGCATTGCTTATGCCTACATTGACAACGGAAAAACCTACTCCACAGTGGTGGGACTTTTCTCGGAAGGCAAGCTGGTGCCCCTCGAAGGGCCCTACGAGCCATTGCCTGACGACATAATAGTGGGCATAGTGAGCGAGGTGCGCTTCTCAGGCTACAGCGTGGACATAAACTGCCCGTACACGGCATTCCTCTCCTCGCGCGAAATACGCGAGAGGTATGAGATGGGCGATGCCATAGTCGCGCGCATAATCAAAGTGGACGAAGTGAAAAGCATCGAGCTTGGGGATGCGAAAAAGCTCCCAACCGGGAACCTGACTAAGGTTTCCTCGGTGAAGGTGCCCCGCATAATCGGCAAGAAAAACTCCATGATCGAGACAATGCAGTCTGCAACCCA
>JAPLWY010000099.1:6524-12861 GCA_026396355.1 Microcaldota archaeon
AGGCAATTAGGATGATCGAGTCCCAGGCGCACACGCACGGGCTAACCGACAGGGTGGCGGCTTTCCTGAAGTCGCACAAGCAATAATTTTTGGTGATTTGATGGGATCAGCAAAGGACAAGCCGGTTCTTTTTGCCAATGGCAAGAGGATTGACGGCAGGAAGGCGGACGAGCTCCGCAGCATAAAAATAGTCAGCCGCGTGCTCAACGATGCAGACGGCTCGGCGTACATTGAATGGGGCAAGAACAAGATCCTTGCCGGAGTGTACGGTCCGCGCGAATGCATCCCCAGGCACGACCAGTCGCTTTACCGCGCAGTGGTGCGCTGCCGCTACAACATGGCGCCGTTCTCCGGAATGGAGGAGCACGGCAGGAGCGGGCCCTCGCGCAGGAGCAAGGAGCTTTCAAAAGTCATAAAGGAAGTGTTCGAGAACGTGATAATCTCCGAGAACTTCCCCAAGACGCAAATTGACATATTCGTGGAAATACTGCAGTCCGACGGCGGCACAAGGTGCGCTGCGGTTACAGCAGCGGCAGTCGCGCTCGCTGACGCAGGCATTCCAATGAAGGACATGCCCTGCGCTGTCGCAGTCTGCAAGATTGACGGCAAGATGGCGGTTGACCCTGGCAAGGAAGAGGACAACTTCGGCGAATCAGACATGCCGATTGCCTACTCCCCGCGCACAGGCGAAATACTGCTTTACCAGATGGACGGGCTCCTCACAAAAGCAGAGCTTGAGGAGGCGTTCGTATTCGCCAGGGGCGCAGCGGACAAGATACGCGCCATCCAGGTCGAGGCGATAAGCAAAGTCTACGC
The DNA here is from genome assembly GCA_026396355.1 of Microcaldota archaeon. Taxonomy (GTDB): domain Archaea; phylum Micrarchaeota; class Micrarchaeia; order Anstonellales; family Anstonellaceae; genus UBA10161. The sequence goes on from JAPLWY010000099.1 coordinate 7,341, forward strand.
CGAGCCAAAGGAAGAGCGCTTCCTCACGATCAAGAAGGATTAAAGGGTGAAAATTGTGGAATCACTTAACGAAATAAAACGCGACGCGCTTGGCGTGCTATTGCAAGCCGGCAAGAGGGCAGACAGGCGCGAAATGTACGAATACCGCAAGACTACGGTGCAAAAGGGCATTCTCCAGAATGCAGAGGGCTCGGCGCTTGTCTCAATAGGCAAGAGCCAGGTGATGGCTGGAGTAAAGTTCGACATCGCCACCCCGTTTGCAGACAGGCCGACCGAGGGGGTTTTCTCAACCTCGGCAGACCTTCTCCCGCTTGCCTCGCACCTGTTCGAGACCGGCCCGCCCAGCGCAGAGGCAATCGAGCTTGCGCGCGTGGTGGACCGCGGCATCAGAAGCTCCAACACAATGGACCTCAACTCCTTTTTCATAGAGGAGGGAAAAGTGCTTGCAGTTTACCTGGACTTGTACATCCTTGACCATGACGGCAACCTCATAGACTGCTCAGCGCTTGCAGGCATGAGCGCGCTTCTCTCGGCAAGGATGCCAAAGATAGAGAACGGCAAGATTATTCGCGGCGAATACACTGGCAATTTGCCCCTCAAGGAAAAAGTGGTGACTTGCACATTCGGCAAGCTTGCAGACAAGATTTTCCTCGACCCCTCCCTTGACGAGGAAAAGGGAATGGACTGCAGGCTCACGCTTGCGACCACGCCTGACCGGCTCTGCGCAGCGCAGAAGGGAGGCTGGGGCACGTTCTCGGAAAAGGATATACTGGATTTATTCGACATATCTCTTGAGAAGGGCAAGGATCTTCGCGCCCTCCTCGACTGATTGCGATTATTGGTGGTTTGAATGTCTAACAAAAAAGTAAGGTCCGGAGCAGAACTTCGCAAGCGTGCAGACAAGGTGGACAGGGTGCGCCAGTCCCTCTTTACCTGTGCAAAATGCGGGAAGAAAAAAATAAAGAGACAAGGCAACTCGCTTTGGGTGTGCAAATCCTGCGGCGCCGCTTTTGCCGGCGGAACCTATTCGCTTTCCACGCCCCCGGGCGAGGTTGCGGCAAGGCTGATTGAAGAGTACAAAAAGAGGTAATTTCTATGTATGCCTGCCCGAAATGCAAGAAAAGGATCGAGAACCTGGAAGCAAAGACGACCCGCTGCCCCTACTGCGCAAACCGCGTTATCTACAAGATACGCGAGCCGGTGGCGCGCGAAGTGTCGACCGACTAGAGTGATGGGGTGCTCATAACCACCTCAAAGTCGCCAGCAAGCGCCTCGGTTGCGCTTGCGCGCGCGCTTTCGTCTGTCCTTCCCTGCTCCAAATACATTGGCAGGGGAAAGCGCTCCCTTTCCAGGATTATTTCGCTTGCAAGAGGCGAAGGAAGGGAAAGGGTGTGCGAAGTCTGCCAGGAGCAAGGCAAGCCCTCGTGCATTTCTTTCATCGCAGTTCTTCCTTCCAGCGCTTCCAGGCTTTCTCCCAAACTCCAAGTTTCAAGTTTCAATTTTTCAGGGGACAAAAAAGCAAAGCCAATTGGAGAAGTGAAGATTTCAGGCGCAAATTCACGTGCGCTCACCGAACTTCTGGGCGAATTCCCTGAAGCAGACTGCGAAGAGCTTCCCGTAAAAGTGACAGCAGGCAAAAGCAAGCTGTCCTTTGCCTCTAGAAAGGCAAAATTAGTGATTGGTGTTTGAAATGGCAGGAAAAACACAGGCAAAAAACGCCGAATCCCCCTCAGGAAAAGCGTCGCTTTCCCTCACTTTTCCCACGCTTTCCTCTTCAAAAGCAGCCTATGACGCGCTTCTCTCAGAATCAGAATTCTCGCACCGCGGCCACTCGCGCGTGCGAATGGCTGGCAAAACCGTGGTCATTGAGGTGGTGGCTGACGACTTGGTCTCTCTCCGCGCCTCGCTCAATTCCTACCTGCGCCTGATGCACATTATTAAATCTGTTGATGAAAAAACAAGTGAGTAAAGGGAGGTAATCCTTATGGCAGAACCGCTTCGTGACGCAGACGCACTCCAGCAGCAACTTTCAGAGTTCCAGGACCTGCAGCGCCAGCTCCAGATGCTCTCTGCACAGCGCCAGCAGTTCACGCTCCAGCTTGAAGAGATAAAGATGGCGCAGGAAGAGCTTGGCAAGTCTGAAAAAGGCACTATTTACCGCTCCATGGGTCCTCTTCTTATAGAGGCTTCCAAAACCGACGCAGTTGCAGATTTGAAGGACAGGATAGAGCTTCTTGAGATGCGCCTGTCTGTTTTTGAAAAGCAGGAGGCAAAAATCAAGCCGCGCTTCACTGAATTGCGCGCAGTTCTTGAAAAAGCGCTGAAGGAGAACAAGCTTTCAAGGCAGTAAGCGCGCTGCCCAGCATTTCAAAAGCGCCAGCCTCGCGGTTTTGGCACGCATATATAAATTTCATCCCACTTGCCTTAGCGGGGAGCATATGGCTGCAAGGGCATTTCCTGCAATAAAGGCAAGGCGCGTGCTGATAACCTTCCACTCGCAAGGCGATTCCGACGCGGCTGGCGCGGCAATCGCGCTTTCCCGCTTCCTTGGCGCAAAGGCGATAATTGCCCCACCCGACAAGCCCTCCTCTTCCGCGCGCAAGCTTTTCGAGATTTCAGGAGCAAAAACCACTCTTTTTTCTGAAATCGCGCGCAAGAAGGATGACTTCATAGTAGTTCTTGACTCCTCCTCTCCCTCCATGCTCACTCACCTTGCGGGCATTGAGCCAGACCTCTTAATTGACCACCACGCGCGCGCAGGGAATGAATTGCCTGCCAAGCGCAGGATTTCCGACCCCTCAGCCTCATCCACCTGCGAAATGCTCTTCTTCCTCCTTAAGCCAAAGGACAAAATCTCCTGCATTGCCCTTCTTTGCGGAATAATTTCGGACAGCGCTGACTTCAAGAACGCAAGCAGCCAGACATTCACTGCGGTTTCCAAGCTGATTCCCCTCTCAGGCCTTTCTTACTCCCAAATACTTGCCCTCTCCCATGCGCCAGAAACACTTGGCGAGCGAATCGAATCCCTGCGCTCCTGCCAGTCAGTATTTGCCGAGAGGATTGGCGAGCACATAGTGGCAGTTGCAATTGCAAAATCTCACGAGGCGCATTTTGCAGACATGCTGCTCTCGCTTGGCGCAGACATTGCATTTGTGGGCTGTTCCTGCGAAGACAGCCATCGTGCTTCGCACGATGGTGCCCCTTTGTCTGCGGACAAAGAGGGCGGCAGGATTTCCTCGCGCATGAGGGAAAGCATGCGCGGCAGGGTGCGGCTTCCTGAAATAATGGCAGAGGCTGCGCGCGCAATGGATGGCAGCAGCGGCGGGCATGAGTGCGCAGCAGGCGCCACAGGCGCGCGCGAGGGCGTGAAAGAGGCTCTTTCAGTCTGCAAAAAGCTCGCAGAGCAGCAGATACACGAAAGCGAGAAGGGAAAGATAAGGAAAATTGAATGGTGAGTGGATGGCTGAGTTTGACAAAGCTGCAAAAATCTATGACGACAGCTGCCCAGTGGAATTCATGGGCGACACCAGCTTTTACCTGCGCGAGGCAAAGAAAGCGCGCGGAAAGGTGCTTGAAGTGGGCTGCGGCACAGGCCGAGTTTACCTTCCCCTGCTGGCAGCAGGAATAGACGTGTATGGAATCGACATTTCGCGCGGAATGCTCAAAGTACTTGAAAAAAAAGCCGCATCTGCCGGTCTTTCTCCCAAAAGCAAGCTTGCTGACATGCGCAATTTCAAGATGAGCCAGAGGTTTGCGCTTATTATTGTTCCATTCCGCGCGTTCCTGCACAACCTCACTTTCCAAGACCAAATCTCCTCTCTCAAGTGTTTCCGCCGCCACCTGGCTCCAGGCGGAAAGCTCATTCTCAATTTCTTCTATCCCTCTCACAATGTAATGGTGAATGACTACGGGCGCGAAATAGTCAGGTTCAAGAAAGGCGGCTTTATGAGAAAAGACTTCAGCGTTTTTTCTGATGAAACCGAGCAAATTGTCAAGTCCTGCTACTGGGCGATAAAAAACAACAAGAAAATCTCATCATACACAGTCAAAATAGCATTCATCTACAAGCGCGAATTCGAGCTTCTTCTCCGTCTCGCAGGCTTTTCCAGCTGGCAGGTTTTCGGCGGGTTTAAAAAAGAGAGGCTGGTATCATCCAAGCAGGAAATGGTGTGGGTAGTCAAACGGTGATTTGATGACATTTGCAATAGTTGTCGGAAGCCAATGGGGCGATGAAGGAAAAGGCAAGGTAGTGGACTACTACGCAGCCCAGGCAGATATCGTAGTGCGCTTCTGCGGAGGCGCAAACGCAGGCCACACCATAGTCTCAGGAGGAAAGAAATTCGCCTTCCACCACCTTCCCTCAGGCGTCCTTTACCCTGAGAAAATTAACATAATCGGCAATGGCGTGGTGCTGGAGCCAAAGAAATTCTTCGAGGAGCTTGCCCAGCTTGACGCTGTAGGCATAAAGCCCAACATAAAGATTTCACCCCGCACCCACCTGGTAATGCCTTACCATATAGCGCTTGACGGCGCAGAGGAAGGCAAGAAAGGCGCGCTTGCAGCAGGCACCACCAAGCGCGGAATCGGCCCCTGCTACTCAGACAAGGCAGCTCGCTTCGGAATTCGCGTAGGCGAACTGTTGCAGCCTGCCCTTTTCCGCGAAAAGCTCCACACCATGCATACCTTGAAGGTAAAGCTTCTCAAGGATGTTTATGGCGTTGACTTCCTCCAAAGCGAGGATGAAATTCACTCCCTTTACAGCGCATACGCGAAAAAGCTTGCGCCATTTGTAACAGAAACAGGCGACATACTCTCAGACGCTCTTGCAAAAAAGAAAAAAGTGCTCTTTGAAGGCGCGCAAGCCACCATGCTTGACATTGACCACGGCATGTACCCATTCGGAACCTCCTCCAATACTTCGGCTGGCGGCGCCTGCACAGGCTCAGGCATTGGTCCCACCGCAATTGATGAAGTGGTCGGGGTAGTGAAAGTTTACACCAGCCGGGTGGGAAGCGGGCCGCTCCCAACAGAAATAGATGATGATGTTGCAAAATTCATACGCGACAAGGGAGGCGAATACGGAACGACTACTGGCAGGCCCAGGCGCATAGGCTGGCTTGACCTTCCCACCCTTCGCTACGCAGCGCAGGTGAATGGCTTGACTGGCTTGGCATTCACGAGATTGGACACTCTTTCCGGCGTTCAAAAAGTGATGGTATGCACTCATTACGAGCTTGACGGGAAAAAGCTCCTCACCCCTCCTGCAAACTACACTGACATCGCGCGCTGCAAGCCAATCTACCAGGCATTTGCAGGCTGGGATGATGTTGGCGATGACAAATGGCACGAGTGCGCAAGGAACGGCTTCAAGTCGCTCTCCAAAGAGGCGCAGGCCTACCTGAAATTCGTTTCAGAGGAGGTCGGCGTGCCGATTTACCTGGTCGGAGTGGGCCCAGGACGGGAAGACACGGTAGTTTTAAAAAGCATCTTCGGAAGAAAATGAACATCTTTCGCCAAAACC
>JAPLWY010000121.1:0-2557 GCA_026396355.1 Microcaldota archaeon
ACCGTGGCTATCTTCTGGACATGGTGCGCGCAGTGAGCAAGGCAGGGGCGGACTGGATTTCCATAACTGACACTGTGGGCATAATGACCCCGGCGCTCATGTTTTCAGTGATAAGCGAGGTGCGGGCTGCGACTAAGGCAGGCATTGACCTGCACTGCCACAATGACTTGGGGCTTGCGCTTGCAAACTCGCTTGCAGGGATAGAGGCAGGCGCTGACTGCATACACGCCGCTATAAACGGAGCCGGCGAGAGGGCTGGAATACCCAAAATCGCCGAAGTCGCAATCGCGCTGCAGGTGCTTTACAGCCAGAGAAAGGACATAAGTGTGGAAAAGCTCGCCGTGCTCTCGGAAACGTTCTCCAAGCTGTCAGGCCTGCCGACCGACCCTTTTGCGCCTGTTGTGGGGCAGAATGTGTTCCGCCATAAGGGAGGCACGCACCTTGCCGCAGTGCTGCGCGAGGGCAAGTCATACGAGGCGTATTCGCCTGAGAGCGTGGGGAAAAAGAGAAGGCTGGTGGTGGGGGGCTATTCGGGAAAGAATGTGCTTCGCTACCTTTCAGACTCGCTTGGCATGAGGATGAATGACGCGCAGGTGGAAAAGGCGCTGGTGCGGCTCAAGGAAAAGGAGCGGGACCTGTTTGATTTTTCAATTTGAATGAGGAGGGGTGTTTTCATGGAAAGCGGAATATCTGTGTTCATTGGCGCGGTGACTGACGAGAAGGTCAAGACGGCTGCGATAGTGGAGCGGCTGCGAGGAGTGAAGGGAGTGAAGGAGATATACGAGCTCACCGGCAACCTGGACGTGATGGTGTTTGCGCAAAGCGACAGCCTGCCCCAGATAAACGGCATTGTGGAGGCTGTGCGCGCCTGCAGCGGAGTGAAGGAGACCACTACGTATCTGGTGCTTGAAACTACCAAGAATGTTTGATGGAGGAAGCAGCAGGGACTGGACGCAGAAAATTGATTGGTGAATTCCATGGCAGGGCAGACACTGGCGCAGAAAATCCTCTCGGCGCATGCTGGAAGGAAGCTTGCGATTGGGGATACTGCGGTGATTTCGGTCGATTATGTGCTTGCGCACGACACTACTACTGCATGGGCGATTGAGCCGTTCCGCGAAATTGCGACGCGCGTATTTGACCCGGAAAAGATATTCGTTTTCTTCGACCATGCCTTTCCCGCGCCAAGCACGCAGTTTGCCGAAATGCACAGGAAAATAGGCGCATTCTGCAAGGAGCAGGGCATAAGGATCCATTATGATGGGGTGTGCCACCAGCTCATGGCTGAGAAATTCACCTACCCCAACACTTTTTTGCTTGGCGCTGACTCGCACACGCCCACCGGAGGAGGAATTGGAGCGATGTTCTGCGGCTTTGGCTCCACTGATGCAGCGGTTGCAATGGCAACCGGCAAGGCATGGGTGAAGGTGCCGCAGACCATCAGAATAAACCTGGAAGGCAAGCTGCCGCTTGGCGTTTACCCCAAGGACGTGATACTCGGGATTGCCAGGGACTTGTCCTCAGAAGGCGCGAACTACAAGGCAGTGGAATTCGGGGGCAGCGCAATTGCGGATTTTGACGTCCCGTCCAGGCTCACGCTTTGCAACATGTGCGCGGAAATAGGCGCAAAAACCGGGATTGTGCCTGCTGATGCGCAGACAAAGGCATATCTTGAGAGGCAGGGCAGGCACAGGCCGTTTGAGGAGCTTCGCTCGGACGCGGATGCTGAATTCGAGCAGGAAATTACTGTGGACATTTCAAAATCCGAGCCCACTGTTTCCACTCCGCCGGACATTGACAGGGGCGTTCCGGTTTCGCAGGTGGAAGGGACTCCGATCACGCAGGTTTTCCTGGGCTCGTGCACGAATTGCAGGATTGAGGATTTGACGGTTGCCTACAGGATAATGAAGGGAAAGAAGGTGAAGGAAGGCGTGAAATTCATAGTGACCCCTGCAAGCAGGCAGGTTTACGAGCAGGCATTGCTCAATGGCTTCCTTTTGGAATTCTCGAAAATGGGCGCAATCATTTCGCCTCCTGGCTGCGGGGCATGCCTGGGCAGGCATATGGGAGTGCTTGGGGACGAGGATGTCTGCGTTTCAACCTCGAATAGGAATTTCACCGGCAGGATGGGCTCGCCGAGCGCGAAAATTTACCTTGCCTCGCCTGCAGTTGCTGCAGCCTCGGCGCTTGAGGGGAAAATCGCGGACCCGAGGAAGTATTTGAAGCAGTGAAGTTTGGCTCAATGCAAAAAAAATGCGAGTGAAAATATGAAAGTATGGAAATTCGGGAACTCGATAAACACTGATTTGATAACGCCGGGCAGGTACAATATTACCACTGATAAGAAGGAGCTTGCCAAAGTGGCGTTCATTGAGCATAGGCCTGAGTTTGCCAGGCAGGTGAAGAAAGGGGATTTTATAGTGGCTGGCAGGAACTTTGGCTGCGGAAGCTCGCGCGAAACCGCGGTCACCGCGCTTCTTGAGTGCGGAGTGGCGGCGATAATCGCGCCCTCGTTTGGAAGGATATTCTACAGGAATGCCATAAACAATGGCCTGCT
>JAPLWY010000121.1:2609-9511 GCA_026396355.1 Microcaldota archaeon
AGCGCAGAAGCTGGAGTTTCCCCTATGCTCCTTGCCCTCCAAAAGCACGGGGGCTTGCTGGAGTTCTTGAAAAAGCACAGGATAGAGGAATTGGAAAGCGTGCAGGAGCCGGTGGGCGCATGAAGAAAATACTTTATATTGAAGGGGACGGCGTCGGGCCTGAGCTCATGGCGCATGCGCGCAGGGCGGTTGATTCCATTGCAAAGGTGGAGTGGGTGCGCGGGGAGGCTGGCTTTGCCACTTTCCAGAAAACAGGCACAACGCTTCCTGATGCGACAGTGCAGGCTGCAAAGGAGAGCGATGCCATTCTTTTCTGCGCAGTCACCACGCCGCCGAATATTTTGAATTACAAAAGCGCGATTGTGGCGCTTAGGAAAGAGCTGGACCTGTATGCGAACCTGCGCCCTTTTTGCACGCTTCCCAATGTGCCTGTCCCGTTCCCTGCGCTCAATTTCGCAATAGTGCGCGAGAACACCGAGGGAATGTACAGCGGCATTGAGAAAAGGGAGGGCGACAGCGCATTTGCCACGCGCGTGATAACGAAAAAGGGAAGCGAGAGGATTGCGCGCTTTGCATTTGAATATGCCAAGAGGCAGGGCTTTTCCAAAGTGACAATTGTGCACAAGGCGAATGTGCTGCGGCTGACAGACGGGCTTTTCCTGGAAGCCGCGCGCGGGGTTGCCGCTGGCTACCCTGAAATTGCGTGCGAGGACGCGCTGGTGGACTCGGTTGCAATGAGGCTGGTGAAGTCGCCGCAGGAATTCCAGGTGATAGTGACCACCAATCTTTTCGGGGATATCCTGAGCGACGAGTCTTCCGCGCTTGTGGGCGGGCTGGGAGTGGCGCCGTCAGGGAATTATGGGGGGAAGCACGCGCTTTTCGAGCCAGTGCACGGCTCTGCGCCAAAGTATGCCGGGAAAAATGTCGCCAACCCAACAGGCATGCTACTTTCGGCTGCAATGATGCTTGCGCATATCGGGGAAAAGGAAGCCTCTGAAAAGCTCACGCGCGCAGTGCAGGAGTGCTATTCCCAAAAAATAATCACGCGCGATGTAGGCGGGAGCGCAAGCACAAGCGGGATGGTTGAGAAAGCCGTGTCGCTGCTTGGCTAAAACTAAAGCGAAGACCCCAGCCTTTTTATCGCGCCCTTGAGCACTGAAATTGACTTTTTGTAGTCGGAAAGCAGTATGAACTCGTCCGGCGTGTGGTCGAGCGAGGAGTCGCCCGGCCCGTACGCTATGGTTGGTATGCCTGCGTGCGAGGCGATGTTCATGTCCGCGCTTCCGCTCTTTTTCACATAGCGCGGGGCGAGCCCGTTTTCGCGCATTGAAAAGACCATTGCGCGGCAGAGAGGGTGGTTGGGGTCGGTTTCCACCCCGCTTATGCTCTCATGCACGCTCACCCTCACTGCCTGGGGCGCGAGCTTCCTGAATTTGCGCACCACCGATGCGTTTTTTATCGAGGGCGGCAGGCGCACATCAAGAATGAAGTCCATGTTTTCAGGCACCACGTTGATTGCGTCTTTTGAGCCTGCGTGGATGTTGGTGAGGTTGATTATCACGCTGTCGAACTTGCTGCGCTGCGGGTAGGCGGAGCGCACCTTGGTGTAGAATTCGAACGTGCGCTCGATCGGGTTTTCGGATGCCATGCCGGCATGGAGCGCCTTTCCTTTTGTGCGGCAGCTCAGCACCAGCCTTCCCTTGTATGCAATGGTTATCCCGTTGGTGCTTGACGGCTCGCCGTTGATTGCCATTTTCGGCTTTGCATAGGTGAGAAGGTGGCGCGTGCCTTTCGAGGTGGTTATCTCCTCCTCTGTGACGCCTGCCACCATTATCTTGCAATGATTGCTGCCTGCGCATTCCGCGCCTGCAGTGAGAAGCGCTGCCAGCGGGGATTTTGCATCCACTGCGCCCCTGCCGTATATTTTGCCTTCCGCCCTTTTGTAGGGAAGGGGGTCTGCAATTGTGTCCATGTGCCCGAAGAGCAGCAAGTCCGGCGAGTCGCCTTTCTTGTGCGCGTAATTTGCGGCAACCGCATTGCCTGCGGCATCAATCCAGACTTTTTCGAACGGGAACTGCTTCAGGTAATTTGCGCACAGCTGCGCCACTTTCTGCTCGTGCCGGGAGGGGCTTTTGGCCTTGATTATGCTTTCCAGGAATTCCACGCTGTCCATTTTCAAGAGATTACCTCGGAGAGTGTGCCTGCCACTGTGCCAAGCGAATCGCGGGAAATTATGAAAGGCGGAAGCAGTCTGATCACCTGCTCGCCTGCAGGAAGCGCCAGCACCCCGCGCGCTGCAAGCTGCGCGAGGGGCTCTTTCGAGGGCACCTTGAGCTCCACTGCAATGAAAAGCCCCATGCCGCGTATTTCGCGGAATTGCGATTTTGAGGAGAGCGATGCGCTGAGCTTTTGCGCCATGTATGCCCCGTCAGAGGCGACTTTTTCGAGCAGCCCGTCTTTTTCAATGGTGTCAAGCACAGTGTTGGCAGCCGCGCAGGCAAGTGGATTGCCCCCGAATGTGGTGCCGTGCTCAAGTGGCGTGAATGCGCAAACTTCTTCGCGTGCAATGGTGGCGCCTATGGGGATGCCCCCGCCCAGGCCTTTTGCAAGGCACACTATGTCAGGGGAGATGCCGAAGTGATTGTATGCAAAGAATTTGCCGGTCCTGCCGCAGCCTGACTGCACTTCGTCGGCTATCAGGAGCGCGCCTTTGTCAGTGCAGATGTCGCGCGCTGCGCGCAGGTAGTCCTCGCGCGCTGTCCGCACCCCGCCTTCCCCCTGTATTGGCTCGAGTATGAGGGCGGCAGTCTCGCTTGTGACTGTGGACTTGAGCGACTCGATGTCATTGAAGCGCGTGCGCGTGATCGGCCCGAGAAGCGGCTCGAACGGCGCGCGGTATTTTTCCTTGAATGTGACTGAAAGCGCGCCTGAGGAGCGGCCGTGGAATGCGTTCATTGCCGAAACAAACCCTTTCCTGCCGGTTTTCTTGCGCGCCAGCTTGAGCGCAGCCTCCACTGATTCAGTGCCGCTGCTGCAGAGAAAGGCGCGCGAGGGCGAGCCGAAAAGATTGGTAAGGCGCTCAAGCAGCCTGCCCCGCTCCTCGTTTGCGAACGGGGAGTAGCAGCTCATGAGCTTGCCAGCCTGCCTTGAGATTGCAGCCACCAGCGCAGGGTGCGCGTGTCCGAGTATTGCCACGCCCACGCCGGTGCTGCAGTCGATGTAGCGCTTGCCTTCAGGGTCCCAGGCAAACTCGCCTTGCCCGCGCTCAAGCGCCACCCCTCGCTTGCCGTAGAGGTTCATCTCGTACTTGAGCTCTTTTGCAATGAGTTCCTGTGTGTTCATAATCATCAATCCTTTTTCATTTTTTTGCAGGCAGTTTCATTTGGTGAAATGCGTGCCGCCTCCTGCAAGCGCGGATGTTGCAGGCTTTTCCCTTGTGCCGCAGCAGATTATCACTTCAGGCACCCCGCCCAAGAGCGCCTCTGAGGTTGCCACCAGCTTGCGCTTCATGCCTGCAGCTGCCTTCTTTTGGAATTCCGGGATTTCTGAGCCTGTGGCGCGGGAGACCAAGTCATTCGGGAAATTGGCGAAAAACCCCTCGACATCGGTGAATAGGATGAGCCGGCTTGCGGAAAGCTTTGCGGCTATTGCCGCTGCGGCGCGGTCGCCATCCACATTCAATGCCTCGAATTCCTCGCCAAGCGCAATTGGCGCGACTGTGGGGACAAAGCCGCGCTCCAACAAAGCCAGGAGCGGCGCGGAATCAATGCGCGCGATTTTCCCGGAATAGTCGTCGCGCACCATGCGCTCCTTGCCATTCTCCACGCTCACCAGGATTTTCCTTTTTGCAAAGACTATGCCGCTTGAGCCTGAGACCCCGACAGCGTTCACGCCTGATTTGCGGAGCGTGCGCACAAGCGAGGAATTCACCCCTCCCCCGACTGCCATGACAAAGTTCTGCATGGTCTGCCCGTCGGTGTGGCGGGACTTGAAGCCTTCCTTTGAGTAAATGTAAGCTGGTTCCCTGCCCACTGCCTTTTCAAGCGCAGTGACCTGCGGCCCGCCGCCATGCACCAGCACCACTTTTTCCCCTGAGGAAACAAGCGAAGCAATGTCTGAGGCAAGATTGGCGGCATTGTCTGCCATGCTGCCCCCTATTTTCACCACTATCATGAAAGCACCTTGGGAATCAGATTGGATGGAAGCCGGGGGACCAAAGCCCGAGCTTTTCGTCAAACCCGTTCATGAGATTGAAGCACTGCAGCGCCTGCCCGCCGCTTCCCTTCACCCCTGCCCGCCGCTTCCCTTCACCAGGTTGTCTATTGCGGACATTACGATTATCCTTCCCTTTTCACGGTCAACGTCAAAGCCAATGTCGGCAAAATTGGTGCCAATGAGGGGCTTTGGCTCTGGGAAGCGGTAGAGCGTGCCCTGGTCTTTCACCAGCCGTACAAAGGGCGAGCCTGAGTAGAACGAGCGGTAGGCTTTCCAGATGTCGACATCCTTAAGCTCAGGAGAAACGCGCGCATGGACTGTGGAGAGTATGCCGCGCACCATTTCTATTGCGTGCGGGGTGAGCCCCACTGAAATTGGGGAGCCTGCTATTGCCGAAAGCTCCTGCTCTATTTCGGCGGTGTGCCTGTGGCTGTGCGGCTTGTAGGAGCGCACGCTTCCGCTCCGCTCAGGGTGATGGGTGGAAATGTCAAACGACGCGCCTGCTGCTGCAGAGCCTATTTTCGAATCTGCGATTATCCCATCAGTTGCAATAAGCTTGCTTTTGACCAGCGGCGCAAGCGCGAGTATTACCGAGGTGGCCAGGCAGCCTGCGCACGCGGCAAGCTTGGCGCTTTTGAGCTCTTCCCTGTGAGGATTCCGTACACGGCTTTGTCAAGAAGCTCAGGCGCAGGGTGCTCCTGGTAGTATTTTGCATAGGTGTCCTTGTTTTTCAGGCGGAAGTCGGCTGACAGGTCGATTATTTTCGCGCCGGTTTCCCAGAACTGCCTGACATAGGGGGCTGCGGCCTTGTGCGGGGTGCAGATGAACACCGCGTCAATGTCGGTTTTCAGCTCCTTTACCTGGACGAATGAGAGCTGGGTAAAGCCCCGCAGGTTAGGGTTGAGCTTGGTTGCAGCCTGCCCTGCAAAGCGCTCAGAGGTTATCTGCGCTATCTCGATTTCCGGGTGCACAAGCGCCCAGCGCAGAAGCTCGCCGCCCGTGTAGCCGGACGCGCCTATTATCGCGATTTTCTTTTTTGCCATCTTGCCACCTTACTTTTTCGCTCTTGCCAGGAAATATTCGATCATTTTGTCCCCGATGTCCACCCCGGTGACCGGGGAGGAGTTGCGGAATTCGGTGGTGTGGTTCACTTCGTGCACCACCAGCCCGTTTTCAGACTCCATCAAATCCACGCCGTAAATGCCCTCGTCGAGGAAGGAAACCGCCTTCAGCGAGATTTCACAAAGCTCTGGCGTGACTTCGCACTTGCTTGCAGTGCCGCCCCTGCCGGTGTTGGTTATCCAGCCGGATTTTTCCGTGGAATGGCGGTAAATCGCAGCAACCACCTGGTCGCCCACCACAAACGCGCGGATGTCCCTGCCCGGCTTGTTTATGTGCTCCTGGAAATAGTAGATTTTCTGCCAGGGGTTGCCCATCTCCTCGCGGGACTCGAGCGCGGCATCAAGCGAATCAGAGTCGTTTATCCTGTGCACCATGCGCGCCCAGGAGCCCATGACCGGCTTTACCACGAATGGAAAGCCCAGCTCCTTGGCTGCCAGCCTGGCTGATTCCGGAGTGAATGCGACCAATGTTTTCGGAGTTGGGACACCTGACTTGGCAAGCTCAAGGGAAGTTATCATCTTGTCCCCGCAGATTGAGGCTGCCCTGTATGAGTTGATAACAAGGGAGCCCTGCCGCTCAAAAAAATATGTGAGAGCCTGGCTCCGGGAATAGGAGACAGAGCGCTGCAGCATTGCATGGTATTCCTTTGCATGCCTGCCGGGAAGGGCAAGCATCGACTCGCCATCCACAATGCGCTCGAGCCCGGCCCCGCGCTTTTTTGCAGAGTCGATGAGCATCTTGTTCTCGGCAGAGATGATTGTGTAGCAGATTGCCAGTTTCATCGGTAGTCACCAGGTGTTTTTTGCCTTTTTCGGGAAAGCGGCATTACTCGCCCCAGTCCTCTTCCACGCCGGGCGCTTTCTCGAGCTTTGCAGGCGCAACCGAGCGCACTTCAAGGCGCGTGCCGCAGTCCGGGCAGGTCATTATTTCACCCACTTCGGTGTTTGCAGCAAGCGCAATCGGGGATGCGCATTCCGGACATTCTCCCTCTGCCATATTATCATGCCTCCTTGCTAATCTCTGGTGCAGATGGTTTAAAACAGTTTCGTTAAAAATAAACGAAAACGTATCTTTAAATTGCAAATATGACTAATTTAGTCTATATTTTTGCAATATATTGCTAAATTAGTCAATTTGTTCTTTTCCAGCCGCGCCAAACGCTCTGCTGCGCAGCTTCGGCAGGCTACTTCCACTTCTTCAGGATAACGGAAAGCTCGGTCCTTTCCACGCCTTCCATGTTGCGGATTTTGTCTATTTTCTCGTTCAGCGTGCCGATGTCAGGAGCGAAGATTGTGATTGCGGCATCCACATTGCCGGATAATTCCCAGACCGAGCCAATGCCTGGCTCTGCCTCAAGCGCCTTTGCCATCTTTTTCGATGGGACGTGAGGGGTGGTGTGGATGAAAACAAGCGCGGATACGCCTCCGCCTTCCGCTATATCGACCGTGAAGCGCTTTATCACGCCGTGCAAAAGCAGGTTGCCCACGCGCCGCCTTGCAGCTGGCTCGGAGAGCCCAACCTTTTTCCCTATTGCGGCATTGGGCAAGCGCGCATCCTGGCGGAGT
>JAPLWY010000021.1 GCA_026396355.1 Microcaldota archaeon
GCGCAAACTCGCTCCAATATTCAAGCGCTGCGAATACCTGATAATAAATCGCAAGGAGCTTTTCTCGATCACCGGCTCGCGCGAGGAAGCAGCAGCCGAGCGCCTCGCAAAAAAATACAACATGATTTGCGTGATAAAGCAGGGCGCGCAAGAAATAATTGTGAAGACCAAGGAAGCCTCATCATTCAAGGTGGCGCCGTTTCGGGTAAAGCCAGTCGACACGCTTGGAGCGGGCGACGCATTCTGCGCAGGCTTCATTGCCGGCGTGAATGAAAGCAAATCGATTTACGAATCAGTCCGCTTTGCAAACGCGGTCGCTGCCGCAAAAGTGATGCACAAGGGCGCGCAGTCGCTTCCATCCAGACGCTTCATCAAGGAAAAATTCAGGATTTGAACGGTGCGCCAATGAAAATAAACAGCGTTGCAGTGCTTGCCAATGAGAAAAAAGGCATAGCCAAGAAAATAAGGACGGACGTTCTTTTGTTCCTGCGCGCGCAAGGCATTGTTGCCGGCAGCAGCATTCCAAACCCGCAACTT
The DNA here is from genome assembly GCA_026396355.1 of Microcaldota archaeon. Lineage (GTDB taxonomy): Archaea > Micrarchaeota > Micrarchaeia > Anstonellales > Anstonellaceae > UBA10161. The sequence continues at coordinate 538 of JAPLWY010000021.1, forward strand.
GTAATAACAATAGGCGGGGACGGCACAGTGCTTTACCACAAGCGCTTCTACGGCGTGCCTTTCTTTGCAATCGGAAGCAATACAAGCTTCATCTGCCAGGCGAGCTTTTCCAACTGGCAGCAAAAGCTTTCCCGTCTCCTGTCTCACCTGTCAGTTGAGAAGCGGCTGCTTTTGGAATGCGAAATAGACGGAAAGAAAATGCCGCTCTCCCTCAATGAAATCGGAATCCGGAACCCCGAGCCGCGCGTGATCTCAATCCACCTTGCGGCAGGCAAAAGGCATTTTGCATTCCGAGCCGACGGCATCCTTTTTTGCACACCGAACGGCTCGCGCGCATATGGGTATTCGTGCGGAGGCAAAAAGATGAAGCGCGCAGGCACGGATTACCAGGTGGTGGCGATTTCCCCATTTCTCCGGCTTTTTTCGCCACTCCTCCTCAAGCGCAATTCTGTTTGCGTGATGAGGATCTCATCTGGCGACCGCACGCAATTCTTCGTGGACGGGCAAAAATTCGGCTCCTTCACCAGCAGGAACACTCTTCGCGTGCGCGCCTCAAAAACCGTTTTTCTTTTTGCAAAAGTGTGAATGCATCTGCCGAATTCGTGCGCTTCAGGAAAGCAAGAGCCTGATCACAAACAGCGGGTCCATTGCCTGCCTTTTCGCCTCGCGGCTTGCAATCATCCCGGCAAGCTCATTTCTCAATTTCTCGCTTTTCTTGGCTTTTCCGATTGCAATGTCGAGGAGGAACGGGAGCTTCCCCAGCTCATAGGCAAGGCACTCTTCCTTGTTCACTGGCCTGTTTTTGACAACTGTGCAAAGCGTTTCCACTGCAATTGAGGCGCTTTTCATGCCATTCCCGATTCCCTCGCCTGAAAAAGGGTCTACCAATGAGGCTGCATCGCCAACCAAGACAAATCCATTGCCAGCGCACGGACGGCGGGCAGAGGCAAGTGGAATGTTCCAACCCCCAACCTCTCCCAACAGGCGTGCAGAATCAAACCTTCCTGCAAAGCGCGGATTTTTCATGCACGCCTCCATCACTTTCCTAAGGTTCGCTTTTTTGGCAAACATGTCTGAAAGCAGCATTCCCACTCCGACATTTGCCTCGGTTTTTGAGAGCGGAAAAATCCAGAAGTAACCTGGCATGCACTCTGGAAGAAAATGGATCTCAACATTCCCCCGAAGCCCCAAAACTCCATTGTAATAACCGCGCACTGCCGAACAATTATGTTTGGCATTAGTGGAAAACACGCCTGCCTTTCTTGCCACAGTGGAAAGAGTTCCATCTGCCCCGACCACCAGATTGGCAGAAAATTCCTGCACGCTGCCATCAAGCATCTTTGCCTTCACACCTGACACTCTCTTTCCTTCAAACAGCAAATCCACAACTTCAGCGCCTTCAAGAACAGCGCACGCCAATTTTGCGCGCTTGAAAAGCATATGATCGAATTCCTTGCGCTTGCACACAAAGCCAGCGCTCATCCCATCCTTGCTTTCCACTAGCGGAATTTCAACCTCTGTCCCGTTCGGAGAGGAAAAAACAATTCCTGAGCTTCGCTGAAACCCCTTTTCCTTAAGTTCAGCCTCAACGCCAAGCCTGGCAAGGACATTGAGCGCTTTCCCGCCTATCGCATCCCCACATACCTTGTCGCGCGGGAAATGTTCCTTGTCCAGCAAGAGCACATTCGCCCCGCCAAGTGCAAACAACGATGCGCAGGACGCGCCAGACGGCCCCCCGCCAACCACTATTACATCATGCTTTCTTTCCATCTCCATATCTCCAGGTTTGGGGGCTCAATAATAAAATAGCAGGCAATCAACCCGATTTTCAATTCCGGCAAAACGCGCGTTTAAACTCTTAAAATCACGTACAAAATAGGAAGATATATAAACGAGTTGTGTCAAAAAGAGAACAAGAGTGTTATTTTCAATGGA
>JAPLWY010000022.1:0-2985 GCA_026396355.1 Microcaldota archaeon
AGCATGCTCTGCCTTGCCACCAATATTTGAGATGGAGTGGCGCCAATGGATGGATTGGGAGGAGTCATGGATTTGTCCTCGGTGCAAATTGCCCGCAGAACCGTTATTTCGTTGTTGTTAGAGTTCACCACGCGCACGTAAAGGCTTCCGTTTGTGTCTATTGCCGGGATGTTGGGGCAGTTAAAGCCCGTGGGAAAACTGCAGGACGCCGGAGTGGAGATGGGGTTTATCACCACGAGTGCGGCAATCACTATGACAATCACCAGCAATGCCCAGCCGTAAGTTATCAGGTATTCGAGCGCCGCTTGCGCATGCAAGGGGCGCGCAGTCCGACTCGAACAGCAGTTCGAGTGGACCATTTGTCGATGCGTCGACAAATCGGTCGAATCGCAATTCGACTCAAGTGCAGCCTGTGCTTTTAGACCCTTGAAAGTGCCGAAAAAATTATGCGCTTCCTTTTCAGTTCTCATGTAAATCCCCTCAATCAACCGCCGGCAATGCCAGCAAGGAATCCCTCAATTGCAGTGCCAATCAGGAAAAATATCGTGAATGAAATTATCAGAAGGACGGGTATGTAGAGTATGCCTTCCCTCTTGCTGCCGTGCGAGATGACGCCGATTATCAGTGCGGAGAAAATCGCCGTGACTGCAGAGCAAAGGAGAGTGAACAGATAGAAGTCGGCTGACGAGACCACGGTCTTGTTGGGCATTGCAAACGAGCTCCCAAATGCCGAAGTGGTGGTGGATGAGGTCTGGGGGAGGGTGAGGAATATGTGCTCAATCATTGCCACCAGCTGCCCGGAGATTGCAAACAGGAACGGAGTTCCGATTGCGCCTGCAAACACTATGAATATCACATACATCATGAGGGACGAGGCGATATCTTTGCGCAGTATCCGTATCTGCCTGCTTTCCTCGGCAGTCTGCTCCAGTATTTCCGCAAGCTTGCCGCCGGATGCCAGCCCCTGCTTTATGAGCGAAACCGCGCGCCGCAGGGATTTGGAATCGAACTTGTCAGGCAGGCTGTCGATTGCCTGGTTGAAGGGCACGCCTCCGAAAGCCCGCTTGGCGACAGTTGCCACTTCAACGGAAAGTATCCCGAACTCGGGCTTGGCGGCATACCACATTGCCTGGTCGATTGTCATTCCTGCGCGCATGTTCGAGGCTGAAAGCGAAAGGAAGTCTGGAAGCACGTCTTCCACTTTCTGCTTTCGCGAGCCTGCCATCATTGAAAGAATTACATAGGCTGACAGGCAGATTGCAACCACTGCAAGCACAATCGCAATCACCACGGCAATTGAGGTGAAGAAAAGCGAGGAATTGGCAGTCATGTCCGTGGAGACCACCATGGCTACCCTGAACAGAAACGAGCCAAGCTTGCGCATCTGAGCCCTTGAGAACAGCCGCCCGATCATTTCGTATACGAGTACCATGCAAACACCGTCAGATGCCTATGTCGAATTTCGGCCGCGAGCTTTCAATCATGGACAGGAACAGAAACTGTATCAGCCCGATTGCCAGCAATATTATCAGAAGCATGAGGGGAGACACCGTGATTCCTGAGCCCCCGAGGAACGAGAGTATTATTACAAGGAATGCTATGCCAAGCGATGGCATGATTATCCCGAACATCATGTAGAACATTGAAATCGGATTGAGCTTCTGCCCGTAAGCCTTGAGCTCGATTACCTGTTCGCGCGAAATCTGGTCAAGCGCGGACTCGAGCGCAAGAATCACGTCCGAGCCCGATGAGATTGAATTTGCCATCTGCATGATTACGCGGTTGAAGAATTTGGAGGGGTTGTTCTCCGCGACCGAGTGGAGCGCCACGCCAATCGGCACGCCAAGCGTGACTTTTTCCACCACCTTGTTGAATTCTTCCGAGACCACGCCGTACTCGCGGGAAATGCCAAGCATGGAATCGAAGAGCGGGACGCCGGACTTGAGCTCGATCAGCATGTGCCTGCCTGCAAAGACAAGCTCCTGCTCTATTTTCTTTGCGCGCTGCCTTGCCTTTCCCTGCGGGAACTGCATCAGGTAGAGGAACATGAACTGGAATCATGATTAAAAGAAAGGCGAGATACACCCCATTGTTTGCGTGCACGAAAATCCATATGACAAACAGTATTGCAAGCGCCACAAAAAGCGCCATTCTTACCGCCCAGGCAACAAAGCCTGCCGGAGTATAGTGCATGTCGGACTGAAGCAGCTCTTTTTTGAGGTTCGGGAATTTCGCTGCAAGCGAGAAATATGCCGAGCGGAAATTTTCCGGGTCGGCTGGCCCTTCAGACTCCCGCATTGGCTGCGCCACGAACGGCGAGGGGGTTCTTGACGCTCTTGCGCTGGAGGATTTTTCTGGATTTTCCTGTTTGCCCATCAATTTCACCGTTGCCTGCGAATGCCGATGGTTATTTGCACCCATCATTTATTATATTTCTTGTCGATTTCACGCCCAAGGTTGGAAAGTGCATTGTTTTGCGCTGCAGGCTCTGGGGCCTCTTTTTTGCCATCAGCCATTTTTTCCTTCACTTTCTGCAGGAATTCCTCGCGCGACAGCCCGCCCATCTTGTATATTTCATAGAGCCAGACTATGTTCTGCCTGGCATATTGCTCAAGCATGGATTCGGCTTCCTGCCGTGCCGCTTCTTCCTTGTCCTCCTGCGAAAGCTTCACGCGCAAGTCCCCCTTTGCCATCTCGTATTCGCCCTGAGATGGGGAAGGCTGCACGATTTCAGCAGGAGGCTTGGGAATTTCCAAGTCGTCCTCTTGCGGCAGGTTGGCCGTGCCTGAGACTTCTTTTGGCGTGACCGTGGGGCGGTTGCCGCTTGACAGTTGCTGGGAAAAAACAGGCGGTTTTGGAATCGGCGGTGGCGCTGGCATTGATTTCTCGGAAGCCTGAGCGGGCGCGTTTATTGCGCTTGCCTCTTGCGGCGGGGAGGCTGGCTGCTTTTTTGCAGGAGGCAGGCGCGATTCGGCCTCGCCATTG
>JAPLWY010000022.1:3052-15808 GCA_026396355.1 Microcaldota archaeon
GCCACGCTGGGAACCAGCCTTCCGCCGGGCAAAATTCGCTGCGGTTTTGTTTTTTGCGAGGGCGCGGTAGCGGGCTGGCGCTTGGAGAGAGGGGTTTTTTGTGCTTGTGAGGGAGAGGCTGTTTGCCGCCTCGCAGGCACGGCATTTGAACGTGGCACTGGGCGCATTTGCTGCGCTGGGGGGGAGGTTTGTTCCTCGCTTTTCTCCTGCAGCTGCGGCTCTTCGCTTTCCCCCTCTTCTTTTTGGGGAGGGGCAGGGTAGGGCTGTATGCTTTTGCGGGAAATTGCTTTTGCAGGGGCTGGTTCGCGGGCTGGCAATTTTGCAGGCGCTTGTTCTTCCAGAGATGGCTCTTCTGGAACTTGTTCAACTGGCGCTTGCTTTTTTGCAGAAACTTTTGTCTTTTTCTTTGAAGCCGTCGCTTGTTTGCCTTTTTCCAAAGAGGGTTTTTCCTTTTGTTTTTTTGATTTTGAAGGCATGGGTGTTATTTTCGGCTCAGGCTGCTCTTCAGGCTCTGGCTCGGGCGAGGCGCGTGATTGCGCTTTTTTGATTTTGGCGTCCTGTTTTTTCCTTGCCAGTTCAGCCATCAGTTCGTCCGGCGGGGAGGAGGAATCTCGTTCTGAAGAGAGCTCGCCAAGTATCTGCTGTATGCGAAGCAGCCTCTTTTGGGAGTCTGCGCTGGGCGCCTGCGGAATGTCCACTGCGCCTGCAGACTGGTCCTTGAAAACCGGGCGGATCACCATGCCTGGCCTTCGCTGGCTGGGCGCCGGCGCGCTCGCAGGAACAGCCGCACCGGGTTCTTGCTCTTGTTGGGGGATTTCTTTTGGCTCTGAAGTTTCAGATTGCACGCCCTCGCTTGGAGAAATACTTTGCGGCCCATCGTCTTGCAACTGCGCCTTTTCCGGCCGGGCTTTGCGCCTTGCAACCGGGACAGGCGCTGAGTCGCGCTGGGGTGTTTCCGGTTCAGCCCGTTCTTCCTTTTCAGCCTGCAATTCCTTTTCGGCCGGCTCTTCCTGTTCGGCCCTTTCCTCTGTGGGACGCGCCTCTTTTTCCGCCGGGATGATCTCTTTTTCCAATTTGGGATTTTCAGATTCGGATCGCGCCTGCTCTTCCCGCTTGAGCTTTTCCTCTATTATCGCGCGCAGGCGGGGAGAAAGCTTTGAGGATAGCACCAGTTTGCTTGCGCCGGGCTTTGGCGGCGCCTCTGCCTGTATTGCAGTTCCCAGGGGTTGGGTTTTTTCAGGCGCAGCGTCCTCATCTTGCGGAAGAGGCGGAAGCGGAACTTCTTCCTTTTCCAGCTGCTGCTCTTCGTTCTCAGGAGTTTCCCGTATTTTTGCGCGGGATGGGGGGAAAGGGACTGGGGGCAGAGGCGCTTCAGATTCATGCCCAGGAGCATCGCCTTCTGTTTGAGCCGGAGTTTCCGGAGCATAAATTGGTTTTGGCAAAATCCGCGCTTCGCGCGCGCCACCTGAAATTGGAATTGAGGGCGGGGGCTTTGCCGCCCTGCCAGATGGAACTTTGGGCTGGGAGGGGAGCGCCTGTTTTACGAAAACGGGGGGCACGTTGTCATCGAGCGCCTGCTCGGGCGCCCCTTTTTTCTCTGGATAGAGGTATTTCTGGCTTGCCAGCTGGTGGAGCTCGCTTTCGACTTTGCGGTCTTCGCCAGCCCTGGGTTGCGGCTGCGAGGGAGCGGATGTTTTTTGGGGAGAAAAGCTGGAAAATGACAGCTTGCGCTCGATTTTCTGCGACTCGGCAAGAAGATAGGCATATGTATATTCTTCAGTCTCTTTTGGAAAGATATTGCTTTCCGAGCCTTGCGGAATTGAGCCTGCTATCTGCCCGGGCGGGGAGGAAAACGGCTTTTTTTCGATATCCCGCGCACGCTGGCAAATCTCGGAAAACGTCTGGAATGTTTCTTCTCGGGTAGCCATGATTACCAGTCCGGGCTGCGCCTACACCCGGCTAATCCTGCTTGGCCCATTCCACGTTCTTAGTAGCCATGCCAAGCACCCTGTCCGGGTTCATGTAATAGTCTGAGACTATTTCGCCGACGGCATCCACGCTCTTGTAGCCGCGCTTGACCATCCAGCTGAATATCTTGGCCTTATCCGCCACGTCCTGGTCGATTTCCTTTTGGGTGAGCCCGGCGTAAAGCGATAGCGTTGCGGAAAGCGAGACCATGCGCCCGGCTTCGGCGAGCTTGTCGCTCTTTACGTCCCAGCGGTAAAGCGTGTTGACATCCCCGCCCTTCTGCACTTCCGCGAATTCGAGCGTGCGGCGGATGTTGAGCCGCCTGTGTCGGAACTGCACCACTATGCCGGCAAGCGCAGAAATGGACTCGCGGGGCATTGAGATTGGAGGGGTGGTCAAACGCGTGATTGTTTCGGCTGCATTGTCGGCGTGCAGAGTTGCGTAGACCGAATGCCCTGTGTGCATTGCCTCGAAGAGAATCTCCGCTTCGCGCTGCTTGCGCACCTCTCCCAGGATTATGCGGTCAGGCCGCTGGCGCAGCGAGTTTACCAGCAGGTCAAGCATTGTCACTTCGCCCTTGCCCTCGGCATTGGGCTCGCGGGTGACCATGGGCACCCATTGCAGGAATTTTGGAAGCGTCAGTTCGCGCGTGTCCTCTATTGATATGATGCGCTGGTTTGCGGGAATAAGGCAGGAAATCGCATTGAGGAACGAGGTTTTTCCCGAGCCCGTGCCTCCTGTCACCAGAAGAGAGAGCTCGTTTTGTATGCAAAGCCAAATCAGCCCGGAAACCTGCGGTGAAATGCAGTTGAGCTCAATCAGGTAGGGAATTGTCCAGGGGTTCCGGGAGAATTTGCGGATTGTTATGGTGTTGCCAAAGGACGAGACCGGGAACAGGGTGGAATTCACACGGTCGCCAGTTGCAAGGTGGGCGTCCATGACAGGGTTGAGCACGTTTATCTGCTTGCCAATGCGCCTGCCTATCATTGCCGAAATGTCGTATATCGACTCTTCGGACTTGAGGGAGACGTTGGTTTTGCACCATCCGTATTTCTTGTGGTAGACCCAGACCGGCTCTGATGCGGAGTTGATTGCTATTTCTTCCAAATTATTGTCATGCATGAGCGGCTCAAGCTCGCCCAGGCCCAGGCTGTTTTGGAGAAGGTAGGCTGCCAGCACCTTTTTGTCCTGCTCGGAGAGGGAGGGGAAGTGCTTGCTGAGCAGGAAAAGCGCGCGCTGCTCGAATTTTGCCCTCACTTCGCTGCTTTTTTTCGGGTCCATTATCTCCGTGATGTCAAGCTTTACCGTGGTGATGAGCTCGCCTTTCAGGGTGTTTAGCACCAGGAGGGTGCCCTCTGAAAGCTCGCGCACGTTGACTTCGTAAATTGGAACGTACGAGTTGTTTTTGGCCAGTATTTTCGCAAGAACCTGTATTCCGTCATTGTCGTAAACGTATGAGTCAAGTACGCCATCCTTGTCGACCGGTTGCCTTTTTTGTTCAGCCATAAGAATGCACCAATCCTGGCCCAATGCCTGCGAGCCAACTAAAAAACTACGGGGTGATTGTTTAAAACCCTACCTATGCTATAGCAGCCTGGCAGGTCGTTTGAGCAGGTTCGGGCGAACTTGGGGAAGGCTGGGCATGGTTGTGGGCAGTAAAACGGCAAAGCCCACCATTTATAATATTTTTACCCATTAAGTGGGAGCGGTGGTGGCATGGCAGAAAAACGCATTGGTTTGATTTTCGCTTTGCTTGCAATTGTAGGATTGGTATTTCTTTCAGGCTGCGCAACGCAGGGCTGCTCAAGTGACAAGAGCTGCAAGGCCTGGCAGACCTGCGACACTGTGAAAAAGCAGTGCGCGCTCCGTGAAAACGGCTGCAATGTTGATGCCGACTGCGGGGACTCCCTTAAAATCTGCAACAGCAACCACGAGTGCGCGTTTCTAACAAACCGCTGCAGGGTGAATTTGGACTGCGGCGGCTGGCAGATTTGCAATGTGGATGCGAACAGCACCTGCAAGGCAAAGGTCGGCTTTTGCAACGATGACAGCGTATGCAATGTGAATTTGGAAATTTGCAGCCCAAGCAGGCACATCTGCGTGCCAAAGCCTGGAAACTGCCTTGACCAGTTTGACTGCGAAAGCTACCAGATGTGCGATGTTGCCGCCAAGACGTGCGTTTCCTTGCCAGGCAGGTGCGTGATTGACAATGAATGCGAACGCTGGCAGACCTGCAACACTACGGTGAAAGAGTGTACGCTGCGCGAAGGGTTCTGCAATAATGATTTGGACTGCAGCGAATGGATGTCGTGCGACAGCTCGCTTCACCGCTGCCTGACGGGCTCTGGCTCGTGCGCGGCAGACAAGGATTGCAAGGAATGGGAGCTGTGCAACCAGAATACCAAAAAGTGCGAGGCAAAGCGCGGGCTTTGCGGCTCGCTTGCCGACTGCGAATCCTGGCAGATCTGCGACATAGACACGTTCCGCTGCGTATCAAGGACGGGCTCTTGCACCACCAATTCCGAATGCAACGCCTATTACCAGCAATGCAATACTGAAACGCATGTATGCGAAACGCGCGCGGGCTATTGCACCAAGTCTGCGGAATGCAAGTATGATGAAATCTGCCAGACCGGTGACTTGCTGGCGGAGAATGCCTACCGCTGCGTCAATATATTATGCAACAGCAACAACGATTGCCCTGGAAGCACATGCGACATATCAACGAATCGCTGCAGGTAGCAGCTGTAGCGGGGGAATGTATTTATTTTCTTGTTATTTATTTCTAGCCAAAACCCTAGGGCAGGGATTGCAATAATGGAGTGATATGCATGTACCCGGAATTCGAAGATGACATTGGACCTGAAATAGTATGCCACGTGTATGACCCCAAGACTGGGATGAAAGGAGTGGTGGTTATAGACAATACTGCGCTTGGGCCTGGAAAGGGAGGGGTGAGGCTGGTGCCTGACCTCACGGTTGGCGAGGTTTTCGGGCTGGCGCGCGCAATGACCTGGAAGAATGCGCTTGCAGGAATACCGTTCGGAGGCGCAAAGTCAGGCATAATGGCGCCTGGCCACGCGCCAAATAAGGTTGAGCTCATGCGCGCATTTTCAGAAAGGATTGCGCCTCTCGTGCCTTCTGTCTACATACCTGGGCCAGACATGAACATTGGCGAGAACGAGATGGCGATAATTGCAAATACCATAGGCACGCCAAAAGCCGCAACTGGCAAGCCCTCCTCAATGGGAGGCCTGCCGCACGAGCTTGGCTCCACTGGCTTTGGGGTTGCGCTTGCAACAGAAGTTGCACTTGAGCACTCAAAAATCCCGCTTGCAGGCGCAAAGCTTGCAATCGAGGGGTTTGGCAATGTGGGCACTTTCACTGCAAAGTTTTTGACTGAGAAGGGGGCAAAGGTAATTGCGGTTTCAGACTCAAAAGGGACGGTTTACCTGGAGTCTGGGCTGGATTACAATATTCTTATGCAGGTCAAGAAGGAGAAGGGAACTGTGACTGCCTACCCTGGCGCAGCAGTGCTTGCGCCTTCTGCGCTTTTCGAGGCAAAATGCGATGTGCTCATACCCGGCGCGCGGCCCAATGTGATTACTGACAAGAACGCAGGCGCAATAAAGGCGCGCGTTGTTGTAGAGGCTGCGAACATACCCATGACTTCCGAGGTTGAAAGGTCGATTGAGAAGCGCGGAATATTGGTGATACCTGACTTTGTGGCAAATGCAGGCGGAGTGATTTCATCTTATGTTGAATTTTCAGGCGGCTCGGAAAAGGAGATGTTCTCCATTGTGCGCGAGAAAATCACGAAAAACACGCAGCTTGTGCTTGAAAGGTCCAAAGGGGACACAAGGAAAGCCGCGCTTGAGATTGCGCGCGAGCGCGTGGTTGACGCAATGAATAAAAGGGGCACAATGAAAAGATAGGTGGGAACAATATGCTTTGCTTTGTAGCGCTTGCTGTTTTTCTTTTTCTTTCCATCTTCTCGGCAAAGTACAGGCCGCTTGCCAAGAGGGCGCTTGAGTGCGCGGCGAGGAAAGTCACGCTGCGCCCGTGCGACACTGGCTTGGATGAGGAGATAAAAGCTGCGAGCATTTCAGGCATTATGAAAATTTCGCCTCGCGCTGCTGAATTCACAAACAAGCACTTCGAGGCATTCTCGCTTGCCTTTAGCATCTTGTTTTTCCTGAGCCTGATATTCATGGTGCAGGGTTTCTACTATTTTGTGATTTACGGGAACTGCAACGGGCCTGAAGGGGGCTTTTGCATTTATTCAGGGCTGCAAAACGAGGCTTTGCTTGTCGCGCCCACTTCGCTTGCAGGAATATCGGCAGGCAATGCAAGCGCCAATATCACGCTGATTGAGTTTGGCTGCTACACCTGCCCGTACACCAAAGCTGCTGAGAGCGGAGTGCGCGAGATCATTTCAAAATACGGAGATAAGGTGCATTATGTTTACAAGGCGTTCCCGCTCCCAAGCCACCCCTATTCCCATGAGGCAGCGCTTGCCGCGCTTTGCGCCAACCAGGAAGGCAAGTACTGGGAGTACAGGGCGCTGCTTTTCGAGAACCAGGCATATGTGAAAGAGAACGGGGCAGCTGCGCTTTACAGCCTTGCCAGGAATCTCAACCTCACTGGCTTTGAAGCATGCTATACTGGGAACTCGTTTGAGCCTGAAATAAAGGCGGCAACGGACGAGTGCACAGCATCAAGAATATATGGAACGCCTACGTTCTTTGTCAATGGCAAGCCATATGTCGGGCAGAATGCCATGAACCGGACAATGGCAGAAGTTGAAAGACTGGTCGGGTAAAATGGACTCCAAGAAAATAAGGCAGGATTTCCCGGTGCTGCTGTCCAGCAATGCGATTTACTTTGATTCTGCCTGCACCTCGCTCAAGCCGCGCGCGGTGATTGAGGCCGAGGCGCGCTATTACAATGAGCTGTCAGCCTGCGCTGGAAGGAGCGCGCACACGCTTGCGAAAAAAACCGGCGAGTGCTTCGAGGCTGCAAGAGAGAAGGTTGCAAAATTTGTTGGAGCGAAACCTGAGGAAGTTGCTTTCACCAAGAACACCACTGAAGCGCTCAACTTGGTGGTCCGCTCGCTCAATTACGCTTCGCGCAGGAAAATTGTCACTACGCCCCTTGAACACCACTCGCTTTTGCTTCCCATAATGGAACAGGAGAGAAGGGGAATTGCGAAAATGGAAATGCTGGGCGTTTCAGCTGATGGCAGCATTGAGGAGAGCGCGCTGCAGGCGATTGACAAGAGCACGGCGTTGGTTGCAGTTCATCACACTACAAATACCACTGGCATGCACGCGCCCTTGGAGAAAATAATGAAAGCCGCGCATGATGCTGGCGCGCTGGTGCTGGTGGATGGCGCGCAGGGAGTGCCGCATTCGAGGGTGGATTTTCGGAAGCTTGGGGCAGACTTTCTTGCTTTTTCAGGGCATAAGATGTGCGGGCCTACGGGAATTGGGTGCCTGGTGGGAAGGAAAGAGGCATTTGAAAAGCTGGACACATTCATTGTGGGCGGGGAGACAGTTGAAACAGTGAGCTTGCAGGGAGTGAAGTGGAAAGAGGCGCCCAAGAGGTTTGAGGCAGGCATTCAGAATTATTCAGGAGCACTAGGACTTTCTGCTGCGTGCGATTACCTTGGGAAAATCGGGATGCAAAATGTCGAGGAGCATGAGAAAAGGATGGCTGAGAAATTGATTTCCACTATTCAGTCTGTGCCAGGCGCCACTATTTACGGGAATGCTGATGCGAAGAAGCGCTGCGCGCTGGTTTCCTTCAACCTGAAGGGGGTGAGCGCGCACCAGGTGGCGCTCATGTGCGACAATCTCTCGAAAATCGCGCTTCGCTCTGGTGTGTTTTGCGCAGAGCCTGCCGCAAACCAGCTTGGCTTTGGCAAAGGCGCTGCGCGCGCGTCCATCTATATCTACAACACGGAAGAGGAAATCAAGGTGTTCGGGGAAGCGCTGCAGAAGATTGCAAAGCTGGGCTAGATGACAAGATCGTAGTTTCTTTTAGAACCCATCGGGTGTTCACCCAAAGGTTCCCATCTTGCAGTTTTTTCAATGAGAAGGACGCAGCCGCCCCTAAGAAGCATGTCTGGGCGGGTGCCGCCTGAGGCCAGATAGTTCCGGTCTACTGGGTCAGTAGTGTGCCTTTTATCCGGGTTGATGTACATTTCAGAGAGTATCTTGTATTTCACCATTGCTGAGGATATTTCCTGGGGAGAGCTTGCAAACGTGCCGTTTTCAAAATATTTGAGTGAATCGACCTCATAAAATTTGACTTGCCCGTTTCTGCGCATTTGGGCAAAAACCATGATCGAATGCGCGCCGTGCTTCTTTTCAGTTGCCCGCGTTTGGTCGACTATCATAAGCGCCCGAGCCTCGGGATTCTGCTTGAGTTTGTCAACAATGCCCTGCGCATAATTGTCCGCTTCTGAAAAGGAAACAACTTTTGAGATAAATGTGAATTCGCTGCAAGTGAACTTGGAACCTTGAGCGACCCATCTGTCATATAATTCCCTTTTGTCGTCGATGAAGCATTTTGCATCGTCATAGCCGCGGTAACCCTTGAATGTGGAGTCAGTATTGGACAGGAAAATGTCTACAAACCTATCCTTGTTGCCGGCAAGCCCGCTGCCCTTCCCATCTAGGAAAAGGAGGGAATAATACGCGGAGTTGGCTGTGCAGGTTGGACCCTGCTGTTGCGTGATTTTCTCAGCAAGGCGCACCCTATGAAATATGTTGTCGCTGAGGACCCCCAAGTTGAATTTTAGCCTGTTGCCAAGCTTATACTTTGGATCGTTTGGGTCGCCGCCCTGTTGAATGATCCTTAGCCGTTTTCCCGCAAGCATATAATCCGCGTTCCAAGTATGCCTTAATCTAATTGTGGTAAATATACAACATATGTGCTTATAAACATAGCACAATCCTACCGGCAAAGAAGAAAAAAACTGAGGACTTACCAGTCCAGCACATACGCGAACACGAGCGGAGCCACTATGGTAGCATCAGACTCGATAACAAAGCGCGGAGTGTGCTCCTCAAGTTTGCCCCAGGTGATTTTCTCGTTGGGCACTGCGCCGGAATACGAGCCGTAGCTTGTGGTGGAGTCCGAAATCTGGCAGAAATACGCCCAGCGGTCTGTTTTTCTCTGCAGGTCCTGCGTGAGAAGCGGGACCACGCAGATTGGGAAATCCCCGGCAATCCCGCCGCCTATCTGGAAAAATCCAATCTTGCTTTTCTTTGACTCTGCAGAGTACCAGTCAATGAGCGCGCGCATGTAGTAAAGCCCGCTGTGTATCGAGTCCAGGCTTTTGAGCCCTCCCTTGATTGTCTGGGAGACGAACATGTTGCCAAGGGTCGAGTCTTCCCAGCCAGGCACGAACATCGGGAGGTTTTTTTCGGCGGCTGCAAGGAGCCAGGAGTCCTTTGGGTCGATTTCATAGTGGTGCGAAAGCACGCCGGACTTGAGAAGCTCGTACATGTACTCGTGGGGAAGCATAGGCTGGTTGATTTTATCGTGCCTTTGCCAGAGCTTGAGAACTTCTGCCTCGATGCGCCGCATTGCCTCCTCTTCAGGGATGCAGGTGTCAGTCACGCGGTTGAAGCCTGCTTCATACAGCTCGGTCTCCTGCGCAGGGGTGAGCTGGCGGTATTCTGGCACGCGCTTGTAGTGCTTGTTCGCCACGAGGTTGAAGACGTCTTCCTCAAGATTCGCGCCAGTGCAGGTGATTGCGTGCACTTTATTCTGCCTTATCATTTCAGCAAGCGACTTGCCAAGCTCGGCAGTGCTCATGGCGCCGGCAAGCGTGACCATCATTTTCCCTTTCGAGTCGACAAGGTCGCAGTAGGCCTGCGAAGCCTCGACCACCACTGCCGAATTGAAATGCTTGTAATGCTTCTTCATGAAAGCGCGCATGTAGCCGGACATAATCATCCCCCCATGCGCAAATGCGGCGTGAAAGTATAAAATAGTTCTGAGGATTTTTTGAAGCAAAGCAACGCAAGATGAGCAGAGTTTGGAAGCGCAGCTACATGAACTCCTTGAGGTACTTTGAGATGTCCACCTTGTCTATCGGGTGCTTCACGAGAGGGATTTCCTTAATGAACGGGATTTCCTCGGTGTAGGTGGCGCGCGGGACATTGTAGAATATGCCGATTGGCCAGCGCTCGGTTTCGTGCGCGCGCGCAACCGCTGCCTGGTAATTGGAAGTGTCATGCCCTTCTGCGTCCAGCTTGTAGATTTTCTTCTGGTAAACATCATAGGGCAAGTCCTTTCTCCAGGTCACGCAGGGCTGGAACACGTCTATGTGCGAGACCCCTTTGTGCTCAATGCCTTTTGCTATCAGGTCAGTCAAGTGAGGTATGTCGCCTGCAAAGCCTCGCGCCACAAAGGTGGCGCCAGCCGCAAGAGAAATCAGTATGGGGTTCACTTCCTGCTCAATCACGCCATTAGGAGTGGATTTTGTTTTTGTTCCCTTGCGTGTTGTCGGTGAAGTCTGTCCGGTTGTCAGCCCGTATATTTCGTTGTCCTGTACGATGTAGGTGAGGTCCACGTTGCGGCGCATGGTGTGCACAAAGTGCGCCATGCCAATCCCGTATCCGTCGCCGTCCCCGCCAACTGCCACAACAGCAAGGTGTATGCCGGTTGCAGGAGGAAGGCTCCTGCCGTGAAGCCCTTCAAACCCGTATGTCTTGATGAAATGAGGAAGCTTGCTGCCGCAGCCAACCCCTGAAACTATCACTGTTTCCTCGGGTGGAATGTTCAGCTTTGAGAGCGCGCCTTTCAGCGCAAGAAGTATGCCGAAGTTGCCGCAGCCTGGGCACCAGGTGGGAGGGTTTCCGGAATTCAATTCTGAAACTGTCACCATAGGATCACTTTCTGCCTGCAATGCCTGCAACGTGCGCGGCTATCTGCTCTGGCGTGAATGGCCGTGCGTCATAGCGGAGCAAGATCTTGTCAATGTAAAAGCCTGTTTTCTCGAGTATGAGCGAGCGCATCTGCGCCTGTGAATTGCCCTCCAGTATCACTGCTTCCTTGGCACGCTTGAGTGCAGCTGCCACTGTTGCTGACGGGAACGGGCAGGCGTAGCGTATGTGCATCATGCGCGCTGCCACGCCTTTTTCATTGAGCATCTTGAGTGCCCCCAATGCCGGCCCTTTTGTCGAGCCCCAGCAGACTATGAGAATGTCTGCAAGCGCCTCTGATGCACCGTGGAAAGTCGGAGCGATGAATGCCTCTGGCACCACTGAGAGCTTTCTTGCGCGCTTGTCTATCTGCTTGATGCGGTTGTCCGGCGCCTCGGAGGTGAAGCCGGTCTCGTCGTGCTCATAGCTTGAGCAGACATGCAGCCCGTTTTTCTGGCCAGGCAGGCAGCGGGGAGAAATGCCGTTCGCATTGAATGCGTAGCGCTTGAAGCTGGTTGCAGAGGCCATCTGCTCGTCGGTCTGCAGCTTGCCCCGCTCCACCTTGAGGTCATGCCTGGAAAAGTTTTCTACAGTGAATGAACTTTCTGAGAGATATTTGTCCAGGAGCACAACGACTGGGACTTGGAGAAGCTCGGCAATATTGAATGCGTTGAATGCCTCCACATAGCATTCGTCGGCATCGCCTGGCGCTATTACCACGCGGGGGAATTCGCCTTGCGAGGCATGGAGCGTGAACTGCAGGTCTGCCTGCTCAGTGTAGGTGGGAAGCGCGGTCGAGGGGCCTGCGCGCTGGGATGAGAATATCACTGCAGGCACTTCCATCATGCCCATCATGCCAAGCGCCTCTGCCATCAATGAGAAGCCGCCGCCAGAGGTGGCTGTCATTGCGCGCACCCCTGCAAAGCCTGCGCCGGCTATCATGTTTGCAGCCGAGATTTCGTCCTCTGTTTGCTTTACAATCACGCCATAGTCTGTCTCATGCCCTGCCATCAGGTGAAGAATTGAGGAGGAGGGGGACATCGGGTATTCTGCCACGAACTTGCAGCCTGCCGCAAGCGCGCCAGCCACCGAAGCCTCATTCCCGTTTATGAAAAGCGTTTTTTCGCGCTTGATGAATTCTATTTTCACCTTGAAAGGGGCAGTTAGCGCCGACTTGGAGAATTCGTAGCCTGCCTTTGCTGCGGCTATATTGGCATCCACTACTTGCTGCCCTTTCCTTGCCCATATCTTGGTGAGCATGTTTTCCATTATCGAGAAGTCAAGCGAGAGTATGCCCATTGCAGCGCCAAGCGCCACTGTGTTGAACATTATTTCCCCGCCTGCAGTTGCAGCCATCTGGGTGAGGGGCGCGCCTATGAAGTGTATGCCATTCCTGCCAGCAGCTGCGCGCGGGTCAGGCACCTTGTTGGAGTCGTAAATGAGCGCTCCGCCCTCGACCAGCTCTGAGGCGCGGATTTCCACTGTCTGCTTGTCAAGCGCGATGAGTATGTCTGGCTTTCCGACCAATGAGAAGATGGGAGTCGGGGCGGCGCTGACTATGTAGACATTGTGCCCGCCTTTTATGAGAGAAGGATAGTCGTTCGTGCCGAATACTTCCAGACCCGCGCGCTGCAGGCATTTTGCGAAAAGCGTCCCTACTGAGGCAACTCCCGAGCCAGCCGGCCCGCCGATCATGAAGTTTACCCTGTTCACATCTTCCATTGCATCACAGACGGTCGCAGAAGGAGAATGGGATTGAAATTAATAAAGGTTCCATACGTGGATTGACGTAGGAAGAAGGAGAACTAAAAAAAAGCGCTGAGCAAAATCAGTTGGACTTTGCCCTTTG
>JAPLWY010000123.1 GCA_026396355.1 Microcaldota archaeon
ATATCTCTCGTGGTTGCTGCAACCGTCACGCTTGCCATGCTGGAGCGGCTCTTTGTCGCACTTGCCAAAACAGCCAAGTACAAATCCGCAGAGTTGTGGGCAAGGCGCTTCTTCACCCTGATGATAGTGCTCCTTGCGCTTGCCCAAATCTCGATTCCTTCAGTATATGGCGAGCAATACAGCACGATTTCAATCGTGCCTTCCGCCTATCCGATGCTGATACTGTACAAATCTTTCGACTCGCGCTACCAGGATAATCCTGAGGCTGCAATGCCCCGCCTTGCTGCCGCATGCGAGGCTTTGCGCACGCGCGGCTCCTATGACTCGGACATATGCAATGCCGGCTACAACAAAAGCTTTGCGGACAGCATCAACAGCCAGTACAACTACAAGGTCTGCATAGTTTCCCAGCTTTCGCTGGATGAACTTATTCCCGGCACCAGCGAAGCCGCCCAGCAGCACGCAAACGAGGCAAGGGCTGGCGCATCCTACCGCTGCAACCGGCTTTCGGATTACTGGGTGGAGACGATGGAGTGGATCAGCCGCAATCTTCCCCAGGATGCGCGCGTAAACTCATGGTGGGACTATGGCCACTGGACAAACTACTTCGGGGACAGGAAAACCGTGCTTAGAAACGAGCACGCGTCCACCGCGATGATTGGGCGGGTGGCGCACGATTTCATCATCGGCAGCAACCAGGATCTCATAGACTCGATGAACTACTTCGACAGCCAGTATGTCATGCTTGACGTTGAAATAATAGGGGGCGATACGTTCGGCGCGAAATACGGCGCGCTCAACTACCTGGGATGCTCTTATGAAGGCGAAACCTCCTCGCTTCAGCAGCCAGGCACCTCCAAATGCGAGTTTGACCACAGCCCGGAGCGCATAATAGTCCCGAAAACCCAAACCCAGGCGAACGCCTGCGTGATTTCCGAAAGTCAAAGCAGAACAGGCGTTTTCGCATACGCTGTCGGGCAAAATGGCGTGGACCAGAACAATCCCGCCTACTGCGTTGGCGAGGCCTCTCTTGCCGACGGGCAGAAACTGACTGGCACATATTACCTTGACCGGAAGGACGCGAACGGGGACCTCGTGCTCTCCAAGGGATTGCTGCGGGCGGTCGAAACCCAGCAAGATTACGTGGTTGCCGAGCTGGTCTACAACGAGCAAAAGGTCTGGCAGGGCCAAAACGGAACCCTGGTGAGCGGCATTGAAGACGCAAAATCCAAGTTCTACCAATCCAACCTCTACAGGGGCTTTTACCTGGAGAATCTTCCAGGCTATGACCTCGTATTCAAGTCAAAGGGCGGCGAAGTGAAGATATTCAAGATGAAGGATTCTCTCTTCAAAGGAAACAAGGAAGGATGGGTCGATCCTGTGGCGTCGAAAAAGCAGGGTTAGGCGCCAATGGCATCGCGGTAAACCGCCGCGGTTTTCCTTGCCACGCTTTCCCAGGAGTAGGCTGAGAGTTTCTTGCGTGCCGCTTTCATCTGCGCGCCCAGTTTTTCCTTTTCAAGCTCGGCAATTTTATCGCCTACGCTCCCCGCCAGCAGGAACTTGCGCGTGTCCAATCCCAATTTTTCCATGACTGATTTCACTTGCCCGACATCGGTTGAGACGAACGGGCGCTCCATTGCCGCAGCTTCGAGCAAGGTGAGGGGGAAACCCTCATATTTTGAGGGGAGGATGACGTATCTGCATTTGCTGTACTCATCCGGCATCTTTTCATAATCCGCTTCCTCGAATTCGGCTTTTCTTCCAAGCGCACGCGCCTCTTTCCCGATTTTGGCGCGCGTGCCGTCCTCGTCAGGCCAAGGGCAGCGTATCGCACTCCAGCAGCCTGTCGGCGCCCTTGTCCAGGTCCAGCCTGCCCACAAAGCAGGCGTACTTGGCTGCCGTGTATGGCGCGGTTGGCGCAAATAATTTCAAGTCCACCCCGTTTGGCAGCACCAGGATTTTCTTGCCGGTTTCTTTCTGCAGGATGCCTACAACATCTTCCGAAACCGAGATTATCCTGCTTGCGCGCCAGAAGATGAAAGGAGCCATGAAATGCCTGTAAACATGGTACATCAGCCTGCGCGCGCCGCTTATTCTCGGGTAGCCATGCACTGTCCACACCAGCGGCTTGCCTTTGGCGAGCGCGGCAAGCGCTCCGAAAAACGAGTAGAAATTGCCATAGCCATGGATGTGCATCAAGTCAAAGTCTGCGCCAAGCGCGCGCAAGAATTCAACCGTGGGGACGCGCAGCGAGGAGAAAAGGGGAATGCCTGCGCCGCTTCCTGCAATCACCTGCACCTCCACCTGCCCGGGCATTGCTCTTGCAAGGTTGGAAACATGCTGGGAGATGCCGTTCTTCTCGCCATACGTGTGCACGAACTGGAGTACCTTCATGGAGCAGAATGGGGAAGGATGCTATAAAAAAGTAGCGTGGCGCCATCGTTTGCGGCATTCCATAAGGGATTTAAAGTGTCCCGGGCTATCCAAACTCATGCTCCTTTCAATCTGCATCCCGACTTACAACCGGCCGGAGCGCATACGGCTCGCGCTTGCCCGCTATGAGGGCATATTCTCAAAAAACAACCTGGCAGGCAAGGTGGAGCTTTGCATATCCGACAATACGCCCGCCAACGCAACGCGCAGCCTGGTGGAGAAATTCGCCAGAACCTCCAAATTCACTGTCCGCTACCATCAAAACAAGGAAAACCTGGGCTATGACCGCAATGCCATGCTGGCGCTTGGCATGGCGCGTGGCACGTACGCGCATCTTGTTTCAGACGAGGAGCTGTATTCTGAAAAAAGGCTGCTTGAGCTCATTGGCATGCTGGAATCGGAAGCGCCGGACTGCATCATACTCTCGGGCCACATGCCTGCGCGCCTGAAAATAAGCGGCACCATTGAGCGCTGGCAGGGGATGGCGGATAAGGAGATATTGCGCCGCATGC
>JAPLWY010000068.1:0-2582 GCA_026396355.1 Microcaldota archaeon
ACAAGCTGCATGCTGCCGCCCATGATGTTGGTGGAGTATTTCCAGCCTGCAAAATCGTTCTGCGCGTGGATGTCCTCCATTGAAAGTATCGGGTACTCTTTTGCCATGCCTGCCCAGAAGTCGCCCATTTGCATGGGGAGCAGGAGCTGCCCGCGCTCGAAGTGATAGTTCTTGCCGTGCGCCGCATCATCAGGGTCATGCACCGCCTTCCCGAAATACTCGGATGCCGCAGGGTCGACGGCAAGCACAATCTGCCTGCCGAACGAATAGCCTGCCCTTTCCACTGCCTCTTTTATGAATTCGAACGATTCGCGCGCAGTGGAGAACGGGTTTGCATAGCCTCCCTCGTCGCCTATTGAAATCGGGATTCCCCTTTCCCGGAGCATCTTGCCCATCATTCTCCAGACTTCCACACCCATGCCTATTGCCTGCTCCGCGCTTTCTGCCGCAACCGGCCCTATCATTATCTCCTGCCCAGGAAAAGCGCCCTTGGCTTGCGCGGCATGCTTGCCTGCATTGAATCACTGCGGAAACTTTTGGGAATCCGCCGCCCGCCTCGTAATTGAGATACTCGTGAAGCGGCAATCCCATCGCATCCGCGCGTGCGCGCGCATATGCCGCAGAGATTGGAAGCACCGCATTCGCTCCCTTATTGGACAGGTATTTAGTCCCGTCCGCCTTCCGAAGCATTGCATCGAAGTCTTGCTGGGTGGTGTCAAGCGGGATGCCCTCCCGCGCCTCGCCAAGCATCATTGCTGAATCAATCGCCCGCGAAACCCCCTTTCCCCCGAATGCCGTCAAGCCATCGCGCCTTTCCACTGCCTCGTGCGTGCCTGTGGACGCGCCGGAATCGACCGTGAAAAAGAAGGGCTTCCCGTCACTGCGCATCAAGCCCACTGAGACGGTCGGGTTGCTGCGCGAATCAAAAGCCTGCACTGCGACGATTTTCTTGATTTTCATGTCCGCGAGCTTCACAACCATCCCAATCACCGGCATTTTTACAGTCAAAATGCGTAAAAAGCCACCGCCTCTGCGCGCCATCCAAGCCGCTGCCCGGAAAAACGCGCGCGCTCACCATTTCTCCAGTGCGGGAAATTGATGAAGCATCTTTGTTTTGTGGCTGCAGCCTTCAGGCAGCGGCTGGTGCTTTTTAATACTTTAATGGCGAGAGCCAGGAGCATGCGGGAAAAGATTATCTCCATCGCGTTTCTTCTTGCGATTGTTCTTGTTGCAGGCTGCATTGAAAAGGAAGTGCAGTCCCTGCAGGGCGAGCCGCTGCAGAAAACTGCCGGCAGTGTGCATGGCACTGTGATAGGCGCCAGGAATGCCACTTTGGAAAACGCGCGCGTTACCCTGATTTCCCTGAACGGCAGCGCAAACTACAGCGCAATCACCGGCAAAAACGGGAAATTCAACATCACGGATGTGCCGGACGGCGCTTACGGGGTTGCCGTGCAAAAGGAGGGGTACCGGAACAATGCACCCAGCCCATTCCTGATTTTTAGCGGGTACTCATATGACCTGAACATCTCGCTTGTTAGAGACTGCTTCTACTACTCGGTCAACACAACAACGGATTACGCCGTGAGGTACGGCTATAACGGGACCGTTTACCGCGGGGACATAACATTCATTGTGCCCTATCCGGATGGCGCGGCTTATTCAATATCTCCTGATGCGAAAAACGGGCTTTCCGGAACCGACACAATTTACAAAGCAGGCAACAGGATGCTGGAATGGACGCTCAATAACTCGAAAGGAACGGGACGCAGGAAATGCGGCTCTTTGATGCAAAAGGGACGGGGATTGCGGATGCGGCAGCCGCCCAGCCAGGCTATCTTGGCAGCGAAATAAATGGCGATACTGATAAAAGGGCGATGATAGACCCGTCAAACAGCGAGATAAAGGCAATCGCAGGGAAGATAAGGGACGAAACAGAAAGCGAGGATGCCCAGGCTGTCGCAAAGGCATTGTTCATATGGATGAAGAACAATACAGCATACCATGTCAGCAAGGAAAACCCGAATTACACGCAGTCCGCAATCGAGGTGCTGCATAGCCGCCAGGGCGACTGCGACGAATTGTCGTTCCTTTACATTTCACTGTGCCGCGCCGCAGGCATCCCTGCAAGGTTTGTGGAGGGCTTTTGGGCCGGGAAGAAATTCGACGGGGAGTATGTCGGCCACGTGTGGGCCGAGTTTTACGACGGGCAATGGACGCCAGTTGAGCTCGCGACTGTCTGGGGCAAGCCCGACAGCAGCGCCGCAGTTGGCGATGGCTCTTTTGACTTCAATTCATATGTGATTGAGAATGACCTTGCCATCAATTTCGGAGTCAGCCAGCCAGACCATGTCGCGACCTTTGTGGATGGCGGGACAAGCGAATCAATAACCCGGGGCAATGGCGGCTTGTCCAATTC
Organism: Microcaldota archaeon; assembly: GCA_026396355.1. GTDB lineage: Archaea > Micrarchaeota > Micrarchaeia > Anstonellales > Anstonellaceae > UBA10161. The sequence goes on from JAPLWY010000068.1 coordinate 2,420, forward strand.
CTATGGCAAGCGACCCTCATTCTCACCCTACACCTGGTATGGCGCGGAGAGTTACGACTCAAAATACATTGTCTCCTGCGCGGACGGGACAAGAGCGCTTTCCGATGAAATGGACTAATGGGAAAGCCTGCTTCCGGATGTGTGGATGCCACCAAAATCCACA
>JAPLWY010000068.1:2621-11709 GCA_026396355.1 Microcaldota archaeon
CATACATTTAAATACTTTTATTACAACATATATACATGTTGGTAAAAGTGTTAAAACAAAGAGAGAATGCACCCTACCTTTCATTCATGTCTGGCAGCCTTTCAAAAGTCGCAGCTTGCAGCCAAAAAGTGGTCTCATGCGACCAAGGCTTTGGCATGCGCAAGGAGCGGATAAACTGGGAAAGCGCAAAGGAATTTTTTGTCAAGTCAATGCCCGCTCTCCAGCCTGCTGGAAGCTGCTTGTCCGAGCGGATATTCAGCATCATGATACATGAAAGATACATGCGCACTAATAGCGGCACCAAGTCAGATGCAAAAAAGTACAGGGGCGCGGCAGTGGAAAAAATCCGCAGGTGCATAAGAAATTTCGATCCAATAGACATTGTCCTGCCTGCATTCCCGATGAAAGGGGATCGCGCGGACATGGCGGAAATTTCAGCATTCTCCAAATTCCACGAGTTGTGCGAGCAAATCAGGAAGATTTACTTGCCAGGAGCCAGGATTCACATCATTCAGGACGGTATGCTCCATCATGAGGATTTTGGCAGGTGTGAAAGCGAAGTCAGGCAATATTCTGCAGACCTGAAAAGCATTCTTGTTGCCATGGGTCTCCAAAACGAGATAATATTGCACGACCTGAAGACTGAACTTGAGCGGCAGCCAGATTACCAGTTAGCAATGGCCCGGGCTCAAAACGAAATCGCCCAGGAAATACAGAACCCAGTGCAAATGAAGCATTATTTGGACATAGTGTCCAGCACCATCGCAATCCTTGGAAACAGCCATCTCCCGCCAGACGTCGTGCGCCGCATATTCACGCTCGAAGAAAACAGGCTGAGCGCCTGCGATAAGATCCAGAAAAGGGCCATCGAGAGCAAGGCTGCGGATGCTGCGTTCAATTTCCTGGTTTATGGGCGGGCAATCGAGCACCTCGATCTTTACGAAAGAATCCTTCCAAATGCCATCCGCGGGTCGGTCCACAAGGGGCCTGGCAGGATTCCGCTCCGTTTCCACGCAAAAGGCACAACCATCCCGCCGTGGATGGGCGTTGCGGTGCAAATGGGCAATGAGATGACTGTGAAATTCATCTGCGAAGTCGAATGCGACCCGTCCTTTGTCCCAGTTTATGTTGAAGGCAGGGCAAGCCCGTTCTATTTCAGGAAAATAGGTGGCCTGCCGGTTTGAAGACATCTTGTGAAAAAGGCGATTGCCGGAGCAGCGCTTTTGCGTTTTCCAGCAAATAAGCCAGCGAAGGTCATAAGGTGCGGCGAACCCGCCACTAAAGTGGCGGGCATGCCAGATGCCTTTTGGAAAGCGATGCGGCCTGACCTGCGGCTGAACCCGGAGGCATCAACATGTTCGTCGCAACGAACATGTCTGATGCATTTTCGGATCGCCGAAAATGCACATGGCCGCGCCTTATGAGTAAAAAATAACGGGCATTCGCGCGCCCGCTAGAATGTTATGGGCTTTGCCGCCTTGTCATGCACGACTTTTGAGACTTCCAGGCCCTTTATATCGGTTATCGGAATCTCAAGCGCGGCTACTTTGAACCATCTTCCGATCCCCACCTGGATGTTCACGCCAGTGAGGCTGATATTCTTGCGCACGAATATCGTATCTTTCTCGGATTTGATGGTCCAGATGTTATTGGCATCCTCGTTTTTCAAGCCCTCTTTCTTAACCATGCCGCCGGCAAATCCGCCATAGGTTGCGACTATGGTGGCAACGCCTGTCCTAATCGTCACAATGTCTCCCTTTGTTGCGTGCGCCAGCTTTGCAATTTCGCTGACCGGAACCTGCAAATTCTTGCCTGCAGCAATCAATTCCATTGTGTCCGCCCGGTTCCCATTGTCAGTGACTGTCTTGAGCTTGTTGAACATGCCTATCGCAGTCTTTCCATCCGCCAGCTGCGCGCTCACAAGGTCAGTTCCGTGCAAAGAGTCCTTCACAAGCTGCATTCCGCTTCCGCTCCTGTAATCTTTCCCTACCGAGGTGGAGACAACTGATGTTGGCTTTGCAAGCTCAGGCGCGATATCTTTTTTCGCCTTCTGGCATGCCGACAAAATAAGCGCTGTTCCTATGATAACTGTTGTGCCGAGTTTTCCCGCTCTTGCCATCTTCATTTTCCCACCTCGCCCGATATTCTAATGGCAAAAGGGTAAATGATTTGGTTTTTTAATGCGCTGTTCCATTTGGAACAATTGGGGTGGGAAAAAAGCAAAAAATACAATTGTGGAATTGGGGGCATGAGGCGCAGGAAGAAGTAAAAACTCCCAGCCTTAATGTGCAAGCGAGGTTGATAATATGGGCGAATGCACAACTGCGGCTGACAGGAAGATGGCGAGCAGGATAGATACCATTTACGCGCGCCAGGGCGCAATCCAGGAAAAAGTGATTTGCCTGATGGAAGAAAGCAGGAGGCTGAGAAAGGAAAACGACTCGCTTTTGAAGAAGCTTGGCTGGTGGTGAAACAGCCAGAACCAGGGCAAACCGCCTTGGGCGCCATAAAAGCTAGGAAAAAATAATGAGTGCAGGAGCTCGCGCTCACACCTTATGTATCTCAATCTTGTAATGCTTCATGTCAAAGCTGCAGTCCGCGCAGCCCTGTTCTTCCCTGTAGGGCGGGTCATCATTCCTGCCGCTTCCAAGGTTGCCGCTTCCTGTGTTGTCCTCATCCACAAAGCTCGTGGCATCAGCGTTCGGCTTCAGGCCTGCACCGACCAGTTCTATCCCATTGGGGAAATCGATGTTCATGTACACCTCGCCGCCGGTTCCGGGCGCAGGCATGTCGATGTTCGAAGAGCTGTAGCCCAGGATGGGCGTGCAGCCGTCCATGCAGCCAAAGAACGGGTCTGACACTTTTGCATAAGTGACATTCTCCCAGTAGAGCGGCTCGCCATTGCTGCCCGTGTCCTTGTAATCGCACTTCAGCGTCATTTCAAATGTGTATTTTATGGTGAGCGGCGTCTTTGAATTGTATTCGTATCTTGGGTATCTGCTGCCGCTCCCTTCAACAGAGCCTGCCCAGTTGCCGTCATAAGGCGAGTCGCAGGCTTTTGCCTCTGTCCCTGATGCGCTTCCTGCTCCGGGCGGATTGGTTGATGCTGACCCAGAAGAATTGCCAGGCTGCTGGGACTCCTGCTGCGCAACAACTGGAAGAGTGGTGTCTGCGCACGTTTCAGTTCCTACAAGATCGGTAACGCATACCGTAATCGCGTAGTTGTTCGTTATTGCCCCAACCGGAACAGTACCGGAGAGCAATCCGTTCGTGCTCATCGAAAGCCCGATTGGCTGGCCTGAAACAGTGAAAGTGAATGGCGAAGTGACAGACTCAAACCCAGGGAGCTGCCCGCAGTCCAGCATGCTTTGCGAGGACGGAACGCAGAAATTGTACTCGTAATACTTCCCGATTTCAGCCGCAGGTATTTCCTCTGGCAGCACAAGCTTGGGCGCCGGCTGGTTGACTGCAAGCATCAGCTTGAATGACTCGCTATTGCCCTGGGAATCCCTGACCAGCACTGAAATTGGATAGATTGCCGTTGGAGTGCCTGAATCTAGAATGGGTGCTGTACCAGTGATGGAGCAGCCTGGTTCGCTGAAGACCAGTGCCCCGGGCATAGTAGTGCCTGGCGCAGCCGAGCAGTTGTAGGGCGCGCTTCCTCCAGAAACTGTTATTTTTGTGTTATAGAGCTGCCCCGAAGTTGCAGCAGGAAGCGCAGAAGCCCCGTTGATTTTCACGCTTGTGTTGATTGCAATGCTGCCCGAATTCTCTGCTGTCTGATTAGATGTTCCCGCACACCCGAAAAAAAGCAAGAACGCGACAGTGATTGCAGCCAGAATGACAAGACGCACAAGACCACCCGAAAATGGATTCGCGGTAAAGGCGTATAAATGTTCTGGGATTGCGGCATGTGGCGTTTAATCTGCGCTAACATTACATTACATTTATAAGCACAACTTATCAGAGCATGTTAGGTGCCAATATATGACTTATCCCATGCCTCAATCAATCCCTAGAAGTCAGGCGCAATCGGCATCCTCCATTTTCCCTACAAGTCAGATGCGATTAGCATATTTTATTACTGCCAAGTCAAACTTTGACAGGCACTTTGACAGGCAATTGCCGCTCTCTGAAGGAATATTCAGAATTAACGACCCAGTAATTACGGTGCAAAAGGCACCCCGAAGCACTACTAAAGAAAAATGCAAAACCGAACTTTCCAATCACCAGGGCGCGGCTTCTGACCATGACGTGGCGGTTTTGAACTATCCAAACTCCGCCAAAGCCTGCTGCAGCCGCGGCTTTGCCAAAACCAAGCTTGGCGACTACAAAGAAGCCATAATTGATTTTAACCAGGCAATCTCACTCTGCCCCGATTACATAAACGCCTATATTGGCCGCGGCCATGCCAAAACCGAGCTTGGCGACTGCAAAGAAGCCATAATTGATTTAGATAAGGCAGTCTTGCTAAAGCCCAAATCCGGCAATTCCCGTTATCTCCGCGGCAGGGCCAGGCTTGCCATGGGCGACTATAACGGCGCAATAAGCGACTTTGACTTGGCGATTTCGTATGGGATCATTGATGCGAACATCTACTGCGACCGCGGCTGTGCAAAATCCCTGCTTGGGCGGGAGCTGGATGCCATAAATGACTTTGATGATGCAATTGAATTCAAGCCAAATCATTCAGCGGCTTATTTTGGCAGGGGAGTTTCCAAATCAGCGCTTGGCAATAACAAAGGCGCGATAAAGGACCTGCGCCGGGTAATCTTGCTCACTCCCAAAAAAGCTGGCGCCCACTACGCTCGCGGCTTTGCCTTGTCCATGTGCGGGCTTTATTCAGATGCCATTAAGGATTTTGATCGCGAAATACTACTCAATCCATCAGATGCAATCTCTTACTATGCACGCAGCATTGCCAAATACAAGACCAAAGACATGAAGGGCGCAAAGGCAGACAACGATATGGCGATTTCGCTTCGCCCAAATGTTGCAGCAGCATACGGGCTTCGCAAAGGAGATATAACTGGATTTGGATTTGCAGACAGATTATTCAACTAAGCGCACGCCGAATGCTTTGAACTCATTTTTCATTTGCCCTGCAAAGAATAAGAATGGCGGCGGGCATGGGGCTTGGAAAAAATCAAGAAAAAACTGAATCCTTCAGGTCAATCAAGTATATCGTGTCAGTCAGTGGCTTTTTCATGAACATGCTCATGGTTAAGAGAAGCGTCTCATTGCCTTTCACAATCCCCAGCTTTTGCAGCCTTTTGATATAGTCTCCGACGCCGCCGTTCCGCAATCCCAGATCAACAAGTGCTATCTAGTAATAAAGTATCAGCTTTGCGACGCTTCTTGCCCCAATCAAGCCAAAATCTTTCCCAGCGCAAAAAAGCAGATTGCGCCCACTACCGCGCTGAAGGGTATTGTGATTATCCAGGCAAGCACTATGTTCCTGCTCAATCCCCATCTCACGTTCTTGGCGCCCTTTGTCGAACCCACGCCCATTATTCCGCCGGCTATTGCATGCGTGGTGCTGACTGGAATTCCGAAATGCGCCATGCCCACCAGCACAACGCCGCCCGCTGTTTCTGCGCAAAAGCCCTGGTAGGGTCGCAGCTGCGTTATCTTGTGCGCCATTGTCTTCACAATTCTCCAGCCGCCCAGGGCAGTTCCCAGGCTGATTGAAACCTGGCAAACCAAAATCACCCAGAGGGGAACGTCAAAGCTTTTCAGGAATCCACCAACCACAAGAAGAATAGTGATTATGCCCATTGTTTTCTGCGCGTCATTGGTGCCGTGCGTGACAGAATAGAAGAAAGCGGAGAATATCTGAAGCTTCCTGAACCACTTGTTTATTTTTTCAGGAGTGCTTTTCCTGAAAGTCCTCATCACTAGAAGCGCAAGCAGAAGCGAGGCAACAAATCCCAGGAGGGGAGAAATCACCATGAAAATCAATACCTTGGCAATGCCGTCCACAACCAAAAAATCCGGGCCCACTGCGGCAAGTGCTGCGCCTATCAGCCCGCCAATGAGCGCATGGCTGCTTGAAACCGGAATGCCGAAATACCAGGTAAGCACGTTCCACACTATGGCGCCGATCAGGGCGGAAAGTATCATGATGATGAACTCCTGCTGCGGCACAATTGCCTGTATCCCCGCGCTGTTGATGATGCCTGTCCCTATTGTTGCCGCGATTGCTGTCCCGAAAAAGAGCGGGCCAATCAGGTTCCCAAACGCCGCCATTGAAACTGCCTGCGAGGGAGTCATCACCCTGGTGGCAACCACGGTGGAAATTGCATTCGCGCTGTCATGGAAGCCGTTGAGAAAGTCAAACACCAATGCCAAAATTATGGTCAGGACAAGCAATTCTATCATGGTAAAACCCAAAAATTCTTCATCACAATGCCAATCATGCGGGCGCAGGTTTCATCATAGTCAAACCTGCGTGCGCTTTATCATGATATTGCGGGCAAATTCATCCACAGCCGCGCCTAGGAATGCTTCATTACAATGTCGGAGATATAGTGCGCGGTCTTGTCTGCCTTGTCAACCGCATTTTCCAGGCAGTCCAGCAGCTCCTTTTCCTTGAGGACTTCGATGGCGTCCTTTTTGGTGAAAAGCTCGGCAAGTGCCTGCGTGTAAATTTCATCAGCCTTGATTTCCAGGTTCTTGATTTCGGCAAAATGCCCTGAAACCTTGTCATACGTTTTCGCACTGTGGATGGCTGAAACCGCGCTTCGAAGCTCTTTAGTTTGCCTTGCCAGTATGGATGCGAGCTTTGCCATGGCTGGAGTTGGCTTTTCTATTTTGTATATAATGAGCAGATTCGCGGCATCATCCACCATGTCCAGCACGTCGTCAAGCGAGGATGCAAGCGAGGAAATGTCGCTGTGGTCTATCGGCACAATGAAAGTCTTGTTCAGTGCGATATAGATGTCGCGCATCAGCAAGTCTCCCTGGTTCTCAAGCTCCTTGATTCTTGCGGCTTTTTCAGGGACGCCGCTGTACTCCTTGAAAATTTCCGAGAGCTCATGCGCGGCACTATTCGCAATCTCTGCCTGCTTTTCCATGAGGTCGAAAAAAAGCGTGTCCTGCGGCACCAAAAGATTCCTAAGCTTTGTCAAGGGCATCCCACAACCTCCCATCCTCTAAACCTGAAGCTCGCGCATTCTTGACGTTAATTGGCAGGATAGGTTTAAGAAGGTAATTCAGGCTCCGCCGTATCAGGCATCATCCCATGCGCGCCAAAAAATCCAGGCTTTGCCTGCCCGGATTTAAGCATAATTTATAAACTGATGTTATAAAAAGTAAAGATGCATGAATAACCTCCAGGCAATCCGCGCCAAGCTTGCTGCAAGGGACAACGACCCCAAATTCGACAAGCTGCGCAACAAGGCCAAGAATTATTTCCTGAAATCCTTCAAGAATGTGCAGAAAGTCGATCCTGCCGAATGCCCGGAAATTTCCATGCTGGCATGGAGCTACTCATTAAAGGAGAAAGTTCCAATACCTGACATTTATCTTGCGAGCGAACCAAAAGCGAAGCGCGCTTCAAGCGGAACAGTGACTATTTACGCCGACCGCCAGTTGCCAGCAATACAAATCAACGCGGACTTCATTGAAAATACTCCACTTGCCCAAAAAGAGGGCATACTTGGGCATGAGATAGGGCATCTGGCTTTTCGTACAAAAGACGGCCTCAAATACGCCATCCTGAACATAGCTGCAAAACTTGTCCACATTGCAGGCTGGATATGCGGTTCAATGGCAATCATCCATTCATTTGGCGAAGCGCCCGGGATTGGGAAGAAAATAGGAATCTTTGTTGGAATGTTCATTGCGACTCGGATAGTGAAGAGGGCAATGATCGACTTGCGAATCAGCGCGCAAAGTGAAAAATACGCTGACCGGTGCTCAGTCAGGCTGGCGGGCAGCGCATCCGGGCTGAAAAGTGCCATCTCATCCGACAGCATGAAAGCAATTGCCGAGGAGGACGCTTCGCACTACAAGGGGATATTCCGCATCCTTCCCAGGCTTATTTACGGCCAGATTTTCGACATCTGGGAAAATGCGAGCTTTGCCCCTAAAAATGCATTCGAAAAGGCGCTCGGGAAGACGTTGCACGTAATACTCTATGTCCCATCCATGTCTGAAAGGCTGAGGCTGATTGGCATTTACGAAAAAGAATTGGCAAAGGACGAACGCACCGGGAGCGAAGATTGAAAGGCCCGGTCCGTGACATTGAGGCTGCACAGGAATAAAATAAAAAAGCGAATCAGTTTTTGCCTTTATCAACAAGCGTCAGGCCGGCTTCCTTTGCAAATTCGGAAATCAGGTTCTTTATTGCGCCTCCAAGCGCTTTGGCTGTTTTTGCAAAATCCGCTAATCGGGTATATTCACCCTGTTCGCCGAAGCCATATGTTACTCTGAACTCCCCTGTTTCTGCAATGCCCACATACGCAAACATCCGTTTTGGCATGGGACCATTATCCATTGCCCTGAGAAGCTGTTCCACCTGCATGGAGACCAAGGTTTGCCCAGGATACTTTTCGTCAACCATTGTTATGCGCCATTTGCAGACCTGCCTGTCATCCCTTCCGTCATATGAAACATCCCGGTACGCGCCGTCCCCGCTAAATGCAAGAAGAGAGTTCATCGCTGTGCGCAGTTCCGCAATATCTTTATGCCTGAACATTTCACGGGCTATGCTTCCGGGCAGCACAGTCTTGACCTCTCCCTGCGCGTTTCCAAGGTGCATTGCTGAATTGCCCATCCTTTGTTTGATTGCCATATTCCCACCCCTCAACGTCGCTTTTCTGCTTCAAAGTGGTTATAAAAGCATATGCAGGGCATGCCCGTCGCGCGGCAAAACTCATTTAAACTGATATTATCACAAAAAGACGGGTGAGGAGATGGCAGTTCCAAATAAAATCGCATATTCAGGCGCCTTGGTGGTTTTGTCCGACCGCCAAACCGCGATTTTTACAGCCAACTTTACAGACTGCAATTTCAACATTGTCGGGAAGAGAACAGCCGATAAACGGGAGCTTGCCGATTTTATATTGAAAACCCCGCTTTTTGA
>JAPLWY010000009.1 GCA_026396355.1 Microcaldota archaeon
GGTTTGAGGAAACAATCCGCATACCTGACAAGATGCTTGGCAAGGACTATGTTATTGCAGTAAGCAAAGGGCAGCAAGCCTCGATGCAACAAACAGGCTTTGTCTACATAAACTGGGGGGCCAACGCGGGCGGGATGTCTGCGCCCACAATAACCGCGAACTATACCTGCTTGACATCCCGGAACAATATCTGGGTTATTCCTAATGAAGACCTGATATTCATAAATTCTTCAATCGGCAAATTGAACATCTCGAACATTGGCGGAAGCATACACTTTTCCAAGGCGTGAATATATGGGCAAGCAATATTTGAAAGGGCAGTATTTTTCGTTCGATGCGATAGTTGCGGCAGTGATAATGGTCATGGCTTTCAGCGCGCTCCTCACCTACTGGTACTCATTGCAATATGTCACCGAATCGCGGAGCTACGACTTGCGGGTGGAAGGGATGAGAATAGCCGAATCATTGCTCTCGCCCGGTTCTCCCTCTGACTGGGAAACAACGGACATGCTAAGCCTGACTCCCCCGGATATCCGGCAAATCGGGCTCACGAACGGCTTTTCAAACGAGCTTTCCGAAGCCAAGATTATCAAGTTCCGCGGGCTTGCAAATGGCACTGGCTACTTGCGTGCCAAAAACCTCCTCCGCTCTCCTACGGATTTCCAAATCAATATTACGCAGGCGGACTGGAAGTATGGCAGTAGCCCTCAGCCGGACTTTCCAACATTCATCATCGGGTCCGACGCCCCTAAAAATGCCACCGAGGTTGCCATAGTGTACCGCGGCGCAACTTTTAACGGGCATCCTGCCCAAATGAAAGTCACCCTCTGGCGGCAATAGGCAAAATGGCACACAATGCCGGAATTCCTTTTCCGTGCCTTATGCTATCATTAAATAACCTTCAGGCGAATCCATTCACATGGAGGTTTCAGATTTCTCAACAACAGCCGAGGTTAAAATCCCAACCGACCCGCTGCTTCAGATAATAGGGCAGGACTCGGCAGTGAAAATCGGACGGCTGGTCGGGCAGCAGCGCCGCAATCTCCTCCTGGTCGGACCTCCTGGCACCGGAAAATCAATGCTAGCGCAGGCAATCGCCTTCACGCTTCCCAAGCCAACCACCGAAGTTCTAGTCTTGCACAATCCCGAGCGGCCTGAGCGCCCAATTATTGAAGTGCGCACTGCCGCCACCCGGAAAGCCCAAAAGCAGTCGCCAATCGAGCTTTTCGACCCGTCAGTAATCCCCTCGTTCGTTTCTGAAAAGCTCGGCTTCCGCTGCCGGCGCTGCGCCAGGCTTTCCAGCCCTGACGCTTCCTCCTGCTTTGCCTGCGGCGCGGACAAGTACAGGAAAGTGCGCGGCCCGTTCGAAGACCTGGTAATGGGGCAGGGCGTGGAGCGCGAGGACCGCGTGCACACCACGCGCGTGGTGGATGGCAGGGAAGAGCTCATCATATTCGAGCGCAGGGGCGGAAAAGTCGCCATGCTCACACAGAAGGACCTTGCGAAAATGGCCGAGCTTGCCAAAAAGGCGCAGTTCAAGGTGCTGCTTTCCATAAACCGCTCCACATTCATCCAGGCAACCGGCGCGTCCGAGACCGAGCTTTTGGGCGATGTGCGCCACGACCCGTACGGCTCCCACCCGCAGATCGGCTCGCTCCCCTACACCCGCGTGGTGCCTGGCGCAATACACGAGGCGCACGAGGGCGTGCTTTTCATTGACGAGCTGTCCTCGCTTGGCAAGATGCAGCGCTTCCTGCTCACTGCGATGCAGGAGAAGAAATATCCCATTTCAGGCAGGAACCAGTCCTCAACCGGCTCGGCAGTGCGCGTGGATGCGGTTCCCTGCGACTTCATATTGGTGGCCGCAGTCAACTTCAATGACGTGGCAAGCATACTTCCTCCGCTTAGGAGCAGGATACTGGGCAACGGGTATGAATTGCTGCTGAACTCCCACATGCCCGACACTTCTGAAAACCAGTGCAAGATACTGCAGTTCTTGGCGCAGGAGATAGTGCGCGACGGGCGCATTCCGCACGCGGATTCGGGCGCAGTGGACGAGCTGATTTCATTCGCGCGCAAAAAGGCAAAGGAAATAGACGGCAAGAGCGGGCTTACTCTCCGCCTGCGCATGCTCTCCGGAGTTCTCAAGATGGCCGGGGACGTGGCAGTTTCCAATGGCAAGGGCATGATAACGCGCGAGGACGTGAAATTCGCAATGAAAAACAGCCGCCCGATAGAGGAGCAGGCATCGGACAAGTACGGCTCCTGGTACCGCGCCTCGCTTGCAGACTTGGGCATGAAAAAGGACGTCTCTGGAACCGAAGTGGGATGATTGCTCGCACGTCAGGCTGAAGAGGTTTCGCAGGGAAGCACAAGGGGCGAAGTTCCAATTTCTTTTTTCACCACTTTCTCTCCGTCCACTGTCACAGTGTAAATGAACCTGAAGTTGTCCACTTCAAAAGTCGTCCCAACTGGCTGGCCTGATCCTAGCCTGTCTGTGCACATCCTGGTAGGGTAGCCTGGCATCCATGTGCCGGTTGAGCCTATTGAAACCATTGGGAAGCCTATCGTCATCTCTTCCCCGGGTTGCAATATTGTTACAGTTTTATCATATGTGCTCCAGCCATTCCCTTTTGGTGGAGCAATGTATGCTCGGAACGACACATCCCGCGAAGCATCAGGGCTGAAAAGCTGGTAACAATATCCATCATAGGCACTCTCGTATTCTGTATTAGCCAATGCCTCATACCCAGTGCAACTGCTGCTATCGGCCCTGCCCTTCCTTACAGCAAGAATCTCAA
>JAPLWY010000109.1 GCA_026396355.1 Microcaldota archaeon
ATAAACATCGACCGCGGCAGCGCCAACTTTCCAAGCCGAAGAATGGCTGGCTGCAAACTGCGCAGCCTCATTTTTTTCCTGCCCGCTCGCTTCCTTCCCTCCAACCAGTATGGTGGCTGGGGCGCCCTGTATGTCTGCATGGAAGAACAAGTCATCCTCAGCCATCATCTTCGACACCAGCTGGTCGTTTTGCTTGGCATCCCTGCCAGCCAAGACCATTTTTCCGCCAGACGTGACAAACCATTTGTATTTTTCTTGCCATTCCTTCCTGCGCCTCATGGCAGGCTCGTTTTTTTTGGCTCGCGCAGCTTCGAGCGAGTTCTGCGCAGCGGATATCTCCGCCTCGGTCTCAACAATGGCCTTTCGCGCGCCCTCTGCCTTTTTCGCAAGCTCCTTTGACAGCGAGTAATAGCCAGAGGCGTTTTCCTGGGTGCTTTTGCGGTAGTCAACAACAATAGCCATCAAATCACAATTTGCCGTTTTTCGTTAATACCCCACTTGCAATGCCGAACCTTTAAAAACTGTTTATTCTCAAAGGCTAAACAGGTGCGACAATGGCAGGAAAAAGGGCATTTTACGCAGCGTTATTTCTGGTGCTTCTTGTATCAGTTACATTTGCAACTCCGACGGAGACTCTTCTCAACGCACTAAAAGAGCTGTGCCGAGGTCTGCGTACGCTGGTGCCGGTCGCGGCAATGCTTATGGTTCTTCTTGCCTCGGTCATCTACGCCACTGGCCAGATGATGGGAGCTGAGACCCGCGCTCGCGCAAACGTATGGGCAACCTCGGCGCTGACAGGGGCGCTCATAGGCATACTCATCTCGGTAATAGCCCCTGCGGTCCTGGGCGTAATCGCCAATGGCTCGACCATAGATTGCAATTCATAGATTGCTAAATTCCTCATCCCGTTGTCTACAGACTGAAGATTCACTCTCTCTTTTAAATCTTCAACCAATATCAGCCTCAGGCATTTCAGTTTGGTGTTTTGAATGGAAGCAGCGCTTGCCGTAGGCATCAGCATTACTGTCATCATGCTCTCTGCACTGGTTTTCGACAGGCTGCGCCTGCCCCACATACTCGGCGTCCTTGTAGCAGGCATGCTGATCGGCCCGTTCAGCCCGCTTGCAGGCACTGAATTATTCGGGATAAACTTCAGCAGCATAATAATCACCGACCCCTCGCTCGTGGCGACTTTTGCACTCATAGGCTCAGCCCTCATCCTGTTCGGAATAGGGCTGGAATTTTCCATAGTGAAACTGTCCGAGATGGGGCTTTTCACCTTCCTTGCTGCGGTTGCCAAGATAGGGATAGTCTATTTTGCAGGCTATGCCTCGCTTGTCGCACTTGGCTTTTCCCCGTCCGCGTCCGCCATAGTCGCAGCGGCTCTTTCGTTTTCCAGCACTCCGATAATCATCCGCCTCCTTGAAGATTCAGGGAAGATAAAGCGGCAGGAAGTGCAATTCATAATCTCAATACTGATAATCGAGGACCTGGTAGTGGTGTTCTTCCTCGGGCTCCTCTCCAACCCGGCGCAGGCAAGCGAATACTCGTTCGCGCTTTCAATCCTACGCGTAGTGCTCACATTCATCTTTGCCTACCTTGTGCTGTCCAAGCTGATAAACAAGTTCCTTGCGCTTGTTGCGCACAGCGACGAGCTAACAGTGCTCGCCACAGTCAGCCTGGTGCTTGTAATCGGCTATGTGTCCGAAGCAATAGGCCTATCGTTTTCAGTCGGCGCCTTCCTTGCTGGAAGCACGATTGCAGGCTCGCCGCACTCCCGCAGGATTGAGGAAATAATAAAGCCGTTCAATTCGTTGTTTGCCGCATTCTTCTTCTTTTCAATCGGTCTCATGGTCAACATCAACAGCGTTTTCTCCAACTTCCAGCTGCTCATACTGTTTATAGGCGTGGGCATGGGCGTGCGGTTCGCAGCCTCTGGCACTGCCTCTTACCTTGCCGGATTTCCAGGCAGGAACGCCTGCTTTTGCGCTGCCGTGTTCCTTTCAATGTCCGAGCTTTCTCTCCTGCTTGTGAGCCAAGGCACGGCAAACGGGCTGGTTCCGCAGGCATTCCTCGGAAGCTTTGCATTTGCAATAATCGCCTCCTCTTTCATGTCTGCCTGGCTGATAAACAAGGAGAACGAGCTTTACAACCTGCTCCAGTCCACTCTTCCCCAGATGCTGATAAACAACCTGCGCGTATTGCGCTCAACCGCGCTTGGCATGCGCCGCGCGGTTTCTGAAAGCTCGCGCTATTACAACGTGATTGAGATGCTCCCCTCAATTTCTTCCCCTTCTCAACATGACTCTCTGTCAGTGCGCGAGCAGCTGATACTGACCACCAAGAATTCCGCAATACTGTTTGTAATCTCCATCTCCTGCTATCTTGGGATGTTTTTCGCGCAAATCCCAGAAGGCGATTTCCTCAACTCGCTTTACATCTTTATCTTCACAGGCTTCATGATCTCCTCTGCCTTGCTTTTGGTGAACATAATGTCTGCATCAAGCGCCGCGCTCGCTCTCATGGCGCGCTCCAGCCGGGGCGTGCGCTACCATGCCGTGGGGCACGCGGTGACCGGGATTTTCTTTTTCGCATTCTGCGCAATCTTCTTCTGGGCATATTCCTACACTCCCCCCTCTCTCGCCTTCATCCTCGCGCTTCCCTCGCTGGCTTTCGGGCTGCGCAGCTTCATCTCGGCAGCCAAGGCATTCTCCTTCAACGGCTCGAGGCTGTAATCCCGCGCGCGCCTTGCAAACGGTTTAAAAATACTTGTTGCCAGATTACAAGCTACGTGGGGTTAGAAGGGAAAACATATGGCGCCGATAAAAGTTCTCGTTGCACAATGCGGTGGCTCATCTCCTGTTCTAAACCAAACCTTGGCCGGCGCAGTTCTTGAAGCGAAAAAGCAAGGCTTGAAGGTTTTTGGCGCCCGCGAGGGCTTCCGGGGCATGGTGGAGCGGGATTTTGTGGATTTCCACCCTATCAGCGAGAGCAATCTTTTTGCAATCGCCAAAACGCAGGGTGCGATACTTGGCGGCTCGAACAATTTCCACATTGATGTCACTGGCGATTACTCCCAGCGCGACAACAACATGCTCTCGCTTGTTTCCAGCCTGAAAAAAGAAGACATTCACATCCTAATACTTTTTGGCGGCGACTCGTCTGCCGGCATCGGCATGGAAATACTCAATGCTGCAAAGCACATCCGCCACGAGCTCACGATAATTCATGCCCCAAAGACAATTGACAATGACTTGTGGCTGACTGACCACACTCCTGGCTATGGGAGCGCGGCAAAATTCGTGGCTAATGCTTCTGCCGGAATGGATGCCGACAACTCCACATGCCTTGGCGTGATGATAAACATAACCATGGGCAGGGGCTCGGGTTTCCTTGCCGCGGCAGCCGCGCTTGCGCGCAACCGAACCGACATCCTGCCAATGATTGGCGGCGCGGCAGGGCATATCGGCCCGCACAAAATCTACCTTCCTGAAAAGGAATACACGCTTGATTCCATAATGAAGGACGCCGAATTTTTCATGAAGGAATTCGGGCGCGCGCACCTGGTGTTCTCGGAAGCCATAGGCCCTAAAGTGGTCGACCCGGAAACGTGCGTCCGTTTCTACAAGGCCGAGCAGCACCTGAAAGATGAAATCAACTTTACCCACGGCAGCCATATGTTTGCCGAATATCTCAAAGACATGATGATCCAGGCAGTGACTAAAAATGTCCGGGCAAATGCGTTTAATTATGCCTGCCGCGCAACGCCGCAAGCCAAGGTCGATGCGCAGGAGGCTTTCGGGATTGGCAAGTTTGCGGCTCAGCACTGCCAGGACGGCAAGAGCGGCAGCGCGATAATGGTGAGGAATCCCGGTTCGCTCTACTCGGTTCATTACAAGTTTGTAGACCTGGAACTCCTGGTTAGCGAGCATAAGGCAAAAGGCGCCAGGAAAATGCCCATCGAGTTCCTTTCGACAAGCAACGGCTCTCCGCTCTACGACGACGTTTCGCCAGCCTTCCTGAAATATGTCTTGCCGCTGACAAAATAAGGAGCACTCCAAATCGAGCAAGGTCGCTTAATCTACCAAGCAAATCTACTCAAGAAAAAACAAGAAAAACAAAAAGTAAAATAAAAAGACGAGCTGTGCAGCTTACTTCTTCTGCTCAGGGCCAAGCTGAATCCTTGGCGGCACAATCGGTGGCGAGAGGTTCACCGGGCGGACCACGAACACTCCGTTGGTCCCGCACGCGTAGTTTATCGCATTCAGGATTATCTCGGCAAACTGGTCAGGGAGCTTCTTCTCCTTTTCCCACTTCTCGGTTATCTCTTTCGTGAGCTTTGCATCCTCGCGCGCGACTATGGCGCCTTTCATCTTGAGCTCCCCGACTCCTTCCGAGTAGGTCGCAGCATAGTTGAACGCAATCGTCGCCTCGCCAGCCTTGACAATCACCGAGTCTATGCCGATGTTCACATTGAGGCCTGTCATGTCCTCGTCCTTGTCACGGCGCGCCTCGACTTGGGTTATCTTTATTCCAGTTATCATATTTACACCTCTTACATCGGAAAAAAGCGTCAAATGCGCATTTCCTGCCCTACCTTGAGCGCCACGCCTTTTGTTAGGCTGCCCAAGTCAAGCACGAATTCCTGCGGATCCTGCGCTATCTTCTCGTAAGTGTCATAATGCATCGGAATCGCCACTTTCGGGCGGATTTCCTTCACAATGCTGTTTGCGGCAAACGGGTCCATCACGGTTCCGCCGCCAATCGGGACAAGCGCCACATCGCACTTGAGCCTGGCCATGTCCACAAAGCTGTAAGTGTCGCCGGCATGGTAAATGATGAGCCCATCGCCCTTCACCAGGTAGCCGACAGGGTAGGTGGATTGCGGGTGGACTGCCTTCACCACTTCAATGTCTATTCCCTTGACGCTGAACTTGTCCCCTGCCCTCACATCGACCTTGAACCTGTCTGAAACATTGATTTTCAAAAGCGCCGGCCGCGGCGCCACCACGCTGGAATAGCACC
>JAPLWY010000084.1 GCA_026396355.1 Microcaldota archaeon
TCGGGCGTGAAGAAGGGGGGAAGGCAGACGCTTCTAGGAGTCACAGGCTCGGGAAAGACATTCACAATAGCCAACCTTATTGCAAAAACCGGCAGGACGGCGCTTGTAATCTCGCACAACAAGACGCTTGCAGCGCAGCTTTATTCCGAATTCAAGCAGTTTTTCCCGAAAAACAAGGTGGGCTACTTTGTTTCCTATTATGACTATTACCAGCCTGAGAGCTATATTCCGCAGACAGACACCTATATTGAGAAGGATGCGCAGATAAACGAGAAAATAGAGAGGCTGAGGCTGCAGTCCACTGCTTACCTTCTTTCGCCAGGCCCAGCCGTCATTGTTTCCACTGTTTCCTGCATTTATGGGCTGGGCTCGCCAAAAGAATGGCTGGACATGTCAGTGGATATCAAGCAAGGCGAGAGAGTGGAGCGCTCGGAACTGCTTTCCTCGCTCATTGCTATTCAGTATGAAAGGAATGAAATGGAGCTTAAGTCGGGAATGTTCCGCGCAAAGGGCAATACAATTGACATTGTGCCAGGCTACCAGCAGGAAATAATCCGGATTGTGCTGGAAGGCGACAAGATTGGGAAAATACTGGTGTGCGAGCCGGTTTCCTGCGCCACTATTGAGGAACTGCCTGAGATTAGGATTTTCCCTGCAAAGCATTACATTGTGCCGCAAAGCACCAAGGAGCGCGCGCTTAAGGCAATCAGGATGGAGCTTGAGGCGCGATTGCCTGAGCTCAAGGACATGGAGGCATACAGGCTCAAGCAGCGCACCAACTATGACTTGGAGCTTATTGAGGAGCTGGGCTATTGCAAGGGAATCGAGAATTATTCAAGGCATTTTGATGGAAGGATGCCGGGACAGCCGCCTTATACTTTGATGGACTTTTTGCCAGAGGATGCAGTCATAATCATTGATGAATCGCACGTGACCTTGCCGCAGCTGCATGGCATGTACCATGGAGACAGGACGCGGAAGAAGAATTTGATAGACTATGGGTTCAGGCTCCCTTGCGCGTATGACAACCGGCCGCTGAAATTCGAGGAGTTTGAGAAGCGCATGAAAAATGTGGTTTTTGTTTCAGCGACACCTTCAGAATATGAGCGCAATTCATCAGCTGCTATTGTGGAGCAGTTGGTGCGACCTACTGGGCTTTTGGATCCCACTGTGTCAATTCGTCCAACTAAAGGGCAGATTGAGGACTTGATGAAGGAAATACAAGTGCGCGCGGAAAAGGGCGAGAGAACCTTGGTGACCACGCTTACAAAGAGAATGTCAGAGGACTTGACTGATTACCTTACGCAAAAAGGGGTGCGCGTGCGTTACCTGCACTCTGAAATAGAGACGATTGAGAGGACTGAGATAATCAGGAAGCTTCGCTTGGGAGAGTTTGACTGCTTAGTGGGAATAAATCTTTTGAGAGAGGGGCTAGACATTCCTGAGGTTTCACTGGTGGCAATACTGGATGCTGACAAGGAAGGGTTCCTGAGGAATGAAACCTCGCTTATACAGACCATGGGAAGGGCGGCGAGGAATTCCAACAGCACTGCAATACTTTACTGCGACAAGGAGACAGATTCCATAAAGCGCGCGGTTGCAGAGACCAGCAGAAGGCGCGCAGTGCAGGTGGAGTTCAACAAGAAGCATGGCATAACGCCTACTACAGTTTACAAGAAGGTGGGCGAAGGCCAGCTTGCGTTGGGCTGGGATGAGGAGGACATTGGCGCAGGGGAGAAGAAGAGCAAGAAAGAACTTCGCGCACTTTTGATAAATCTTGAGCTGGACATGCAGAAAGCCGCGGAAGACTTGGACTTTGAGCGCGCCATAGAGCTGCGCGACCAGCTAGCCACGCTTTCAGACAGAAAGGAAGGCACAAAAGGGAAGAAAAAGGGCGGGAAGACAGAAAAACAGGTAAAAATTCGCAAAACGAAATAGCTACATCTTTGCTGTCTCTTTGAATGCCTTGTCCATTTTATCCAGGAATATCTTCCAAGTATAGTTTTGTTCCACGCGCTTCCTGCCTGCTTTGCCCATCTTCTCGCACTCGCTAGGATGGTCTGCGAGAAAGCGCATCTTTTCTGCCATTTCAACCGGAGAATTGACCAAAAAGCCGGTTTTACCGTTAACTATTGACTCGGTCGGGCCGCCTTCATTCGCACTGATGACCGGCTTGGAGGACGCCATTGCCTCAAGCGGCGCAATCCCCCAGTCTTCATATATTGGCGAGAAGAGCATTGCGGAACAGTTCGAGTAAAGTTGAAGGAGTTTTGACTTGGAAACATTGGTCATTAGTTCTACAGCGGACCCTTTTGATTGTCGCTTAAGCTCAGCTAGATATAGCGAATTTCTTTCAGTTGGAACCAAGTGCCCGGCAATTACAAGCTTCCAGCCTTTCAACCCTGCTTTGATGAATGCGTTTATTGCGTATTCCATCCTTTTTTCAGGAACATACCTGGAAGGGTAACAGAATATTTTTTTGTAGTCCGAGCAAGCGAAATCCTCTGGATCGACTCCAGGATGGATAACGGTAGAATCCCTGCAAAGGTTTTTCTTTATAGATGAACGGGTAAATTCTGAATTTGTGCATATTTTTTCGATCTTTGGGACGACCCTGCTTTCCGTTGCCTTGTATAAATCGATTGCCGTTTTCATCAGCATCCGCCCTCTAAAACCGCGTTCAGCCATAAATTCACTTTCCCAGCCATAGGCAGGCCGGCAAGGGCAATGGCAATACCAGCATACGCGCGGATTCCTGTTCCTAATCCATTCGCTGGGCATAAGGTGCGGGTTCAGAACGTCGTAGTCGTCGGTTATTTTCGTGCGCAAAAACCGCAAACCCGCCAAACCAAGCGCACTGAATCGCTTATCCTTATCGATATTGGAAAACAGAGAGGCGGGCAGATCGAGATGGCTGCTTTTCAGCACTCTAACGTCAAATTCCTTGAACTCGGAGTACGTCATATTCTTTTCATATTGTGAGAGATAAATTATCGGATTGAATTTTTGGGCTATTTTAAGGATGACTTGCTCCGCCCCGCCTCTTTCAAGATATGGCTGGAATAGGATAACGTCCATGCGACTACCTTTTTTCCATTCCTGTTGCAGCGAGATATCTGGCTGCGCGCTGGACTGCCGGGGCTGTTTTTTTGCTTAGCGATGGATTTGATTCTGGCACTTCGCTTATTTTTAGCCTCATCGGCAGTTTTGCAATTTCGAGCCCAACAGCGAGGACTATGCCTTTCATGAATGGAAAATGAGATTAAAGGATTAAATAGATAGGGGCTTGCTGGAGTTTGAATTGAACCGCCTGCGCGACCTATGCTAATGTTCGCCCACTTTTACCAGTACACTGGCCGCAGATCGTTTATGGACGAAAAAGAGTTTGCCACTTAGCCTCGAGTCGAAGTCAATGTTAGCAAAGCCAGACGCGCCAATTTCAGCCGAGGACTACATAATTACCATTCAAAAGCTTTCAACTGCTTTACTGTCAATCCAGAGTAATCACCCGTCAGCACTTTTTTGGACAGCGTTTCCGCCAATAAAATATACGCTTTCATTTTTGGGTCCTGTGACCGTGACGGGGAGATTTTTATTCCTTTAAAAACCGTGAGGGCAAGCATGAATAATGCCAAAAGCAGCCTTTTTGCAAGAAAATTCCCGCGGGCAGCGTCAAAAAACCAGATTTGCAGTTTCTGAAATGAATCGTGATTAATGCGGCTGACGAGAAGCGACATGTCTCGACAGAGAAGATACTTCTCTTCAAGCGCCGGCACATTGATAACTGCAATCGTACGGACAAATTTTCCGCGAATGGTGTCATACCCGTATTTCTGCCTGAACCACGGGTAATCAGCGTATATGTGCACCTGCCAGAGCATATGGTTCAGGAAATGGTATAGGAAAATGTCAAAGTCAACATCGTTGCCATCATGCATGGGAATTACCCTGCAGACAGGGTCGATGCAAAAGCGTGTGCTTGCCGAGAGAGCTTCAAGAAAAATATACGTGTGCATGAAATCAAAGAGATAGACTGGATTGCCCTTTTTCTTGATGACTAGCGGGGGGCGGATCAGGACCGAATTCGCAATTTTTCGGACCAGAGGCCGGGATACGCACACTACGTCCATGAAAAAAACATTCAGGGGGTATTTTTGGAATTCATCCAATCGAAAGATTTGCATCTTTGAAAAATCGAAGTTTCCGCCGCGTTTGCTGTTTTTTGAACCACAGTTGACATAAATGACCGAAATGCCGTTTCGTTTCGCCATTTCAAGATTCTCAATCAATCCTCCGAGTGCATTTTCAGCCAGAACATCATCATCGCCAAAGAACCATATGTAATCTCCTCGTGCAAGCTGAGCCACTTTCACTATGTTGGCATCGAACCCGATATTACGGTTGTTCCGGCAATAGATTATCGGCAGCTTGTTTTTCCATCTCTTCACTGTGGAACGGGTATCGTCAACGGAGCAGTTATCAGATATGCAGATTTCAAAACTGCCAACCAACCCCGCGGATGCCTTGCTTATGCTTGCCAATAGCCTATCCAGATATTTTGCACGGTTGAAAGTTGGAATGCATATCGACAGAGTTTTTCTAAGGGGCATAAATTGATATCTGTGTGAGGGTTTAAATTGCCCACCTTGGCAGTGATGGCGCCGCCTCATTGCCCCTTTAAGCGTGAGCCGGATAGCGCCAAATGCTTGATAACGCACAGTGAATAGACTGCCTTTTGATTGTCAGCCTTTCAGTAAAGAAAGCCAGTTCAAACCTTCCCAATTTTGAGACATCGCCGTTATTGCTTTAGAAAGTTAGGGGTGCCCCCCATCGGACAACGCCGGGTGGGTTCTAGTGGCTGCACCACATATTTGCCCCAAACCCACCGGCATTTCAGTGTAGGCTGGCATTTAAAGCTTCTTTAATGCAAGACAAGATAGTAATCAAGGGTGCCAGAGAGCACAACCTCAAGGACATTAGCCTTGAGATTCCGCGCAATTCGCTTACAGTCATCACCGGCCTTTCTGGCTCGGGAAAGAGCACGCTCGCGTTTGACACAATATACGCAGAGGGGCAGAGAAGGTATGTTGAGTCGCTTTCAGCTTACGCGCGCCAGTTCATTGGAGTGATGAACAAGCCTGATGTTGACTCGATTGAGGGGCTGTCGCCCGCGATTTCAATCGAGCAGAAGACCACGTCCAGGAACCCGCGCTCCACTGTCGGGACAGTCACTGAGATTTACGATTATTTGCGGCTGCTTTATGCCAGGATAGGCGTGCCACACTGCCCGAAATGCAAGAACAAGATATCTGTGCAGACCACTGAGCAGATTGCGAACGCCGTGCTTGCGCACACTGATGCTGACTTTGCCGCGAGCTTGAGAGAGGGCGGGGAGAGAACGAAAATTCCCGATGCCTCTTGGAAGAATATTGAGGTGAAAGACAAGCGAGGGGAGGGCAAGCAGGAGAAAGAGGGGCAGAAGGCAAAGGATGTGCAAGTGCTCTCGCCAATAATCAGGGGAAAGAAGGGCACTTATGAGAAACTTTTCGATGAATTGCGGCGCAAGGGATATTCCAGCGTGCGCCTGAACGGGGCAATGCTGGAGCTGGACAGGGAAATGCCCAAGCTGGACAAGAACAAGCGCCACACAATTGAAGTGATTGTGGACAAGTTCACTGCTTCAAATCAGAACAGGCAGAGATTGCTGGAAGCGATAAAGGCAGGGATTAGGGAAAGCGGGGATGGATTGGTCATAGTTGCAATAGGCAAGGAGCGCGAGCTTCTCTTTTCGCAGAAAAACTCCTGCCCTGACTGCGGAATTTCAGTGGGTGAATTGCAGCCAAGGATGTTCTCTTTCAACTCGCCTTATGGAATGTGCAGCGACTGCAGCGGAATGGGAGTGCAGCTTATTTTCGACGTTGATTTGGTGGTGCCGGACAAGACAAGGACGCTTCGCGAAGGCGCAATACTGCCCTGGAGAAACACCATGATGGGCGGGTATTATTCCCAATTATTGAGCGGAGTGGCAAAAAAATACGGCTTTTCAATGGACACGCAGTGGAACGTGCTGTCAAAGGAGGCGAAAAGCGCAATACTGAACGGGACTGGGGAGAAGATAGCCTACAGGATAGAGTCAAGGAGCGGGGAATCCGCTTATGAGGGGAATTCAAAGTTCGAGGGAGTGCTCAACAATTTGAAAAGGCTGCACGGGCAGACTGCCTCTGAATACCGCAGGGTGGAATTGGAAAAGTATATGCGCGAGCTCACCTGCCCTTCCTGCAAGGGAAAGAGGCTCAAGCCTGAAGTGCTTGCAGTCAAGGTGAATGGCAAGGACATAACAGAATCCACTGAGCTTTCGATTGAGAGCTCATACGGGTTTTTCAATTCGCTCAAGCTTACCAAAACCGAGGAAACAATTGCCAAGCCTGTGCTGCGCGAAATACTTTCCAGGCTGGACTTTTTGATGAACGTGGGAGTGGGCTATCTTTCGCTTGCGCGCGTTACAGGCACGCTTTCTGGCGGCGAGGCGCAAAGAATTAGGCTTGCCACCCAGATAGGAGCAAATCTCATGGGCGTGCTGTATGTCCTGGATGAGCCGTCAATTGGATTGCATCAAAGAGATAACGCGAAACTGATTGCCACGCTAAAAACACTGCGCGACATGGGCAACACACTTATTGTGGTGGAGCATGACGAGGAAACAATGCGCTCGTCTGACTTCATGGTGGATTTGGGGCCTGGCGCAGGAGTGCATGGAGGAAGGATAATTGCGATTGGCACTCCTGAGGAAATTGAGAACAGCAAGGAGTCCCTGACTGGCGCCTATCTTCGCCGCGAGCTCAGGATACCTGTGCCGGGGATAAGGAGAAATGCGCAAAACTGGCTTTCAATTATTGGGGCAAGGGAAAACAACCTCAAGAACATTACAGTTAAGTTCCCGCTTGGCTGCATCACCTGCATCACTGGCGTTTCAGGCTCTGGAAAATCCACGTTGATAAATGAGATACTGCACAAGGCATTGATGAAATACTTCCACAACTCGAAAGACGCGCCTGGGAAATTCGACAGGCTGGAGGGCGCGGGGAAGCTTCGGGAAGTGGTTGCAATAGACCAGGCGCCGATTGGAAGGACGCCGCGCTCCAACCCTGCAACCTATATTGGAGCATTCACGCCCATACGCGAACTGTTTGCCGGTGTGCCTGAGGCGCGTGCGCGCGGCTATGAGCCTGGGCAGTTTTCCTTCAATGTGCAGAAAGGCAGGTGCCAGGCATGCGAGGGGGACGGGGTGAAGAGGATTGGCATGCAGTTCATTGCGGATGTCTATGTGACTTGCGAGGAGTGCGATGGCAAGCGCTATGATGCCGAAACTCTGCAGATAAGGTTCAAGGGTAAGAACATACATGACGTGCTTTCAATGAGCGTGGAGGAGGCGCTCCGCTTTTTCCAGAATATCCCGGCAGTGAAGAACAAATTGGAAACGATGAGCGATGTTGGGCTGGGCTATATTTCAATCGGGCAGCCCGCCACCACGCTGTCAGGAGGAGAGGCGCAGAGGATAAAGCTGGCTGCCGAGCTTTCGCGCAGGGACACTGGCAGCACGCTCTACATACTGGATGAGCCCACAACAGGCTTGCACTTTGCAGATGTTTCAAAACTGCTCTCTGTTCTGCAGAGATTGGTGGACAGGGGAAACACTGTGCTGGTGATTGAGCACAATTTGGATGTCATCAAGACTTCGGACTGGATAGTTGACCTGGGGCCTGAGGGAGGAGAGGATGGCGGGGAAGTGATTGCCACCGGAACGCCAGAAGACCTCGCGAAGAACAAGAACAGCTATACAGGGGAGTATTTGAAAAAAGTCCTGTAGGGAGAAGGTGCTCTAGCGTTCTATGTTATTGAATTTATATACAAATGATTATAAATTGTATATAGAATAGGTAATGCGGTGAACATATGCACATGACCGTGAATTTTAGGGGCTATCTTTCAGACATCGTGGATGAAGCGATATCGCGAGGGATAGTCCAGACCAAGACCGAGGCGCTGCGGGCGGGGCTTTTGGAACTTGCCGACAAGTACGACTTGGGGCGAAAATCGCGCGGCAAGGAAGAAGATGACGAGCGCGAAATCCTCCAGGAAGTGGCAAAGATGGAGGAGGGAATCAAGGCAGGCAGGATAAAGACCTATTCGAAGAAGGAATTCGAGAAGCGCATGGGGCTGGATTAGATGGCATTCCGCCTTGTCTTCACCGAGTATTTTGACAAGGACGTCAAGGCATTGGATAATTCGGTCAAAATCCATCTTAAGCGGCTTTATGACAAGATAGAGGAGAACCCGCGCAGGTTCAAGCCGCTCAAAGGCGACGCGAATGTTTTTCGCCTGAGAATCCTGAATTTCAGGCTTACCTACAAGGTGGCGGGGTGCTGAGGTTTGAGAACAGGGACAAGGTTTATCGCCGCTAGCCTTTTCCGAATTCATTTTTCTCCCTTTGGCGAGCATTCGATGAAGGCGCATTAGAGCAGTTCAAGATAGGCTTTCCTTCCGTCTGCTGTGATTTTCATGTAGAATTCCTGCAAGTGCTCCTTCTCTTTTAGCAACTCTGATGGAACCAGGACTGAAATTCGCGGCTTGAAAAGCTTTGAAATGCCAGGGTGGAGATTTACCATAAAAGCCAGTGAGAGCGCGGGAGATGTTTCGGATGACTGGGCAAGCATTATGCTGAGGTTTTGGTTGCGCACAGAGAGTTCTGAAATCATCGATATTCTGGTGGTTTGCAGCATAGACTGCCCTTGCTGGGAAATTGAAGGTGGGTAACCATAGCCGCACTTTATTTTGTGGACTTCGCCTTCAGGTGAGGTGCTGCCGCGGCACAGCAATGCCACAATTTCCTTGTCTGTTGGCTGCCGGTCAAGCACGAACTGCGCCGGCTCGAAATCGCGGGAGCGGAGATATTGGAGGAAATAGTATTTTCCGTCCGTGAATTGCGCCTCGATGATGGGACAGTGGTTGGGGCTGAAGCGCGGGAGATTCCTTACCTGCTCATAGAAATCCGGTGCGCCAAGCATTGCTTTTGAAACGTCGCTGGGAAATTCTTTGTTTTGCATTATTAGTTTACTATTTTCAATAACAACATCATCTCGGCTTCTCAGAATTATTTCGCCATTCTCAACAATAGCATAGTAAGCGGGCCAGCGCACAATGACATGATACCTGCCGGAAATGGCAGAATCCGCGGAAATCGTGAGATTGCGGCCACCTAGCTTTTCCCAGTATGAGAATGACACGCCTTCCCAGAACCGGTCTTCGCTGATTCCGAGAAGGTCGCAATATTCTTTCGCAGGATGTATCGTTATTCCAAGCTGGCGTTTTCTCGCAACCGGCTCTTTTTGCCTGTTTTTATTCCAAATCAAGAGTTTTTCCTGGATAAAATGGATCAGCCGCTCGCGAGAGCTGGGAACATCAGGTTCTACGAAATTCCCCTCCCGCACTAGTGCTTTGATGCTTGCCTCATCAGTTATGGCAGAGTGGGGGAGTGAATAGCTTTCAAGCATGCCTGAAACTCCGGCGTAATCCTGTGGGTGCTCGCTTCTGGCAAGAATCGCTTTCTCCGGCGCCATTAGCACTTTCCGCATTTCCGTTAACATTTTCGCTTCCTTGAAGGAGTCGTATATTTTCGGCACCAGAATGCCGTTCCTGCGCACGTATTCGCCCACCTCGCGCTTTGGCTGGGAAGGAGGGTGGGAAAGGAACCAGTCCTGATTTTTCAGCTGCGCGCGCATGGTGCTTTCCGTGATAAGAAGTGTTTAAAACATAATCGGAATCCGGGCGAAGGCTAGAGCCCAGATATGAATTTTGCCAGCCCGTCTTTTTCTGAGTTTATCGCGCACTGGGCAGCATGCATTATTTTGCCCTGTGCTTCCAGGACCCGACCGCATAGCCGAGTGCGCGGATGGGGATTGTGGCGAGCTTGCTTTCAAGCACTTCCCCGTATGCCTTGTTGCCGTCTGATGTTATGCGGATGTCGATTTGCATGTGCTCATCTTTTCCACGGAGGGAATCCTTGCCTGCGACGTAGGAGGGAATGCTGGTGAGCTGATTGAAATAGCCTGCATCCTTCAGCAGGGAAATTGATGATTTGGGAATGTAAAATGAAACTTGCGGCTTGGCAAGCTTGGAGAATGTAGAATGCCCGCTGGCGATTTTCCTTGACTCAAGCTCAAAACTGTCGAAAATATTCATCTGTAGCTTCCTTTTGCCGGCCATTATGAGGGAGATTAGGTTTCTCAGGAAGGCATTGGCATCTAAGTCGAATGCCCCGTCTTCCCTGGGCAGGCCGGTTGGCCCGTCCATGTAATTTCTGGAATAGAGGAGAGTGGTCTTTGCAATAAAGCCTTCGGGCAGGGTGGCGCCGCGGACAAGAGTTGCCTCAAACTCATTCCTTGCCTTTGGCCTGTCCAGGACAAAGGAAGCCGGCTCAAAGTCCCGGCAGCAGTGGTATTGGAGGAAATAGATTTTGTCATCGCTGAACTGCGCCTCTATTATCGGGCGGTGGGAGGGGTCAAAGTTCGGAAGGCTGCAGATTTTTTCGTAGAAATCGACAATGCGCTGGCCTTGGGACTCGAAAAAGTCCTTGAACCCCCATATTTTGTGAGCCGCCGTGTTTTGTGTTTCAT
>JAPLWY010000039.1:0-603 GCA_026396355.1 Microcaldota archaeon
GATTCTTACCAACACCACGCCGATTTTCGGGATTCCCGAATACGTGCACGTTCTTGTATACATAATATTCATGATGTGCCTGTGCGTGATATTCGGGCAGTTCTGGGTCGAAACGACCGGCATGGGCGCAAAGGAAGTGGCAGAGCAGCTTGACAGCTCAGGGCTGCAAATACCTGGCTTCCGCCGCGACCCGCGCGTGGTGGAGAAAAAGCTCAACGATTATATTCCGCAGATAGTGATACTGGGCAGCGCCTTTGTCGGCCTCCTTGCCGCGCTTGCGGACATGACTGGCGCGCTGGGAACAGGGACAGGCATATTGCTCACAGTCGGCATACTTTACCGCCTGTACCAGGATTTGGAAGGCCAAAACCTGTTTGACTCGTATTCCAGCCTGGGCGGGCTGTTTGGGCGTTAGGTGTTTCCTATGTCGATGACTATTGTGATGGGGCTTCCGGGCGCGGGCAAATCAACAGTCTTGGCTGCGCTTAAGGCAAAGCCCGGAATCTCAATGCAAAACTACGGGGACCTGATGTTCGAGGTTGCAAAGAAGAAAGGCTATGTCTCGCACAGGGATGAGCTCCGGAAACTTGACCCGCAAAAGCA
>JAPLWY010000039.1:620-2599 GCA_026396355.1 Microcaldota archaeon
AAAGCAGCAAGAGGTTCAGGCAAAAGTGGGCGATGAATTGGCTGCAATGCAAGGCGAAATAGTGCTGGACACCCACTGCTCAATCTCAACTCCAAAAGGCTTTCTCCCCGGCCTCCCGCTTTCGCTCCTTTCCAAGCTTCGCGTGCGCCAGCTTGTGCTGATAACCGCGCCGATAAAGGAAATAGCCGCGCGCAGGAGCTCGGACTCAACGAGGGTGCGCGATTCCGAGACACAGGAGTCGCTCCAGGCTCACGATGACATGAACCGGTCCCTTCTTGCAGCATACGCAATGGCAACCGGCGCCCCTGCAAAAATAATAACCAACTCGCAGGGCAAGGTGGAGTCTGCGCAAAAGGAGCTGCTCTCCCTGTTCGCATAATCACGGTGTTCTTGTGTTCGACCTTTCAAACTACATATTCTTCCTAGCCATCATTGCGATAATCTACGTTGCAATAGTCAATGTAATACAATCCAATGTGGGCGGAAAGAACCGGCTTAAGAATCTGCAGGTTGAAATGCGCGAGGTCCAGCTCAAGATGATGGAGTCCTCCAAGAAAGGGAACGAGAAGGAGGCGAATGACGTGATGCCCCAGTACTGGAAGCTCACCTCAGAGCTTTTCGGCCTGCAGCTGCAGATGACTGCAATAGTGCTGGTGATATTCGTCTGCCTGGCGGCGGTTTTCCCGCACATCGAGCCTGGAACGAATGACGACCTCTCGCTCTCGCTTTACGATGACGGATTGATGAGCCACTGCGACTCGATTGCAAATGATTTTGTTTTTTCCAACTGCCTCACTCTTCCGCAAAATGGCGAGCGCGGCGCCTGGACAGTGGATGGATTGCTCCTTTCCAGCACGAACGAAACTCTTGCGAAAAATGCAACCGCAATTTACTTTGAGGGCGGAAAGCCAGAGGATGTCTGGTTGCAGGCAAGCACGCAGGCTGGCATTCTGGACAGCCTGATGGGCAAGAGGCAATACCTTGTTCATATTCGCACCGATTCAGACAACCGGACTGCAAAGGCAGGCGAAACAGTTGCAATCGCTGTAGAGGCAACCACACTATTCTCTTCCTCCTCTCTCCAATCTTTCAACGACGACATTGCAAATTACAACCTGAAGAACCAGCAGCAGATAAAGCTCACTTCCTCGCAGCTTACCGAGTTTGCGCGCGAAATGTCGCTTCCAGGCGGGGCGAACATAACTGCAGCTGACGGCAGGAAATACAATGTGAAAATGACCGGCGAGGGCAGGATTGAAATCCCCACAAGAAACTTGCCTGAGGGCGCGCGGCTCGAGGCAAAGGCGAATTCAGGCACGTTCTTTTATTACGACGCGCCAATCACAATACCTTTAATAAACATCCGCCGCATAATCGGCTCCTACGGGGTATTCATCTTCATCGTATTTGTGACTTCCATGGCGTTCGCGCTTGGCAGGGCACTCTACGCGAAAATGGCAAAAAAGTAAGAGGTGTATGTTATGACTCTTCCAAAGAACAGGTCAAACTCGGTGCGCAAAATCACGCGCAGGACGCCCAAGGGCGGAACCGCGGTGCACTACAGGCGCGTTGTGAAAGGCAAGCGCCACAGCTGCTCAATCACGGGCTGTGCGCTGCAGGCAGTAAGCTCAGTGCCTGCGCTTTCGAAAAGCGGCAAGAGGCCAAACCGCAAGTTCGGGGGCAATCTTACCTCGGAAGTTTCCTCGCGCATAATCATGATCGCCTCGCGCGTGAAGGAGGGCAAGCTGTCGATGTCAGATGTGGACATCCGCTACCTTCCGTATGTGAAGGGGCTTCTCAGCAAGAAGTAATTCCATTGCAGGTGGATGAAAAATGATAATTTGCATCTCCGGGCTTTCTGGAAGCGGAAAGAATTCGGTGGGCGCGCTGGTGGCGAAAAAGCTTTCATTGCGCCTCATTGACCCGACTTTCAAGACCCTGGCTGCAAAGCAGAAGATTTCACTGATGGACTTCCACAA
>JAPLWY010000039.1:2635-2970 GCA_026396355.1 Microcaldota archaeon
CGACGACAGATTGATTGCAAGCGCCTCCAAGGGCAACTGCGTGGTAACCACCTGGCTTGGCCCGTGGATGATAAAAAAAGCAGACATAAAAGTCTGGCTCTATGCCCCGCGCGACTCGCGCGCAGCGCGCGTTGCAGGCAGGGACAAGATGACTCTCGAGCAGGCGTTCGCGCACATCGCCGACCGGGACGAGAGCAACCACCAGCGGTACATGGAAGTTTACGGAATAAACATTTACGGTCATGCGGGCTTTGAGCGCGTGATAAACACCGACAGGTTCCTGCCTGAGGAGTCGGCGGAGATAGTCTGCGCGGCTGCAAAGGGAAAGCTTATCG
>JAPLWY010000030.1:0-2166 GCA_026396355.1 Microcaldota archaeon
ATGCAATGGCATACCATAACCTTGGAAGGGCTTATTCCAAAATGGGAAAGATCGTGGGCGCGAAGGCAGATTCAGCAAAGGCAACTGAGTGCTATTTGACGGCAATTGAAAAGTACAAGCACGAGATTGCGCTTTTCACCGAGGAAAAAGTGATGGAAAAAAGAAAAGTTCCGCTTTCGCCTGCGCAGAAAGCCTGGCTGGCAGGCGCGCGGGAGATAAGATACAGCCAGCTTGCGCGGGTCTACTGGGATCTTGCGAAAGCATATCACCAGCAGGGCAAGAAGGACGAGGAAAAAACTGCGAAGAAAGATGCGCGCAAATGCTGGGACGAAGCAGGCAAGTGCGAAAAATACGCTGGAAAACTCGAGAAAGGGAAAAAACACTAGGCAAACCGAGGCTAAATCTTAATAAACTCCAGAAGCATTAGCAACGGCAGGTGCTGTTTGCATGGAAAAAATTGTTCGCGGACAGGGCGCAATTGAGTCGAATTGCGATTCGACTGCAGGCACCTTGCGCGCGCAAGGTGCCACCGAATATCTCGTTTTGCTGGCAGTTGTCTTGGTGATCGCGCTCGTGTCAATTTCTCTTCTGGGCTTTTTCCCGGGGATTTCGCAGGATGCGCGCATGACGCAGAGCAAGGCTTACTGGCAGTCTGCAACTCCGTTTGCAGTTTTGGAGGCGGTTGCGTATTCTGACGAATGCCTTCCAAACGCTTCACGGCTGGCAATGGTGGTGAGGAATAACGAGATTCAAATGCAAAGCATAACGGGCATCATAAATGACGGGCACCCGGCGAGGAACATAACCATCCCGGGATATGGAACGGTTCTACTTAGCCTTTCACTGGCAGGAGGGGAGCAAAGCCCTGGGAACCAGAATCCGTGCGATCCGGGTGGCTTCGCAGTCACCCCGCCCGCACAGCAGGATGCCATTGCTGTTCCGGTGTGGATGATGGGGGGCAGCAGGATGTGCAACCATGATGGAACCGGGCAGGTTGAAATCAAGCAGTTTGGCGTTGAGTACACTGCAATGGCTGGCGAGGAAGGAGGCATCCAGAAGACGTTTGTCGGCTCATCCCCGCTGATTATACAGTGCGGCGGAGTCTGCCCGAGCAATGGAAGATGCTGATTTTGCCCCTTGTGCTCCTGAACGCCTGGTGGTTGCGCTCCGCGAGTTAAATGTTTATAAACCTCAGCCGAATTACTAGAAAGGACAGCGAAGCTAGAGGTTAGCCGATGGCAAACAAGCCAAACCCAACCGACGCGCGGACATATTACCACAAGGGGAACACTCTTTACGAGAAGGGCGACTACGAGAAGGCGATTGAGGCTTACAATACGGCAATAATACTGAACCCGACTTTTTCCGAGGCTTATTTCAACCGCGGGCTGTGCCATTACAATTTGAAGAATTTCGACAAGGCGCTTGCAGACTACACAAAATCCGCGGACCTTGACCCGAAAAACCCGGTGATATACAACAACAGGGGGGATGCATATTACCGCAAGCAGGAATTCAACCCGGCGATAGAGGACTATGACCGCGCGCTTGCAATCAACCCGAAATATCTCAAGGCTTTCTACAACCGCGGGCTGGCGTATGCCTGTTTGCAGGACTATGAAAAAGCGGTCGAGGATTTCACCGAAGTGGTGAAGCTCAATTCCGGCTTTTCAGAGGCATACCATATCAGGGGGCTTGCTTACGATTATTTGAACCAATTGGACAAGGCGATTGCGGATTATGACAAGGCAATAGAGCTCAACCCCTCATTCACCGAGGCGATAAATCACCGCGAGATTGCAAAGGGAAAGCAGTCTGGAGGAGGGGGAGGCGGAGGGGCGCCAGGGGCAGTCGGGCCTGACGGGCAGCCCCAGCAGCAGGGGATAAACGCGGTTAAATTGCTGTCCAAGCCGACCATGAAATTCGACCAGGTCGCGGGAATGTTCAAGATGAAAGACGAGATAAACGAGGCAATCGTCTATCCGCTCCTCAAGCCCGAGCTTGCCAGGAAATACGGCAAGCTGGCAGGAGGAGGCATCATGCTTTACGGCCCGCCCGGCTGCGGTAAGACATTCATCATGAAGGCTGCGGCAGGCGAGTGCAGCTCGAACTTCATCAACGCGAAAATATCAGACATTGTGGATATGTACGTGGGCAATACCGAGA
>JAPLWY010000030.1:2191-3472 GCA_026396355.1 Microcaldota archaeon
CGAAGTGGAAGCGATGGGCGGCAGGCGCGAGGACATGAACCAGTCAACAGCCTACATGAAGATGGCCGTGAACCAATTGCTCTTTGAAATGGACGGCGTGGACTCGAACAACTCAAACGTGCTGGTGGTGGGCGCGACCAACGCCCCCTGGGACGTCGAC
This sequence comes from Microcaldota archaeon, assembly GCA_026396355.1. Classification (GTDB taxonomy): domain Archaea; phylum Micrarchaeota; class Micrarchaeia; order Anstonellales; family Anstonellaceae; genus UBA10161. Next base: position 2,352 of record JAPLWY010000030.1, read on the forward strand.
CCTGCGCTGAGGCGCTCAGGCAGGTTCGGGAAAGCGATAATCATATCCGAGCCCGACATGAAATCAAGGGCAGACATACTCAAGCTCCATGTGAAAAAAGTCCCGGCAGCAAAGGGAATCTGCTATACCCGCCTGGCGCTTGCCACTGTGGACTATGCGTCCGCCGACCTCAAGGCGATTGTGGAGGAAGCAGCCACGATCCCGTGGAGGCAGGCATACAAGACAGGCTCGCAGCGCGCTGTGACCACGGAAGATTTCATCACCGCGATAAAGAAGAAAAAATCCTCCCTTCCGCCATGGTACGCGCAGGCAAAGAAGCAGATCGGGAGCCAGGAAGAAAAAACCGTGGTGGACGGAAAAGAGCATGTCAAGGTGACTGAAAGCAAGCTGGCAAGCGCGGAAAAGGAGGCGTTCAAGGAATTGCTGGACATCATCAAGCGGAAGAACCAGATTTACTACAAGGCATGGGTATGGATTGTGAGGAACTTCGGGCTGTACGTGCCCATACCATTCTAGCGGGATTGCATGCACACCAAGGCAACGCTTCTGATTATTTTTCTGCTTTGCTCAGTGGCAGTGGCGGACCAGCTTGCGGAAAGCCTTGCGAATTTTGACGAATCGCTCAACGCGAGAATCGAGGTGACCTATCCTCCGCTTCTCTCCACCCCCCAAACTATAATGGTGGGGATAAGCGCAAACAACCGTCAGAACACGCCCATGCCGCTTTACGTGATAAGGCAGACCGATGGCGGATGGGAAGTGGTGAAGCTGATTGGCGCGCTCGCGCCGAATGCGACTTACCAGATTGATCTTGAAATTGAAGTCCATTATGATAAAATGACCTCAAAAAAAACGCGCTATGCGCTGGTGGGCAGGAGCGATGACGGGTTTATTTACGGAAAGTTTTTCGATATAAACGAGGATTGGAGCACATACGAAAAAAGCATTCGGGACACCCTCTCGGGCTCAATTGTGACCTGGGCGCCCATAACCGCCGCATTGATGATAATACTCATACTTGCCACTGCGAAGTTGGCATATTCAAGCAAGAGCGAGGAAGCGGTGAAGGGGGAATACACCATACGGACGCTGCTTTTCCCTGAGATAAGCGGAAGGCCACT
>JAPLWY010000111.1:0-10392 GCA_026396355.1 Microcaldota archaeon
GTGAACTCCAAGGTAATACAGGCAGGCAGCAAGCCCCTTGAGGAGCTTTTCCCCAAGGCAGCAGGCGAGAAGAAGGACGAGAAGAAAAAGTAATTTGTTTTGAGCAGACCGGAGTTGTGTTGATTGCAAGCTGAAGTGAACATTGGAATGGTTGGCCACGTGGACCACGGCAAGACCAGCCTTACGCGCGCGCTCACTGGCAAGTGGACTGACACGCATTCCGAGGAATTGAAGCGCGGAATCACAATCAAGATAGGCTATGCGGATGCGACTTTCTACAAGAGCAAATCAGGCGAAGGCTATGCCACTGAGGCAGAGGCGAAAAAAGAGCCTGACAAGTGGGAAATTGCAAGGCATGTCTCGTTCTTGGATGCGCCTGGGCACGAAACATTGATGACCACAACTATTGCTGCCTCCAGCATTATTGATGGCGCGGTATTGGTTATTGCGGCAAACGAGCAATGCCCCCAGCCGCAGACTGAGGAGCACTTGCAGGTGCTGGATATTCTTGGGATAAAAAATGTCGTAGTTGTACAGAACAAGATTGACCTGATAGACAGGGAAAAGGCAATTGAGAATTACAAGCAGATAAAGAAGTTCCTGGCAGGCTCAACAGCGGAGAATGCGCCCATTATTCCCATTTCAGCAAATTACAACGCCAACATAGACAAGCTGATTGAGGCTATTGAAAAAACAATACCTACTCCAAAAAGAGACCCTAGCCTTCCGGCAAGGATGGTGGTGGCGCGCTCTTTTGACGTGAACAAGCCAGGCTCTGAAATTTCAAAGCTCAAAGGCGGAGTGATTGGCGGCTCACTCATGCAGGGCAAGCTTTGCGTTGGCGATGAGATTGAGATGCTTCCAGGCATTACCAAGAAGACAAAGGAAAAGGAGACAATTGAGCCGATTACGCTCAAGGTGGATGCTTTGATGGCTGGCGGAAAGTCGGTGCAGGAAGTCGGCCCTGGCGGGCTGATTGGCGTTGCAACAGGAATAGACCCCGCGCTCACAAAGTCAGACCATCTCACAGGCAACCTGATTGGGAAAGCAGGAACTCTTCCGCCTGTTCTTTCTGAAATAACGCTTGAATACTCGCTTCTGAAAAGAGAAGGCTTTGACAACCCTGCGCTGCGCATGGGAGAGCCGATAGTGATTTCATCAGGCACTGCGACCACGCTTGGCGCAATAATCAAGCTCAAGGGAAACAATGTCTTCCTCAAGCTCAAGCGGCCGGTGTGCGCGGACAAGAAGGCAAAGATGGCAATCACGCGCAAGCTCGGGCAGAGATGGCGCCTCTCAGGCTTTGGGATTCTGAAGTAAAGACGCTAACATGGGGTTCTTTTTGACCTTTGTTGCCCTTGACCCATAAAGCTTATTTCGCTACTTTTAAGAAGAATATATTTTACACAACATATTGGTTTTGGCATGCAGAGATTGCGTCTGATGCCAAGCTTTTTTATACTCCGCATCTTAATTGGGGCATGTGAGGCGTTCGCCTATGCCGTTCAAAGAAACAGAAACCCTGGAGCTGAAGAAATCAACTTCAGAACTCAAAGAGGCTATTATTTCCATTTCAGCCATGCTCAACAAACACGGGCAGGGCGAAGTCATCTTTGGCATAGAGGACAGTGGAAAGGTGGTCGGGCAGGATATAGGGAAGACGACCACGCAGGACATCTCCAAATCCATCCAAGACCATATCGAGCCAGAGGTGTTCCCCAACATCCAGGAAGAGCAAATCGAAGGGAAGCCATGCATCCGGGTCAGAATCAGCGGGAACCATATGCCTTATTTCGCCTATGGGCGCGCATATACCCGTGTGGGGGACAAAGACCTTGTCCTCAGCTCCCGTGAGCTTGAAGGGCTATTTGAGAAGAAAAACCAGGGCAAAATGCGCTGGGACGACAAGCCCTGCCACAATGCTAAGCTCAGCGACATCGACCCGGGGAAACTGGGCATTTTCCTCAAAAAGGCCAATCTTGAATTCGTATCAACTGATGTCGCACTGCGCAACCTGAGTCTTATGCTTTCCCCAAGCGGGGCGCTCACAAACACAGCCATACTCTTGTTCGGCCACTCGCCACAGAAATTTATCCACAACGCCAAGCTCCGCTGCGCCGTATTCGCCGGCGCGGCAACCATCCTTGACATGAAGGACTTTGAGGGCGACCTGTTCGCCCTCATCGAGGATGCCCAGGCATATGCCCTGCGCAACACCCATACCAGAGAGCGGATAGAGGGGCTGTACCGCGTCGACGTCCCTGAAATCGACCCGGAGGCGCTGCGGGAGGCCATCATCAACGCCTTCTGCCACCGCGATTACCATAACCCGGATTCGGTGCATGTGGCTATCTTCAACGATCGAGTGGAGATTCGCAGCCCCGGCCTGCTATACGGCGGCCTGACCATTGATCGCATCAAGCACGAGCAGGTGTCCGAGCGGAGGAACGAGCTGATTGCCGCCATGCTGCAGCGCATCCATTACGCTGAAGCCTGGGGGCGAGGCATCCGCCTGATATTGCAAAAGGAGCCCACGGCATCATTCAAAGAGGTTGGAAGGCAGTTCATCACTGTGTTTAAGCGCAAGAATGTCGCGCAGAAAGAAGTACCAAAAAAGACCGACGAGAACGGGCCGAAAAGTACCAGGAAAGTACCAGAAAAGTACCAGAAACTTCTGGAGGCAATCATCGCTGATCCGACAATATCCCGTAAAAAGCTCGCCCAGGAATTGAATGAGCCTGCAAGCACCATACTCTCAAGATTACGCAGGCTCAAGAAGGATGGCGTGCTCAAGCACGTTGGCCCGGCTAAAGGCGGGAAATGGGAAGTGAAAAAGTAGGGATGATATGACGGTGAAAACGGCTTACGACTCTGAAAACGATTCAATGTACCTGGACATCAGTCCAGAAAAGGCATACACCAGCGTGGAAGTCGGCGAAAGGCGGATAGTGGACATATCCGAGTCCAAGGTGCCAGTGGGAGTTGAAATCCTCGAAGCCAGCAAATTCATTTCCAACCTTTTCGGGAAGACGGTTTCCAAAGAGAGGGTCAAGCACATACTTTGCAATGTGACCCAGAAGGATGCCATCTACCTGAACTTCGAGATGACCGAGCCGAAAAAGGAAGTCGCGCGCTTCGCAATCCCAAAACTATACCCAAGCCCGGTTGTGACGGTTTAACGCGCGGGCCCGGGCAGAGATGGATACTGTCCGGGTTTGGGATTCTGAAGTGACGCGCGCATGCGACTTTTACCTAATGGTTTATACTGGTTCTGAGGTATTTCATAAGTGTTTGTATGGAACCGTATGTGTGTTCAGAATGTGGAAAGAGACTAGAGATTCACCACCAAACAGTAATGAAAAACGATAAGGTTTATTGTAAACATTGTTACCATACATATACGTCCACTGGAATTTCAGATACACCGCTTTTTGACCAAAGAAATCCGTGGAATAAGAAGCCGGAACCTTCATTTTTTTGGAATAAGATATTTGTTCCCTTATTCGTATTTTTAATTTTAAGTATGGTGGTATTAGCCGTTTTTGCACCAAGTATTTTGCAAGGGTTTTTTTTCAAGGAATGTACCCAGAATCTAAAATCTTGGACATGTGCAACAACCAAACCACTATACTGTGAAAATGGAAAAATGGTGAATCGCTCGGATATTTGTGGCTGTGATGATGGTTTCAGGAAATATCTGAATAATAGTTGCATTTCTATTATCAATTGCACTGATGGCAGTTTGTCTCCAGACTGTTCACAAAACAAACCTTACCAGTGTTTGAATGGCAGTCTTATGGAAAACGCAAGTATTTGCGGATGCCCAGAAGGCTTTATGCCATCCAACGATACGTGTATAAAGATACAGAGATGCACAGATGGAACAATTTATGGACAATGTTCCAAAAATCAGCCTCTATTCTGTGAAAACGGAGCTCTATTTGAACGTGCTTCAGTGTGTGGTTGCCCAGAAGGTCTAGCGATCGAGTCCGTGGGAAACACAAACGGTGAGCGATGCATAATAAACAGGAATATCAACACACAGAAGCCTACAATATCAGAGCCAGCCAATCTCTATAATATAGAATCCCAAATCCATTCCTTGATAAACGAGCAAAGAAGCGCTAATGGGCTGTCCGCCCTCAATTTCGATGAGGCACTGGCATCCATTGCCCGCAAGCACAGCCAAGACATGGCTAGTCGAGCCTATTTTAGTCATTATGACCCAGAAGGGCATAACTTCTATTGGCGGATGCAGCAAGATGGCTATAATTGTGCAATTTTAATTGGAAATACAATATATCAGGGAGCTGAAAACATCTATGAGGAGTCAGGCTACCCCACAACATCTATCGCATCGAACACCGTTGATAGTTGGATGACAAGTCAAGGGCATAGAGAGAACATATTGACTTCTTACTGGAGAAATGAGGGAATCGGCGTGGCAAAGAGCAGCTCTGGAGAAGTATATGTGACGCAGGTGTTTTGTTAGGTCTTGTATATGAAAAAAGTTACCGCCCTATCAGACCCTGAGAAACATGTTGCCCATTATTTTGATATCCTAGGTATCAGGTATGCCGCCCAGAGACCCGTAATTGTGAGAATCGAAGGCTATCATTCATCCACTTTCCAAGTTGGATTTGATGGAAATAGAGAAATCCGCATTCCACTATATGACCGTGAGTTTCCCGATTACTACATTATGAAGCCAGATTTTTATCTTCTTGATTTTCACGTCTATGTAGAAGTAATGTGTGCTGGCACAAGAAAAGATTACAATAAAAGAAAAAAAACCTATAAAGAAAACGGAGTTCCAATAATTTTCTTGGATTTCGCACGCCTGTTTGCTTGGAAAAAATACTTTATCTTGGAACTAAAAGACATGCACAAGGCATATGATGCACGACTAAAAAAAGTAATTGAAAATGCAGAAAAAATAGGCATCGAAACGACTGGATACTATATATAATATAAGAAAAGAAGTCGGTCTTCCTTCTAGCTTTTTTCTAATTTCTTCAGCACTGCGAGCGCGTTGTCTTTCATTTCAAAGGGCACGAGCAAATGGTCGTGATAATACGCGGAATACGCGTTCACCGGGATTCCTTCTTTTGAAAGCGCGGTGGTGAGCTTGGCGAGAAGTCCGACTAGGAGGAGGGGCGAGATTGCCTGCAGGGTTATGAGCGCGAAGGGGCCGACCATTTTTATTTCAGTGTAGCGCGCGAGGTCGTCTGCAATTTCTTCGGAGAAAACCGCAGTCAAGCCCTCTTTCTCGCGGTAAATGCACACTATGTGCGCGAGGTGTTTGGCAAGCCCCATCATCTGGGATTCACCAAACGTGCCTATGAAGTATTTCTTTTCATCCGCCTCTGGGGACAGCGTGCGGAGCAGCAGCGAAAGCTCGTCTGGTTTTGCCATGCGCCAAAATGGGCGGATAAATTTTAAATATAGCCATCCAAGCCAGTGATGAAGTGGTTTTTATGAATATTACAGGCTTGTGCGCGATTTGCGGAAGGACTGCTACTGAGACCTGCAGGATGTGCAACCGGGGCAATTGCGGTAGGCCGCAGTGCAAAACAGGATTTGTGTGCAATGAGTGCGCAAAAGGAACCCAGGTCTAGAAGAATCAGAGTGCGTGCGGCTTGCTGCGCCTTTTGTGAAGTGGAAGCTCGTTCAATCCTTCAGCCATTGCCCTTTTCAGCTCAGGAAGCGTGAAGTGCTCGTTTATGATCGCGCGCGCGTCCTCGAATCCCAACATGCCTTGCTTGAAAGCCCAGCGCGTGTCATAGGCTTGCGCCGTGCCTATTGGGAAGCGTATTGCCATACCGAAGAGCGGTTTTCCGTCCTGAAGCGCAAGCGTGGCGACAGTGTACGAAATTTTGCTGTGGATAAGCCCCTGCTCTGCCCTTGGCAGTGCGGAGCGCGCAGGGTAGAAAATACATGCGTCGCTTGAAGTATACTTGAATATCTGGCCAAGCTCGCGCATTGTCTTGTTGCCCTCTGTTTTCACTTCGTCAGGCGCAAGGTATATGTTCAGCCTGCCTATGCCTTTTTCCTTCATTCCAATGAATATTTGGTTCAGGACCTGGCTTTTGCTGAGATGCTTTGAATTGCTGCCCTGGCCAGACCTATCAATACTTTTATGTATAGTCATAATCCCACAAGCAGGATATGCGGGCAAGCGTATATAAACGTTGTGGTTAGAAGTGGAAAAAACTAAAGCTTAAGGAAAAACTCGTGGAATTTAGTAGTAGTCAATTCAGGGTGGAAAGTGAGTGCTAAGCAATGCCTGCCGTTTGTCAATTGGTAGGCGGCCACTGCTTCTTCCCCTCTGAATGCCACTGGCTGGACGTCTTTTGAGGTTATGGTGAATTTGGGCGCGCGTATGAAAACGCCGGTTATTTTCCCGAATGGAGTAAGAAGATTGGACTCAAACGAGGCGGATTGCGAGCCATATGCATTGCGCGAAATTGAAATGTCCATTAATTTGAGGAAGCGTTGAGTCGGAATTGCGCCTTCCACGTTTTTTGCCAGCATTATTGCGCCTGCGCAGGTGCCCATGTATTTCCTGATGCGAAGAATTGGCTCAAACAAGTCAGCCCTTTCCATGAGCTTGGACATTACAGTGGACTCGCCGCCGGGTATCACTATGCCGTCCAATCCAGCTAAATCAGAAACAGTGCGCACTTCGCGCACCTCTATTTCCAGCCCGAGCTTTTCAGCAGCGCCCAAAAGCGCGGAAACGTGCTCTTCCACCCCGCCTTGCAGGGCAAGCACGCCTATCGGCTTTGCGCGGTGGGAGAATTTGCCTGACTGCCAGCTCACCGCCTCCTGCGGCACTGATTCAAACATCCCGTGTATGCTGCTTTCGTATTTTACCAAGTTTATCCCTAGATTCCGCGTTTTGAAAGCCTTTGGTCAGGCAGAAGCGAATTGACATCAAGGCTGTCCATTGGCTTGCCCAGCCCTTCTGACGCTTTTGCGATTGCAGAGGCGTCGTTGAAGTGCGCAACCGCATTCACTATTGACTCTGCCCGCTTTTCTGGGTCGGATGACTTGAATATCCCGCTTCCCACAAACACGCCGTCGCAGCCAAGCTGCATGCAAAGCGCGGCGTCGGAGGGGGTGGCTATTCCGCCTGCCGCGAAATTCACCACTGGCAGCCTGCCAAGCTCAAACACTTTCTGCACGAGTGAAATGGGAACGCGCATATCGTGCGCCAGCTGGGCTATTTCCTGAGGGTTTTTGGTCTTGAGCTCAGACAAGCCCCGGTTCACTGCGCGGATGTGGCGCACTGCCTCCACTATGTTGCCTGTGCCTGCCGCGCCCTTGGTGCGTATCATTGCCGCGCCCTCGTTTATCCTGCGGAGGGCCTCGCCCATGTCGCGCGCGCCGCAGACAAAGGGAAGCTTGAATTTCCACTTGTCAATGTGGTACTCTGCATCAGCCGGGGTGAGCACCTCGGATTCATCAATATAGTCGACTTGGAGAGACTGGAGCACCTGCGCCTCGACAAAATGCCCTATCCTGCACTTTGCCATCACGGGGATGCTTACCGCGTCTTTTATCTCCAGAATCTTTTGGGGATCAGCCATCCTTGCCACTCCCCCGAACTTCCTTATGTCAGAAGGGACCATTTCAAGCGCCATTACAGCCACTGCGCCTGATTCCTCTGCAAGGCGCGCCTGGTCGGCGTTGATGACATCCATTATCACCCCGCCCTTGAGCATCTGCGCCAAGCCAGCCTTGACCGCGAACGTCCCTGCGGAGGATTTTTGCTGCGATGAATCGTTTTTCAAAAGAACACCTGCGAAAAGATGGGAAAGCCTGTATTAAATAGGTTTTGGCAAATGCCAAGTTTTGCGCATTTGGAAAAGGGGAAAATGGCTGGAAAGGAGTAGCGAAGAAAAACTGTCATTTCGGCTAGAACCACTTCACATAAAACCCTTCTGCTTGAAATAAGCCCATGATTCGCGGCGGCACGGGCGGAAGAACCCCTCAAAAGCACGGGCTTCACTTTGAGAAAAGAACTGATTTTGCCACAGTAATTGCCAAAATGCCGGGCTATTCCGTAGTTGGCGACGTTATCCTGTTTGAAGGCAAGGAGATTGCCCGCCTTTACAAGAAAAACAAGCTGTATTCCGGGCTCCTGACGCCAATGGGCGTAGAATATAGGAAGCTCATTTCCAAGCGGCTTCTTCCGGATGATGCCGTGCTTGTGCTGGTGAATAAGACGCTTTACATTGTGGAAGTGAAATTCCAAACAGTTTCCGGCTCAGTTGATGAAAAGCTCCAAACCTGCGATTTCAAGCTGAAGCAGTACAAGAAGTGAATTGGTGAACTGGGCTTGAATGTCAAATATGTCTATATTTTGAATGATTGGTTCAAAAAGCCGGAATACAAAGACGTTTTGGACTACGTCAAGAGAGTTGGATGCGATTATTTCTTTAATGAGATTCCCCTTGAATATTTAGGATTACCCGCTAAGTAAACGAAACATAGAATGTGGTGAGGATTTGACGAAGGATGATAGTGTTTATGTAGAACATGACATCGTTATGTCTTTAACTGATAAAGACCGCCGAACCCTTAGAAGTAAAATTGTCAACATATTTCTAAATGAAGATTGCGGCCATTGGAAAGATGGCAAAAAACAAGTTATGCGCTACAAATATTATGTGGAATCGCTTGCAGATGGGCGGAGAATCTACCTCTATCGCCCAACTTATCTGAACAAAGGAATCGATTTTCAAGTGACTGTTGAAAAGTATGATGGTGCTGAAGATGGACGCCCAAGCCATGAGGATATTCTTGATGACTTGAAGAACAAGAAAGCAAATGAGCCGCAGATATACCTGAAATTAATCGAAGCAATTACACGCGTCTGGAATTGTGAAGAACCAAATGTTGTCATGCGGGAGTATCCAGGCTTTAATTTTACGTGTGGGCACTCTGTTGAACTGCTTCTCAAAGCGCTTAAATGGCTGTTCATAGAGCAAGACGTTACTTATTGGAATTACGTTGGCCGAGAAAAACTGATGGCAGCTATAAAATCAGTTTAATTGGTTGCGACCATTTCTTCAACGAGCTTCCTCTGGGCTATCTTGGGCTCCCAGTTTCGCACGATTAGCTCCCTTATCTTGCCCCTGCCTTCCGCCTTGCAGTTGATCATCCTGCTTGCATGGACTATTTCCGGCTCAAATTCAGCGTAAAGGTCAGACGTAAAATCTGAGTAGGAATTGCTGAGGAGCACAAAACAGCCTTTGGAATCAAGCTCTTTGTAGGTTTTCAGAAGCTTCTTCTGTTCGTTCTCCCCAAAGCCATCCTTTGTATAGCCTGTAAAGTTCGATGTCTTTGAGATTGGGAAGTAAGGCGGATCGAAATAAATGAAGTCGCCTCTCTTTGCATTCTTCAGGACGATTGCGAAATCCCCACAATAAAGCTCGTCTTTTTGCAAAGCGCGGTGCACAAGCATAAGGTTTTGGCTGTCAAGTATCTTGGGGTTGTCGTATCTGCCGAATGGAACGTTGAAACCTCCGCTGGAATTTACGCGGTATAGTCCATTGAAAGCCGTCTTGTTCAGGTAGATGAAGCGGGCGGCTCTCTCAACGTCTGTTTTTGGCTTGGAAGCGCGTATTTTGTAATAGGCTGTTTCATCGTTGACATAAGGAGGCGACGCAAGCTCTGACATGAGCTCGAAAACCTCATTTTTGATTACAGAGTAAGTGTTTATCAGTTCTGCGTTTGAGTCGCTGAGATACGCCCTCTTTATCCTGTTCATTGCTTCCAGCCTGAAAAAGAGCGCTCCACCGCCTATAAACGGCTCGTGGTAATTTTCAAAATAAGGCAATCCTTCTGTCAACTCATCCAAAAGCTGCCGTTTCCCGCCGGCCCACTTAACAAACGGTCTTGCCTCTTCGAGCATAGGTTCTCCCCGTCATTAATCCAGCTCCTTGGTTTTAATACCTTGCTAGACCTCCGTGCCGGTGGAAGATGGAGGGAAAATTTGCACTCAGAGGTGGGAATTTTTGCGCGGTTTTCCATGTTCGCAAGTCAAGGCAAAATCTGCAGACAGATTTTGGCTGCTATTGGAAATTGCGCATGCACGCAATTTACAATACAAAAAACACAAGCTACGAATAGAAAAAAAGCGCGCAAAAATACGCTTATAAACCTGTTCATCTGATATGGTATGCAAGCCCTACGGGTTGTGGTTGGCTTACCCCTGAAACACTATATATTGTGGTTTTTGGGGTTTTTGCGGAAACTGATTTTCCGCCTGATTGCCCATCTGGCTTGCAATTCACAGATTCGATTGATTGCAAGTGGGGTGTGGGGATGGAGGCGACCGGTTCACAACATGAAAAAGCAGGCGGATCTTCTTTTTCAGCATTG
>JAPLWY010000111.1:10477-19707 GCA_026396355.1 Microcaldota archaeon
AAAAAGCAAGAGTCCAAGGGGCTGCGAATTCCAAGAGTCTTTACAACCGAGCTTGTGGACCCGCTTGAGTCTGTGGAATACGAGTTTCGTTCTTCAACAATAAGGAATGCGGATGGCTCGGTCGTCTTTGAGATGAAAGACATCATGGTGCCCAAGAAATGGTCCCAGGTGTCAACCGACATTTTGGCGCAGAAATATTTCAGGAAAGCCGGCGTTCCCCAATACGACCCCAAGGGGAACCAGCTTTTCGACGGTAATAAACAACCTATTTTGGGAAGCGAGAAAAGCGTAAAGCAAGTAATGCGCAGGCTGGCAGGCTGCTGGAGGCACTGGGGAGAGGCTTACGGCTATTTTGCAAGCACTGAAGATGCAAAAGCATTCGAGGATGAAATCCTTTACATGCTCATGAACCAGATGGCGTCCCCCAACTCTCCGCAGTGGTTCAATACCGGGCTTGCACAAACATATGGAATAAAGGGAACGCCGCAGGGGCACTTTTACGCCGAGCCTGCAACCGGGCAAATCAAACTGTCAGAAGATTCTTACACTCATCCTCAGCCCCATGCGTGCGCAGACTATTTCACCCAAATCTACACTGAGAGCGGGACGCGCTATATTGGGGAAATCGTTGAAAGCGATTCTGTTGGCCTGTGCGTGTTTGACGGCGAGGCATACACTCCGGTCCTTGCCACAAAGTTCAATGGCGAGAAAGAGGTCCTCAGGATAGGGCTGAAGAACGGCAACCACATAGACCTTACAGGCGACCATCTGGTCCTTTCCGCAGAGGCAAGGAGAAAGGACGGTGGAAAATACGAATGGACAGAAGTGAAGGACATCAAGATTGGAATGCGGATGCAGCAGCCCCTGGTGCTGGATGTCAAGGAGAGAAACGTATTCTATGAAGAATTGGCAAAGGCAAGGCTTGCGGGCTGGATAGTCGGCGATGGCTCGGTTGGAATTTACAATGGACTCATGAGGCTGGAAATCATCACTGTGAATGATGATGAGCACAATGCAGTTTTGAGGGATGTTGACGAAGTGTTCCCAGGCGCACATTACTGGGTAACTGATTTCAAGACAGAGAATCCTGAATTGAAGGGAAGAAGAGTGCATCTTTCTGGGAAGAAGCTTGAGGGGTTTGTCGAGGAATACTCTCTTTTGAGGAAGGGAGCCCAGGTTTCGGTGCCGGACAGGATAAACAAGGCTAGCCCGCAGGAGAAGCGGGAGTTCCTCAAAGCCCTGTTCCAGGCAGATGGCTGCGTGAGAATCAGGAAGGATGAAAGGAATTCCGGCGACATTTGCCTCACCACTATTTCAGATAATCTGAGCTTTGGCGTGCTCCAGCTCCTGAACAGCCTTGGGATATATTCCAGGATAAGCCTGAATGTGGACAAGAGAGAGGACAGGTATGATACAAAGCAAGTCATAATTGCATATGGGAGCGCAAGGCAAAGGTATGCTGAACAGATTGGCTTCATCAGCACACAGAAACAGTCAAAGCTCGAGCTTTTGCAGTCGCTTGTCACAAACTCGAAAACTTTGCCGGTAATAAGGGAAGAGGAGATAGTTTCAATTGAAAGCATAGGCACAAGGAACGTGTACGATATCCAGACCGGAAGCGGCAAGTTCCTCGCCAACGGGGCAGTGGTGCACAACTGTTTCATCCAGTCGCTGCGCGATGACTTGGTGAATGAGGGCGGAATATTCGACCTGGTGACCCGCGAGGCCAGGCTGTTCAAGTACGGCTCAGGCACTGGCACCAATTTCTCCTGCCTGAGGGCATCTGGCGAGAGACTGTCTGGAGGAGGCTATTCTTCAGGATTGATGTCATTCCTCAAAATAAATGACAGGGCAGCAGGGGCAATAAAGTCTGGCGGAACGACAAGGCGCGCGGCAAAAATGGTTATTGTGGATGTTGATCACCCTGATATTGAACTTTTCATAAACTGGAAGATGAGGGAAGAGCAGAAAGTGGCTGCCTTGGTGGCTGGCAGCAAGTCCTGCGCAAAGCATTTGAAAAAAGTGCTCAAAGCCGCAAAGGACGAGCAAACCACTGACCTGAAGAACGAGAGGGTGAAGCTTGCAGTGGTGCAGGCGCTTTCCAAGAATGTCCCGCTTAGCTATATCCTGAGAACATTGGCGCTTGCAAAGCAGGGAAGGACTGAAGTGGAATTCCCGGTGTTTGATTCGCACTATGAATCTGAGGCTTATGCAACTGTTGCCGGGCAGAATGGCAACAATTCAATCAGGCTTTCCAACCGCTTTGTATGGTCGGTCGAGAATAATTCGGATTGGAGCCTGATTTCAAGAACTGATGGGTCGGTAATGAAAAAAATGAAGGCGCGCGACCTGTGGGACCAGATTGCGTTTGCAGCATGGTCCTGCGCTGACCCAGGCTTGCAGTTTGATGACACTATAAACGAGTGGCACACCTGCCCGGTGGATGGACGGATAAATGCCTCCAACCCCTGCTCTGAATACATGTTCCTGGATGACACTGCTTGCAATCTTGCCAGCCTGAACCTGATGAAATTCCTGGATGAGAAGGAAGGGGTTTTTGATGTTGAGGCGTTCAGGCATGCCTCGCGCATCTGGACAATGGTGCTGGAAATTTCTGTTTTGATGGCGCAGTTCCCTGCAAAGGAAATCGCGCGCAAGAGCTACGAGTTCAGAACGCTGGGATTGGGCTATGCCAATTTGGGCACACTTTTGATGGTGCTGGGAATTCCGTATGACAGCCCTGAAGCGCTTGCAATTGCTGGCGCAATAAGCGCAATAATGACTGGCGAGGCTTACTCTGCCTCTGCTGAAATGGCAAGGGAACTTGGGCCGTTTGCGGCATTTGACCGGAACCGCGAGCACATGCTGCGGGTGATTCGCAACCACAGGAGAGCCACTCTTAATTTGCCCCATAATGAGTATGAGGGATTGTCAGTAAAGCCAATGGGAATAGACGAGAAGCACTGCCCAGGCTATTTGCTTGCAGCTGCGAGGGAATGCTGGGACAGGGCATATCACATGGGAGAGAGGTTTGGTTACAGGAATGCGCAAGTGTCGCTCATTGCTCCGACAGGCACTATTGGCTTGCAGATGGACTGCGACACCACGGGAATTGAACCTGACTTTGCCACTGTGAAATTCAAGAAGCTGGCTGGCGGCGGATATTTCAAGATAGTCAATGCATCGGTGAAAAAGGCTCTCCTGAAATTCGGCTACACTGAGACGCAAATCAAGGAGATTGAGCAGTATGCAATAGGCAGGGGAACGCTGGTGGGCTGCCCGCATGTGAATGCTGATTCGCTTTCCGCAAAGGGATTCTCTGCTGAAAAAATTGAGAAGGTGGAGAGCAACCTGGTCAAGGCGTTTGACATAAAGTTTGTTTTCAACAGGCACGTGCTGGGAGAGGATTTCCTGCGCGGGCTCGGGTTTCTGGATGCTGATGTGAATGATTCGAAATTTGACTTGCTTGCCAAGCTGGGCTTCAGCAAAAAGCAGGTGGATTGACTGCGCAAACAAGTGCGGTAAAAAAGGAAGAAGATACATTTCCTACCTTGCGCACATCAGGATGATGGCTGCAGCGCAGCCCTTCCTTTCAGGCGCGATTTCAAAAACAATAAACATGCCAAGCGACACCACTATTGAGGATATCAAGGAAGCATACCTGATGTCATGGAGAAACATGCTCAAGTCAAATGCGCTTTACCGCGACGGCTCGAAACTATCACAGCCATTGAATGCGACTGCGGATGTGGATGAGGACGAGCTTGCGCAGCTTTACGGCTTGGGCGATGAGATTGATGAGAGCTTTGGCCCTGCGCAGATTCAGTCCAAGATAATTGGAAGAATCAACCGAAGGAAGCTGCCTACAAGAAGGCGCGGCTTTATACAGGAGGCAAGAGTGGGCGGGCACAAGGTTTATCTCAAGACAGGAGAGTACCCGGACGGCGCGCTTGGAGAAATATTCGTGGACATGTACAAGGAAGGCGCAGGCTACCGCGCGCTCCTCAACTGCTTTGCAATCGCAGTGAGCAAGGGCTTGCAGTACGGCGTGCCGCTGGACGAGTTTGTGGACACGTTCACATTCACGCGCTTTGAGCCGGCGGGAATGGTAACAGGGCATGAGGCAGTAAAGAACGCAACTTCAATTGTGGATTATGTGTTCCGCGTGCTGGGCTATGAGTATTTGCACAGGACGGACTTTGTGCATGTGAAGGCAGTGAATGGCGATTCGCACACCGAGCACGCGCTGATGCAAAGGCCAAGGCTGCAAAGGAGCAGGGATTCACCGGCGCGCAGTGCCTTGCCTGCAGCTCGATGAAAGTGAAGCAGAACGGCTCGTGCCAAGTGTGCATTGATTGCGGTGAAACGACAGGGTGTTCGTAAACAGGCAGTCGCCACGATGCGTTTTGCGCCGCCTTCGCGCGAGAAATGCGCAACCGTTTTTAATCCATTCTTCATTATGAGCGCATGATTGACCGCATTGCTGGCTTCCTGGCGCTGGTTGCGCTGATAGGCGCATCCGCTTTCTTCTCAGCGTGCGAGACTTCCTTCCTTTCGCTTTCTAACCTTAGGCTGCACTCGCTCTACGAAAGGCGCGCGGCGGGCTCGGAAAGCCTGATGAGGCTGCGCCAGAGCAGGAGGCGCGTGGTGATTGCGCTACTGATTGGGAACAATGTGGCAAACATCGCAGCCTCTGCGCTTGCGACATCGGTTGCCCTGGCGACTTATGGCGATGAAGGCGTGGGGATTGCAATCGGAGTGATGAGCTTCCTCATACTCACATTCGGAGACATTGTGCCCAAGAGCTTTGCCACCACCTATGGCGAGAAGATAATACTGGCGGTTGCGCCTATAGTGGAAGTCTACTGCTGGATTGTAACGCCGCTTGTGCTTGTGTTTGAGCTGATAAACCGCGCAATACCGGGCGTCTATTCGCGCGCAACCGGGATTGAAAGGTTCACGGAAGAGGAAGTGCGCACTGCAGTCAAGCTTGGCGCTGCGCACAAGGGAATAACCGAGAGGGAGCGCGAGATGATTGAGAAGGTGCTTGCGTTCAACGACAAGACTGTTTCGCAGGTGATGACGCCAAAGGCGCGCGTGATGAGCTTTCCCGCGGACATGCTTGCCTCCGAGGCGCACAACAAGGCAGTGCACAGCCTTTACTACCGTTTCCCAGTGGCAAAGAACAATGACATAATTGGCACGGTGAACATACGCGCGCTTGCAAAATCGGTTGCCAGCAACCCCAACTGGAAGGTGGAGCAGGTGCTGCTGCCCGTAATAAAAGTAAAGGCATCGGATGCGCTCAACGAGGCATTTGCGCATTTGCAGGTTGCCAACCGGCATTTCGCAGTCGTGGTGGACAGCGCGGGCAAATACGTGGGCGTTGTGACAATGGATGACCTGCTGGAAGAGCTGGTGGGAAAAATAAAGATACAGTGAGCGAGTGCGGAGAGATTGGATGAAGGGAAAGCGCGGAATGGAAAGTGCGGCTGATTTTCCTGTTTCAGTTTTGACTGGAGTGGGGCAGGTGATGCTCCAGAATAGCGCGTTGACTGGAATTCTTTTTCTTGCTGGGATATTTTTCAATTCATGGTTGATGTGCGCGGGCGCGCTTTTGGGCGCAATTGCTGGAACTGTTGCTGCACATGCGCTGAATTACAAAAATGATGAGAGGCAGCACGGGCTTTATGGCTTCAATGGCACGCTGGTGGGAATTGCACTCTTTTTCTTTTTCCAGCCAAGCCTGCTCTTGTTTCTTTTCATAATTCTGGGCGCAGCGCTTTCCAGCATTGTGATGAATTTCATGCTGAAGATGAAAATTCCGCCCTATACTTTTCCTTTTGTGATTTGCACCTGGCTTTTGATTGCAATAATTAGCGCGGGAGGGCTGGCATTGCCTGTTTCTGCCGCTCCTTTTGAAAGTGCAGCAGGAGTAGACACACTTTCTGCAACATCAACGGGGTTTGGGCAAGTAATGTTTCAAGCGAGCGTGGTCACGGGCGCGCTGTTTTTCATTGGAGTGGCAGCAAATTCGCGCAGGGCGGCGGCATACGGGCTGTTTGGAGCTGTTTTGGGAGGCGCGGCTGCACTTGTGCTCTCTTTTCCGCTGAATGCGATAAATGCAGGCCTGTATGGGTTTAATGGCGTGCTGTGCGGAATCGCGTTTGCAGATTGCAAAAAATTCCCCTATTTGCACGCAGCAGCAGCCATTCTCCTATCGGTTTTCATAATGCAATTGATGGTGCATTTCGGAATCGTCACGCTTACTGCGCCGTTTGTTTTTGCAGCCTGGATTGTGATTGCGGCTGGCGCTTTTTTTGCCAAAAAGTAGGCGCACTTGCCGCGGGCAGCCAGCTTAACTAAGCCTCTGTGCTGAAATTTATGCTCAGCGGGTCGGTTGAAGCAGATATGGTTTTGCCTTGATGAGTTCCATAAGCTTCATTTCCCCGTGTTGCGTGAAATTGAAGTCAAATTTTATTTTCCCTGAAACGCCAAACAGCGTGGTGGGCGTTATTGCAAACAGCGTGCCGCCCTGGACCAGGTGGCAGGCAAATGATTGCGAGCTTGAGCTGGAAGGGACGGTGCCCTCAGGCGAGTACTTCATTATCTTGCTTCCGTCAATGGCAGAGGCCCACTCGGTCTTTGCGCGGGTCCTCTTTTCATTGGCAGCCACTGCGAGTATGCCTTTTTCAGTGACGATATAGTGTATCTGCCCTATGCCTTTTGCAATTGCCGAAAACCACAGCAACTTCCGGGAATTGTTGGAATCGTACAGCGGGCCTGCGAGGATTTCCTCAATGCCTGCCTTGCGGAGCAGCTTGCCTGAGTTGTTGCAGTAAAGTATTGCGTCGTCCTGGTAGTAAAGCTTGAGCTTGCCTTCGGAGTATTTTGCAGTGAATGGCACTGTCTTGGGCTCTTCCTTGATGAGAATGTGCCCGCTGAGCGCAGCATTGGCAATCTTGCGGAAAAAGACCGAGATCTCGCTTTGCCTGTTTATGTTGTGGAGTTTGCTGCGGGAGACTGTGATCTTGTCTAGCTTATGGGACATTGCAACACCGCAACAGCTGTAAGGCGAACACTTTTTAATGCTGAGTATAACACCAAAAAATGAGCTTGTTTTTGCAGCCTGGATTGTGATTTTACTGTAAATTTGATAATTTACAGTGCGGACAAAATTTTGCTAAATTTTGTCCTTGCAGCAAGCGCTTTTTTGGGAAGGAAACCTGCATCTGAAAATTAGCGCGAGATTTGTTTCCATCCCCTATCTTAGAGCAATTTAACGTCATCTATTCTTTCAACCCTGAGAGTCCCGAAAGGAAGGCTTTCGTCAACCTCAAGCACGAATTTTCCGCGCATTATTGCGCTGTCTTTCGTGTCAAGCTTTTCTGGCAGCAAAGCCAGCCGTTTTTCCTTCATGAACTGGGTGCCGGAAAGCCCGAGCATGCCTTTTTCAGTGAAAAAGCCGTGCAAGTGGCCGCGGAATGTCCCTTGACCGCAGAATCCGAATGTAGAGTCCCCGTCGCCAGCAGTCTTCCTGCTGGGAGACTTGCCAATTTCCACAATGCCTATTGAGGATGTTTTCTTAATTGGCATGCACTCAAAGGTACTTTTCACCTCTGGCTCGCCCAAGTAAATGTTTTTCGGGTCAATTATGAAAAGAGATACGTCCTGTTTGTGATTCGCAAAAAAATTCGAGTCAGCAGTATACAACAGGGAATTGTGGACTTGCTTTCTCACCCCTACAACGTCAAACCCGACCGCAATCGTACGCGGGTCGTTTATTGCTTTTTCATACAGGGATTTGAGGCGCTTAGTTTGAGGGTTCAACTCCAACCCGGCAATCGCGTGGCCGAGTTTTTCCGGGAACTCGTCCAGCCTTGCCTGTGTCCTGCTGTCAAGGCCAGCGAGCAATGGGCTGGAAAATACCGCCACCTGCAGTGCGAGCTTCTGCATCTTGCCATCAAGAATAGCGCCAGCCCATTCGATATAATAGGCGCCGTACTTGCCAAGCATGCTGACGCTTTCCGCCACCGAGCCCAGCAGCTCCATTGCGGCTGAGGAATACCTGTTCATGAAATCCGTGCCTTCATTGGAACCAAGCTCCACGGGATGGGGCTGCGGGTATTCTTTTTCGAGCGCATGGATTGAACTATTGGAAATGATAGGCTCGCCCATCGAATCCTTGCCATAAAACGCATAATAATTGCCTTTGCCATCCACTGCCGCCTTTGGATGCCCATATACCCACTGGAGCACCGCGGTGTACGCTATGCCGCCGATTATTGGGGCATAGAACGTCTTTTCGCCGAATGCCACATCCGTTCCAAAGACATTGATTGTTTGTTTGCCCAATTTCATTTCCATTCCGCCGAACTGCTGGAAGATGGCGCCGTCCGCTGTTTGGTCGGATGCCCCGACATTGCGATAACACAAAAACAAGCCATCCAAGCCGGCGGACTGCAGCATGAATTCCGTGTTGCCTATCCCTGCGCCGCGCGGAATCCCGTTGTTCCTTATCACAGTCACTGGAGGATAAAATGGATTTGCTTCCTTGAGAAAAAGCGAGTTTTCGTGCTGCAGGCTCGCAAAATCATTAATCTTGCACCTGACCAGCCGCATCGGCAGCATAACAAAACCGCACTTTTCCAGCTTTTCGCGGTGCGCTGCGTATTCCGAATATTTCGTATGCAAAAGCGCCATTCTCCAACCTGCCTAACACACTTGAATAATTGTGTTAAAATGTAAATAAACGAGTTTATAAATATGCGTTTTAACAGGCAGCGACCAGGGGCGCTTTCGCGCGCTTGGAAAAACGTGTAATGGGCATACCTATATAAAGGTATTTTGGGATAATAATAGTGCCGTTTTTACGACGTGAAACGCGCTTGGCGGCGCGCGGCAAAAATGCTTGAAAAACTAGTGGGAAATTTGGCTTGGAATTGAACTGCATTTAGCCTGGAAAATGGCTGTTGAAATTGGCAAAAATTAGTGGTATTGATGGCTGACAAGGATGCTCAAGTTGCGGATGGCGCGGGCGAATACACTGCAAAGTCCATACAGGTAATGGAAGGGCTCGAAGCAGTGCGCAAGCGCCCTGCAATGTACATTGGCGACATCAATGTAAAGGGACTTCATCACCTTGTTTACGAGGTAGTTGACAACTCTATTGATGAGGCACTTGCCGGCTATTGCAACCGGATTGAGGTGACCATCCTTGAAGACAACTC
>JAPLWY010000100.1 GCA_026396355.1 Microcaldota archaeon
GATTTGTCGGTGTTTGTTGAGGAGGACAAGCAGAAAGTGACAGCCCATGTTGTCGAGCCCTCGATGGGCGTGGACAGGATGTTCTGGTGCGTGCTTGAGCACTGCTACCGCGAGAAGTCAGAAAGCAAGGAATGGGACTGGTTTGCCTTCCCGCCAAGGATTGCGCCGTATCATGCCTGGATTTTCCCGCTCATGAAAAAGGACGGAATGGATGCCAAGGCGCGCGAAGTGGAGGAGATGCTGCGGAACGCAGGGCTTACTGTTTACTACCAGGACTCTGGAAGCATTGGCAGGAGGTACGCGCGCGCAGACGAAATCGGAGTGCCCTACTGCATCACAGTCGACTATGACACCTTGAAGGACGGCACAGCCACGCTGCGCTTTCGAAACGACGGAAAGCAAGTAAGAATCAAGGTTGATGAGCTCGCGCAGAAAATATCTGCTTTTGTGAAAGACGGGAAAGTGTCGCTGGAAGGCTGACCTGTTCCAGCCGCCTGAAAAACAGGAAAAGAAAGAAGTAAATGGCGCAGTTACGCTGCGCCGGCTATTGCAGCAGATTGTCAATGTCCTGCTTCAGCTCGGCAATGGCCGCGCCGATTGGTTCGGTCCATTTTCCCATGTTCATAAACAGGGCGAATTTCTCTTGCAGCGCTTTTACCTTGTTCACCATTTCAGGAGTTGCCACTATTAGTTTTTTTGGCGCTTCCTCGGTTGCCTGCGCGCCCGTTTTTGCGCCTTCGGCGGCACTGTAAATGAATACCCAAGGATGGAACGAAAGTTTATCAGGGACGACGGCGCCCCAGCGGCCTCCGAGGACGACGTTACCGAGGATGGCATCTCCAGCCGACACCAGGCCGCCGGCAACTCCTTCATTGTCTGGATATGCAAGACATATTGACACACTTCCATATTCCTTCAGGAATTCCTGGACACGATTGCCTTCGCGCAATTCCTTTTCACTGAATAGGAAGTCTGGGATGCGGCTGAGATTGTTCCAGCCATTTTTCGGGGCATTCATGGACATCTGGTCGTTCCCCTCAAGCATGCGCGTCACAAACTCGCTGCCTTTGCCGCTTGTCTGCCAGTTGGACTCGGCTTTGATGAGCTGCCTGTTTTTGTTAAGGTTATCATGTGTGAGGAGCCTGTCATCGACTTGGATGAGTTCGGTGATGCCTCCTTCCTTGATTGGCACATAGGTTTGCTTGCCATCCTTGGCCAGGACATCTCCGAGGGGCACCTCAAGGGCGATTGCCTTCATTGCCGTGTTGACAGGGCGTGCCAGCTCGACTTTGTCCTTGTAGGCTTCATACAGGCGTTCGTCTGCAAAAAGTATGATGGTATCGCGAAAGCGGAGCATTGGCTTTCCAGTTGTTGGCCCATATTTCACGGATGCCTCAGGAGAAGTAATGCGCTCCTTGTTGGATTGCTTTACAACCTCTTACCGACCATCTGTGGCAAAGGTTTTATAAATGGCAAATAGGGGTTAGCCATGACAGAAGCATGCTGCATTGGGTGCACTGGAACAAGAAAAACAGGAAGAAAAAGAAAGCGCAATCAGCAGTCGATTACGCCATTGGTGTCATAAATTATCTGCAGCACCGGCTGCGCGACAACCACAATCAGGATGGAGATGAGCGCGCCTGTAAGGCAGGCAGTTGCCCATACATTCGCGCGTGCGCGCGTTTCAGCGCCCAAAATCTGTCCAGAGGCGTAAATCACGCCGCCCAGCACCAGCATCATCATGGCAGTGACTGGAAGCATGCTTTTGAGGCTGAGGCAAAGCTGTGAGATTGCGTTTTGCAGCGTGGCAAGAATCGTGGATGCGGACAGTGCGCCCACTATGAGCAGCAGGATGAAAAACTGGTATTTTCTCATTTTACACCTCTTCTTAGTGGTTTGTGTGGCGCACATATTATAAAAATGCCTTTTTTGCGCTGGGTTTGAAGGAAAAAGAGGAGAAATGCCTTGGCGCCTGGCCGGCGCCACTTACAGGAATTCTGTCCTGTCGTGCTTTATTTTAGGAATTCCGTCCCGTCATGCTTTATTTTCATGCCTGTGATTGTGCTTGCATAAATCTGCTGCCCCAGCGTAACCCTGTCTTCTCTTGTGCCAGTTTTCAAAACCAGGTAAAGCCCGCCAGCGGAAGTGCGATCTATTTCTTTGAGGACGCCAGCATACGGGCTCTTGCTGTCTACTGCGTCGCTTTGTATTGTCATCGATGTCTTCCCTATCACGAGCTTGTGGATATCCAGCATATTGCTTGGGACTTTTTTATTGTCATGAAAACCGTCATCCAGAACAAGCTGCGTCGCCTCCCCGCTTTTTTTAGGCGAGATGATATCCTTTATCATCACTACCATAGGGGCGGCATTGTCCCGCTCAATGACGATGTAATCAAAAGGCTTCAGGCTCAGCACACTGACAAACTTGCCCACCGCATCATAGGTGCCTTTTTTCTGGGCGGGAACCGCTTGAAACAGAATCACAATACCACCGTATTCGTTCCTGTCCGCTCAAGTTATTATTACTAGTGGTTTTTGCAGGCGGCAGGCTCAGGCTTTTTCATTGTTTTTAACTATTTCATGCGCCTCGCGCGAAAGCTTGGCAGCTTTAGAGTAGCTGTCCCTTTTTGTCGATGAGCGGGACATCTGGAATACTGAGTAAGCAAGCACTGCAACGGCAACCACTATGCCTGCAGTTTTTCCAGCCCAATAGTCAGCAACAGCCTTCAGGTCCGAGCCTGTGAGCGCACCTATGATCCGTTCGGCAAGATAAGCGCCGCTGGCAAAGGCGGCAACCGCGCTCCCGACCATAATCGCTGTATTGTAAGCCAAAGCGCTCCTGAGCGCCTTGATGCCGGATTCAGGAATGCTTTCTGAGACTTCCTTGGCAGTTAAAACTAGCAGGTGCCGGGCCAGCTTGGCTGTGCCGTCATGGCTTTCGCAGAGCACCAGCACCTCCTCGTCCCTGCCTGTGCCCTTGCCTGTGAAATGCTTGTCCACGCTCTCCAGGCGCGTTTTGGCATCGTTCAACGAGACACAGGCATTCGTGACCTCATCATATCTTTCAAGAAGCTGTTTGTTTTTGAAGACCAATGCCTGCGCAAACCGCGTGCTTTTGGGAGTAAAGAACGCTTTGGCTTTTTGGAAGGGCAGTTTCTTCTGCTCCGGATTCTTAACGCCTGCGACAGCAGCCAAATGGGACACAAACATCACCTGGTTTTTTCAGATATGTTTGATTTTTAACACTATCCTGGAAAGCGCGGAAGCTGGCGTAATCAAGAATAAAAAAAGACGCCGGGGGGGAGATTGTCAGCCAAAGGCGGGCAACACATCGTCGCCAGACAAGGGCGTTTGAACTCCCGAGTAGGTTTCCCCACAACAGGTTAGCAACCTGCCGCACTGGACCGGGCTATGCGACCCCAGCATGGCAAATTCCTCGGAAGGAATTTGCCTGTATTTGCGGGCGAAGCCCGCAAATCTGATGGCAAAGTCCGGAGGACTTTGCCTTCTCGTGTTTTAGGATTGCCTTATGCTTTTATTCCTTTGCTGAAAAAGAAAGCGCAAACGGCAGGGCAGCCAGCCGAAGGTGCTAATATGTACAACAATTATCTTTCATGTGAAGTCTGCGGCACAGAGCTCACCCGCACCAACCAGAAGCAGCAGCTCGACTCCGAAGGCTACATGCACAGCTTCTGCCAGAAGTGCTACTCGGACAAATTCCCGGCGAAAAAGTAGCGCGCAGCCCAGGCGCGCCTGCTGATTTTGCCGCACGCCCTTGATTTTGCCGGATTTGCCCATAAAGTATATAAGCAGAGGATAAGTACTGTGTGATGGAGGGATTTTGATGGCTGTCAGCAAAGCGGCACCTGCCAAGGAGGCAGCTCCTGCCAAAACAGGAAATTCAGACATTATTGCGCAATTTGAAGGAATCTGCATGCGCGTGGCAAGCGCCATACCAATATTATTATTCAAGACTTGGGTTTCTGCTTATTTCCACCCAGTAGAAACGCTGGAGAAAGAAAAGGCAAACATCAGCGCCATGCGCGTGGTGAAAAGCGCAGGGCTGCTTGGATTGATTATCGGAGTGCTGGTGATGATAATCATAGTCATCAGCACACTGATGCAAGGCCAGGCAACCCAGATAATCGCGGCAATAATAGCGGGAATAATTGCAATTGCCCTCTATATTGTGATAGTGATACTTGGCATGTTCGTAATGTCGCTCATATACTTTGTGTTTGCAAAGCTCTTTGGAGGCAAAGGCAGCTACATGCCGCAGACAGTGGGCTTGACGTTTGTCGGATGTGGAACCTCGCTCATCCGCCTGCCGCTCACCATACTAGGCATGGTTCCATGCGTGGGCTTCGTATTCTCGCTGATCAGCCTGCCGATCGCAATCTACGGGTTTTACAGCGAGTACAGGGTGATCAAGAATGTTCACGGGCTTTCGAGAAACCGCGCAATAGCGACGCTTCTCGTGCCATGGATAATTCTCGGCGTGCTATTGGTGATAGCAGTGCTGGTGATGGGAGCAGCCATGATGGCGATGTTTGCCACAATGGCGAAAAGCGGCGCGCTCTCCTCTTAGCGCCCTTTTTTTATTTTCTTATTTTTTCTTCTTTTTCCTTTTCTCTTTTTTTCAGTTTCTTTTTTCCCTACTTTTGAAAATAAGTGGCAGGATTTCCGGCTGGCCCTGAAACCGGCAGATAGTATCCGCACCGCTGCTCAGCTTTGTATCTTTCCAGCACGGCACAGTATGCGTAGGGTTGCTCCTTCCGGCCTGGCCCGATTCACGCCATACTGCATCCGGCTGGGCAAAGCGTCTACGCCTTTTTGCAATCCTGAGCGGATAAAACGGCAATGCGCCAGCGGCTTTTCGGTCCTGCCAAAGGGGATTTGCAGCAACAGGAAGCCCCTACCTTCCCGACCTATCCTGCCAGAGGTATTATGCGGGAGGGAGTTAAAGAAGATTACGGTTTTAGAAGCACACATTTATAAATAAATAGTCACATAATATATCTGTG
>JAPLWY010000031.1:0-4771 GCA_026396355.1 Microcaldota archaeon
GACTTTCCCTGAACAGCGGAGGGGCGGTTTCCGGCACGCCCGGCGCAGCCACTCACGGGTCCTACAGCATAAAATTCAAGGCCACCAACGGATGGGGCATCTTGTATGGCACCGGCACAGTGCCCCTCACAATCTACCGCGTGATGGCTGACCGCACCACCACCAGCCTGACCGACGCAGCTGTAGGTCAGTCATATTCCTATCCTTTATCAGCATCAGGCGGAACGCCTCCATACACTTGGGTCGTGACCGGGCTTCCCTCGGGCTTGTCGGTTGTTTCCGGCTCAATAACTGGCACTCCGGCAGCTGGCACCAACGGAACTTACACATTATCCGCAACTGCAACCGATTCCACCAGCCACGGCTCGCAAACCCAGGTCTATTCCCTCAAAGTCTATCCCTCCGACATAAGGATACTCACAACCTCAATTCCCTCTGCAACGGAAAACCATTCCTATTCAGCAACCATCAGCACAATTGGCGGCACGCTGCCATTCACCTATCTTTCCAGCCCGCTGCCCTCCAACCTGTCATTCGCAAATAGCGTGCTTTCCGGCACTCCTGAAAATGGCACTTCGGCAAGCAGCCCCTATTACGTCTCAGTGCGCGTGGCCGACGCAAACGGCAGCTATGCCGAGCAGATATTTCAGCTCAACATCACTGCCAGCTGATTGCGCCAGCTCCTGGGCATTTCTCCAAAGCAGCGCAGCCAGCGTTATCAATATAATATCCTTCTCCATTTCCTTAAGAGTGGAACCATGAGTCTGAATTTGCGCGCAAAAAAAGGGCAGGGTGCGGTTGAGTCGAATTGCGATTCGACCGATTTGTCGACGCATCGACAAATGGTCCACTCGAACTGCTGTTCGAGTCGGACTGCCCACCCCCTGCTCCTGCTCGGGCAGGGTGCGGTTGAATACCTGCTGGTGCTTGCGGCAGTTTTGGTAATCGCCCTTGCAGCAATCACTTATATCGGCTCAGCCTCAAGCGAATCGGCAAGGACGAACAAGATGGAGTCGCAAATCTACTGGAGCGATGTGGCAAGCCCGCTCAAGATACAGGATGCCGGCGCGGCATACGGCACGATTTGCCAGCAGCCTGAAAAAGGAGGCTACCAATTCCTTCTCCGGAATTCCAAGCCTTTTGACATTTATCTTTCAAGCATTTCAATAGACGGCATGCAGCACGATTTCTGCGTGGCTGGCTCAGCCTCCGCTTCGCTCCGGATTCCCGCGCTCTCCCAGCGCTTTGTCGCAGTCATCACCAAGTCAGGAGAGCCGCCTTGCAAGGAGGGCGACCTAGTCTACCTAAATCTCGGGTTCGGCTTCAACAAAAGCGGAGTCTCCGACCTTTCGCAGCAAGGCTCAAAGCCCCTCGTGCTTGTCTGCGCGAATTCAGCGCCGATAAACGAGTCGCATCTGGCATTCTCGTCCAATACTACTAGCCAAACCCAGCCTCAGAATATTTCGGGCCAGCCTCTCAGCATCGTTACCACTCTTGTGCCTATAGCAATAGTTGACACGCCCTATTCAGAGGCAATTTCCGCAGAAGGAGGCGTGCCGCCCTACACCTGGCAATTTTCAGGCAACCTTCTGCCCGGCCTGTCGTTCAATCCGTCAGGAGTGATTTCAGGCACGCCGACCTACACTGCGCCAGAAACACCGCCGGGCCCGCCCGGCCCACCACTACCTCCGCCTCCTGGCGGCATTGCCCCCGAGTCGTCAGTATACCAAAGCACTTTCCTCGCCAATGTGACTGATGCCAACGGGTCCACTGTTGAAGCGGAATTCACGCTTTATCTTCTCGGCAGTGTGCCGAACCAAATAACAACCACTTCCCTTCCGGACGCAATTTACGGGCAGTCTTATTACAGTTCGCGGCTCGCGATAACCGGCTATAGTGGGCTGAATATAGATACATGGTCGATTGTTTCAGGGCAGCTTCCAAGCGGTCTTTCGCTTGATGCTTATGATGGCTATATCTTCGGTGTCCCAGGTGCGCCTGACTGCTCCCCTGCCCCCTGTTCCAGCGTTGCTGCATTCACCGTGCAAAACAACTACGTGGGGCATCTCGAGCAAAAAGCGTTGAACATAACCTGGATCAAATATGTCAATCACACCACGCTTGCAATAAACAGGGACGGTTTGCCTTATGCGATAGTCGGCACGCCCTATTCCGCAGCGCTTTCCGCGCAGTATGGCACGCCTCCTTACACGTGGGAAATTATAGACGGCGTTCCTAACTTATATATGGGAATCGACGCCCTTCCTTCCGGCCTGTCGCTGGCTCCATCCGGGGCAATTTCCGGCACGCCTCTGCCTTTCAGCAGTAATGGCAATAATCCGGATACGCGCTTTTTCTTTGTCAAAGTGTCTGATGCCAATGGGCTTACTGACGAAGCCGAATTCATGCTCTGGCTTTACCCAATCGCACCCGACCAAATAACCACAACTTCTCTTCCGGACGCAGTTCGCGGGCAATATTACCAAACCAGATTATCCGTCGGCTTTCACACCAACAGCTACTCGATTGTTTCAGGGCAGCTTCCAAGCGGCCTTTCGCTTGATGGAATCGGTGAAATTTCAGGCTACCCAGGCTCGCCTGGCTGTTCCCCAACTCCATGTTCCGTCCTTTCAGCATTCACAGTGCAAACCACTGACAGCTGGAATGTTGATCAGAAAGCGTTAAACATAACCTGGACCGAATACGTTCCGCTTACCTCTCTTGCAATAAACAGAGCCTCATTGCCCGATGCAACAGTCGGCACTCCATATTCAGCAATGCTCACCACGTCAAATGGCGCTTCCCCTTTCACCTGGCAGCTTATAGGTGACCTTCCACCTGGCCTGTCGCTGGCTCCGTCCGGTGGGATTTCTGGCACGCCCCTGTCCCCAGACGGATACTATGATTTCTTTGTCACAGTGACTGATGCCAACGGGCTTACTGACGAAGCCGATTTCTATATTTATTCTTTTTCTTCCGACTTTCCGCCACCCCCACCGCCTCCTCCGCATCCCTGACCTCCAATAGGGGCAAATACTGCCTGATTGCGCCAAAGCAGCCAGCCAGCGTTATCAATATAATACTCGTCTCCATTGTTTCAGGAGTGAAGCCATGGTGACAAATCCTCGCGCAAAAAAAGGGCAAGGTGCGATTGAGCGCTCTGGCGCTGCTCGCCCCTTGAAGGGTCAAGGGGCGACCGAATACCTTATCATTTTCGCAGCCGCGCTCATAATTGCGCTCGCGGCAATCTCATACCTTGGCTACCAAGCCTCAAATTCATCGGAACTCACGCTTTCAGATTCCAAGCTCTACTGGCAAAGCACGGCACGCCCATTGCAGGTGCACGACGCATCCTCTGTTTATGGCGAGCTTTGCAGCCAGCAGGACATGGGCGGCTACCAATTTTTGGTGAAAAATTACGACCCATACGAACTTACAGTCACCGGGATTTACATTGATGGGGTCAGCCGTGACTTCTGCTTTAGCGGCAGGCAATCCTCAAGCGTGCTTCCCTTCACCCACCTCTCCAGCCATCTCATCACCGTCCCAATCGCAAGCGGCGTTCTGCCCTGCGAGGAAGGAAAAATGGTGCGCATTGATATTTCATTCAATTACCGCAAGGACAACGCATTGCCTCAAGTGGAAAATGGAACCAAGCCCGTGATGTTTGCATGCATGAACTTCTCAGCGCAAAACGATTCACGCTTGGCAATCCTGTTCAATGTCACCAACGTGACTGTAGTTCCTGCCAACAATTCCTCAATTGTCACGCCTCCGGAAAACCTGTCCATAGTGACAACCTCGATTCCCAATTCCACTTCGGGGAGCGCTTACTCCTATTTCATGCAGGCAACCGGCGGTTCCGGCTCTTATGTATGGTCGGTTGAAGGCGGCAGCCTTCCAGACGGGCTCAGCCTCGACTGGCCAACCGGCGAGATAGCCGGCACACCTGACTCAATTTCCTGCCCTGCCCCTCTTCCCGGCCACATCTCTACGGGCTGCATTGCAACCTACCGTGTCACAATCCAGGTTTCCGACCGTGACGTGGATGGCAATATTCTGCAGACTACGCAGCGCAATTTCACAATCACCAACAGGCTGCAGTACGCCCTCACAATCGACCAAGATACGCTGCCTTATGCGCTGGCAGGCTCAAATTATTCCACTGGCCTTTCCGCGACCGGCGGAGTGGCGCCCTATTCCTGGGGCGTTTCAGGCCTCCCTGCCAGCCTCTTAGCCAACAGTTCAACAGGCGCCATTTCAGGCATGGTGGACAACCTGAGCAGCTGCCTCTCCACTCTCATCTACACCCATGCGAACAACACAACCGCGCTGATGTGCGCGGAAAATTCCAGCCTCGCAATCACAGCGACAGACTCGCAGGGCGGCATTGCGCGGAAAAACCTCACGCTCACGCGCCTGTCTCCAATCACGACCTTTGGCTCTTGCCTTAACATAACCGCCCCGGGATACTATGCACTTTCAAGCGACATCTCAACCTCTGCCACCTGCATAGTCATATCTGCAGCAAATGTCACCCTTAACTGCGCCAGCCATTCCATAATCGGGGACAACACTCCGAATTCATACGGCATTTATTCCAACCAATACAACACCATTGTCAGGAACTGCATAATACGCGACTTCGAGGCGGATGTCTTTTTCGACACTGGCGCGGACAGCGGGCTGATAGATGACACCATTACAAGCGCCACGCTGAATGAGGGATGGAATTACCCGGGAACAGGAATACTCATCCAGGGCGAATCCA
>JAPLWY010000031.1:4797-14327 GCA_026396355.1 Microcaldota archaeon
GAAATTCCACATACGGCTATGGCATAATGGTCGCAGGCAGCTCCAACACAATTGCTGACTCTGAGTTCATAGCAGATAATTATGGCAATGCAATATCCATTTACGGCGGCGCCTCCAATGCAATCTCCCGCACCAACGCAAATTCCAGCCTTGGCGCAGCCATCAATGCATACTATAGTCCGCTGACCACAATCTCTGACTCGGCCGGCTCGTCCACCTCTGCAGAAGGCATTATCATCATTGAAGGCGCAGGAAGCGCAATCACAGGCTCCAGCGGAACCTCCATCTCCAAGCTCGGCATCGGCGTCATGTCAAGTCCGGACAGCACAATCACGGGTTCAACCGGAACCTCCAATACCGACAAGGGCATTGCCCTTGCCGGAAGCCAGAACGTTGTCATAAGCAACTCGATCGCGCGCAATCTTGTTTCCTCCTCGAACGGCTACGGGCTCTACATCACCTACGGCTCGGACAATGTGCAGGTGATAAACACAAACGTCTCCTCCAACCAATCATCAGCAATCTATATCGATGGCGGGACCGGCGTATCGGTCGACTGCCAGGGCAGGAGCATGACAGGCAGGAACCTCACCGGCACATACGGCATCTACTCAAACCAGCAAGGCACCATTGTCAAGAACTGCCAGATAAGCAATTTCCAGCACGGGATATTCTTTGACGAAGTCGACTACGGGACGATACAGGACACGGTTGCAAACACCACCCGCGCCGCCGGCGTCGGGATTTACATCTATGGTTACGGGAATGGTTACGGACTTGATGATGCGGCCCACAACACAATCACCGGCTCTACCGGATATTCCGCCACAGGCTATGGTATCCTCCTGGACAGGGGGCATTTCACATCTATCACCGATTCCAGCGGGATTTCCAATTCCGGTTCTGGAATTGCAATCGGATATTCCGACAATGTTGGAATCTCCAGCTCAGTCGCATCCACCAACACGGGCTACGCGGCTCTTGTTATAGGTGCGAGTTCAAACGACACAATAACCGATTCAACCCTCATTGCAAGGGGAACGCAACTGGGCGTCAATGCCGGATCCGGCGTAACGATTGGCGGGAATTCCGCTTTCAACACGATTTCAAACTGCCGGATAACCGGTAAAGGCGGAAGCGCAGGTGCGCTCTTTTCCCAGCAAGGCTCAAACAACACGTTTGCAAACAACACGATAGACGGGATGGGCGGCAATTACGTGGTGAAGCTGACTGTCAGCGCCAATGGCAACCAATTCATAGGCAACACCATCCTCAACGCACAAA
The DNA here is from genome assembly GCA_026396355.1 of Microcaldota archaeon. Taxonomy (GTDB): domain Archaea; phylum Micrarchaeota; class Micrarchaeia; order Anstonellales; family Anstonellaceae; genus UBA10161. Next base: position 6,082 of record JAPLWY010000031.1, read on the forward strand.
TTTCCCTAGTTAAGCTTGACAGCAGCTCGACTTCCAACCTGTTCTACTGGAATAACTTTACTCTCCCCATCGGCAGCGCCTATGCAATAGATGACGCTGGAAACAACACGTGGAACACCACTATCGCTGGCCACGGGGAAGGCAACATCTGGTGGGAAATCATGGACGGCACAGTCCAGGTTTTAGGCGCCAATCATTCGGCAGGTTTCCCAAGCCTTTATTACGGCTCATCCGGCACAGGCTATCCTTACAACGCTTCGGCCAATCCGCAGGCAAAGTTCCTCTGCCTGGCTCAAGGCTGCGCGGACTATGCTCCGCTGACTCCGTATCACGAATAAGAATGCGGATTGCGCCAAGCCAATTGCTCCGCTTACGCCATACCACGAATAGCAGCCAATCGTGCGCCCTTCCGCCTGGTCCTCTGCTCAGCCCACTCCCACTAACCCAAAAATCAGCATCATTATCCCGAACACAAAGGCAAGCGAGGCGACATTTATCTTGTGCGCGAACTCGAGAAGCACCTTTATCGTGGCATAGCCGAAAACAAAGCTTGTTCCAATCAGCATCAGCCCGTCCACGAGGGGCAGTGCAGAAATCCCGCCCTGCGCAACCCAAATCACCACTTCTGCAACGAAAACAGAAGGGATTGAAAGCAGGAAACTCAAGTGGAACGCGCTTTCGGCATCAAACCCCTTCCAAATAAGCGCGCTTGTGGTGCAGCCTGCGCGTGAAACTCCTGGTATTACGGACAGCCCCTGCAGCAAGCCAGTCAGCACTCCGTCTTCCGCGCACGCGCTGTGCGCCAGCTTCCACCTGTTCTTCTTCTGCGTGGAAAGCAGGAAGCCGGTCAGCACCAGCCCCGCGCCCATGAGCGTGAGGAGAGCATTTGCCTCAAGCGTTGGAAGGAAGAGTTTCTCAATGGCAAGCAGGGGTATCCCCACCACTCCTGTGAAGAACAGCGCAGTGATGAGAAAGCCCACTTCGTTCCGCCTGTGCATTCTCCAGTCGGTTGGCGCGGAGAGGAACTTTCTTGCCACTTGAAATATTTCCGCGCGGAAATAAACAGTGGCAGCCAGAAGCGTCCCGATATGCAGGAAAAGCAGCACTGAGACCACGCTTCCCATGCTGCCCCCGAAAAAACGCGTATAGACCAGCGTGTCCATTGTCTTTGAGGAAAGCGGAAGCCATTCAGTGACTGCCTGCACAATGCCAAGCACTATTGCCTGAAAAATATCCATGCGACCAAGCACCATCATTATAACATTAAATTAATAATCTGTCCCATCAGAAGTCCATTGAGTTTTCCAGGAATATAGGTGGATGAAAAATGGCAATTTGCGAGCGCTACGACCGCACTGTCGAGGAGAAATGGCAAAAGCAGTGGGAGGCTGACAAAACCTACCACTTTGACGAGTCAGACTCGGAAAAGCCAGTTTACTCCATAGACACCCCTCCCCCCTTCACAAGCGGCGAGCTTCACATGGGCCACGTGCTCTCCTACTCCTACTTCGACTTCGTTGCGCGCTACAAGCGCATGCGCGGCTGCAATGTCTATTACCCTCAGGGCTGGGACTGCCAGGGCTTCCCCACCGAAGTTAAAGTGGAGGCAAAATACGGCAGGAAGCCGCGCGACGAGTTCAGAAGCCTGTGCGTTGCCTGGACGCATGAGTTCATTGCAAAAATGCGCGCGCAAATGCAGTCGCTCGGCTTTTCGGCAGACTGGCGCTACGAGTACAGGACAATGGATCCCTCTTACCACAAGTCAGTGCAAAAGTCGCTCCTCCAGATGCACAAGGCAGGGCTGATTTACCGCTCAGAGCACCCGGTTTTCTGGTGCACCAACTGCTGCTCCGCGCTTGCAAAAACCGACACCGACGACTCTGAGCGTGAAACCGAGCTTTTTTACATCAACTTCGAGCTTGAGGGCAAGCCGCTGCAGATTGCAACCACTCGCCCAGAGCTCATGCACGCCTGCGTGGCAGTTCTCTACAATCCGACAGACGAGCGCTACAACAAGCTATCAGCGAAAAAAATAACCACTGCGCTTGGAAAGGAAGTGCCTCTCCTTGCAGACAAGGACGTGGACAAGGAATTCGGCTCAGGAGTTGTGATGGTCTGCACATTCGGCGACAAGCAGGACATAATCTGGATGTACAAACACAAGCTGCCCATAATCCGTGCAATGGACGAGTTTGGCAGGCTGGCAAACGCAGGCGAATTCTCAGGCATGAAAGTGACTGAAGCGAAAAAGAAAATAATCGAGAAATTCACAGCTGAAGGGAAACTGGTGAAAAGCCAGAAGCTCACCCAGACAGTGAAGCTTCACGACCGCTGCAAAAAGCCAATCGAGCTCCTTCTTTCCATGCAGTGGTTTGCCAAAATCACCGAAAAGTCAGGCGAAATAATCGAGGCTGCAAGAAAAATAAAGTGGGTGCCGGACTTTGGCATCCAATACTTGATAGACTGGGCCGAATTCGTGGAATGGGACTGGGTGATTTCGCGCCAGCGCGTTTTCGGAACGCCAATCCCTTTCTGGATTGACAAGGCAACCAACAAGGTTTACCCTGCAGAGGAGAGCGAGCTTCCGTTCGACCCGATTGCCAAGCCAACCAAAAAAGGCGCAAGCGGAGAAGAGCTCACAGCCGAAACCTCAACTTGCGACTGCTGGGTGGACTCCAGCATTTCGCCTCTTGTGATTGCAAAATGGGGTGAGGACGAGAAATTCTTTGCGCGCACCTACCCGTCTTCCCTCCGCCCCCAAGGCGTGGAAATAGTGCGCACCTGGGCATTCTACACAATATACCGCTGCATGCAGCTCACTGGCAAGCCGCCTTTCAAAGAAATATTGCTCAATGGAAATGTGCTTGCCCCTGACGGCAAGAAAATGAGCAAGTCGCTTGGCAACATAATAGCGCCTGACAAGCTGCTCACCGACTATTCAGCTGACGCAGTGAGGCAATGGGCAGCGCTTTCCGGCGCAATGGCAAAAGACCGCCCATTCTCCTACCAGGACATGCAGTACTCCAAGAGCTTCATCAACAAGCTTTTGAATGCTGCGAAATTAGTCGAGAAATCCTGCTCAGACTTCAAGGACGAAGCAACCGGCTCTCAAATAAAGGGGCTGCGCACCAGCGACAAGTGGATTCTCTCCCGCCTGCAAAAGGTAAAAACAGATGTAACAGCAGACTTCGAATCATTCCAGTTCCACCATGCCACCAAGCTGCTGCAGGATTTCTTCTGGCACGAGTTCTGCGACTTTTACCTTGAATACATAAAGCACAGGGTATATTCTCCTGAAATTTACGGGCAGGAAAGCAAGCGCGCAGCGCAATACACAATGCGCACAGTGCTTCTGGAAACCTGCCAGCTCCTTGCCCCGGTCACCTCCCACCTTTCCGAAGAAGTATGGCAATCCTTCAAACCCGGCAAGAGCATCCATCTTTCCTCCTGGCCGCTTCCAGTTCAGTCTCTTCTGGACGAGGAATCTGAAAAGCAATGCGCATTCCTGAATGAAGTGTGCGCAAAGGCGCGCCAGCACAAGGCAGAGCGCAAGCTTCCGCTCAATTCAGAGTTGCCTTCAGCCGACCTTTCCTGCAACTTTGACATTTCCGGCATTGAGGAGGAAATCAAGGCGACCGCGAGGGTAAAGGTTATTAACTTCAAAAAAGGAGAGCAAAGCATTGTTCTGAATGAGAAATAATCTGAAAAACTGGCGGGGTGGAAAGCATGCCAAAACCAAAAAAGCGCGCGAACGCAAAGCCAGCGCCTTCAGCTGAGAAAAAGGAAAAATTCAGCCTCACTTTCCCAAAGCCCGAGCCAAAGCCCGAGCACACTCTCCCTCCAATCGCAATCACGCCGCCAAGCTCCCTGGCTGCCGAGGAGTCAATCCACAAAAAAAGGCAGGTGCCAAATGCCGCGACCGCGCTCCTTGCCGCATTCGTTCTCTCGGCGCTGTTCTTCCTCTTCTTCGCATACATACTAGGTGTAGAGCTTCTCTTCTCGCTGGTGCTCGCAATCCCGCTGTTCACCGGCTTTGCCATACTGGCATTCAACTTCCTGGAAGAAAGGGGTTAATCAGCTAGTTTTCCCAGGGGCGCAGCTTGTCAACTGCATTCCCAAGGAACATCCTGATGTCATTTGCCAATATTTTTGCGCGGGGCACTATGTCCATCAGGCTGGCTGCCATCAGAATGCCTTCAAAGGCCGCTATGCCGCCGCCTATCCATACTGCAAGTTCCTTGAAATTCAAGGTGAAATCCAGGGTGGGTCCTATGACTGACAATCCAGTCGCAACTCCCACCACCGCCCCTGCTACTCCGACTATGAGCGAATTGAAAAGCGTTTTTTGATTGTAGCCTTTCACATCGCTTTTGTAGCACTGGACATAGCCGCTGATTTCATCCGAATTTTTCACTATCTGCGCCAGCCGCATGTCATTGCCATTGTACTTGCGCACATACGGGCACACACTGTTTTCCAGCAATCTCTCTACTGCAACATCAGACTTGTACTGCGCACTCTCGCTTAGTCCCTCCTTGCCCTCTCTGAAGTGCTTCGCGAATTCCCTCACAACAAAGTAGGGCGTCTTGCGAACAGGCGTCTTCCCGCAGTCCTTATTCTGGTAAATTCCGCATTCTTTGCAGGTTGGTGGCATTCCGATCATTCACACACCTCTCTGCCAATTTCCTGGCTGCAACATTATATAAATTATACTCAGTGTGCCATTGTGTAGTCCCAGCCGGCGAGCCTGGACAAACGCTTAAAAATCCCTCTCCCAATAAAGCGTACGCTTCGGCGGGACCGCCCACATGGCGGAAGAGTGAAGCCTTCGGGCTTTATTTTTTTGTAGCGGAACTCCGGTTCCGCTGCTGGAAAATTTCACGGAAATTTTCCATACCAAGATTCCCGCCTCTTGGCAGACGGGCAATGCGGATTCGTTTCACGCTTCGCCTGAAATCCAAAACAGGAGGTATGTGAATGGCAAGAATGCACTCTAAGAAGAGGGGCAAATCATGCTCAAGATGGGCAAGGAAGGCAAGGGGCCTGCCGAAATAGGAAGGGTAATCCGCGACTTGTACGGCATCCCATCCATCCAGGCGCTCTGCGGAAAGTCCATCAACCAGATACTTTTCGACAATGGCATAAAGCGGGAATACCCCGAGGACATAATCAACCTGATAAAGCGCGCGGTGAACATGCGCGAGCACCTCAGGACCAACCGCTCGGACAAGCACAACCGCACCAAGCTCATACACGTCGAGTCCAAGATAGCAAGGCTCGCAAAATACTACACGCGCACAGGCGTGCTCCCGGCAGACTGGAAGTACGACCCTGAGACAGCAGCGCTTTTGGTGAAGTGATCCTATGGTTGAAAAAAAGGCAAAAGTCGTTGACAAGTGGAAGATGAAGAGCTGGTACTCAATCGTGGCTCCCGAATCGTTCGAGTCCCGCGAGATTGGGCAGCTGGTCTCATCCGACGAGGCAAACCTCCTCAACCGCAAGATAAAAATCGGGCTCGGCGATTTGCTGGGCTCGTTTTCGCAGTCCACTGCCTACACCTCTCTCTACTTCAGGGTGAGCGAAGTGAAGGGCAAGACTGCGCACACGAAATTCATCGGGCATGAATTGGTGCCTGGCTATGTCAGGACGCTGGCGCGCAGGCGCCGCTCTGTGATGAACCAGGTGGACGACGCGGTTACAAAGGACGGAGTGCCGATACGCATCAAGTCGATTTGCATCTCGGGCCTGAAAGTGAGCGAGGGCGTGCGCGCGGACGTGAGGAAAGGGATTTCCGAAGGTGTAAAAGCGCACGTGAAGGCAACCGATTTCTCCGCTTTAGTGCAGGAAATAGTTTTCGGCAAGTTCGCGGCAAAGATATACGCGGGCGTGAAGAAAATCGGTCCAATCAAGCGCGTCGAGATAAGGAAGAGCCAGGTAAAGGAAACCTTTGCCTGAGTTTTTTCTCTTTTCTTCTTTTTTATTTTCTTTATTTTCTGTTTTATTCCATATGTCAACAAATCTCCATATTCAGACACCTTTAAAAACCCTTTGCCCAAGATAATATCTTCCAGCGATGGTGAATAAAAGAGGATTTACATGTGGGGGGTTTTCGATCTTAGTGTAGAATATGCGGAAAACTTCTACGAAAATTCATTCGATGACGCCCGGCAGTCCGTGCTTCGTGCCATGAACGGGCAGAAAACAGATTACCGCGACGAAGCGAACCTGCTTCTGGTGTCCCAGCGCATTTTTGCTCTTGCGTGCAGCGAAAAATACGGGAATCGCGCCCTTTGGCTGCTGGATGAGGCCGGGCCGTTTCTCCTGGATTATCTTCGCAAAGACAAATACTCTGCAGATATGCTCTCCCCGTTTTTTACATCTTTCTTCTTGGGCCGGCAGCACGGTTCCGAATGTCTTGAGACGCAGCAAGCCACTTCGGATTCACTGAGAGAATGGGGCATGCCTGAAGAACTGATTCCCCAAGTTGTAAGCAGGCTGTATGCCAACACGATGAAACAATCCCCGGCAAATGCCCTTCCAGTTGAACAGCCGCCTACAACGGATCTCAAAAAACCCGAGACTCCAATGGCAAACTTAGTAAGCAAAATTCTTCCTACAAAAAAAGATGCTGGCCAGGCGAACGTGCCAGCCTCAGAAATGAAAAAGCAGCCAGCCAATCCGGTTGCAACCGATTTGCAGGCAGTGACTCCTGCTGAAATTGCGGATTATTTCAGGAAAAGTGTCCGCAGCCAGGATGTTGCGGTCGAGGACTTTGCAATAGCCATCAAAGACCATGCCTGCCGGCCGCAGGGAGTGAAAACATCAAACATACTGGTTTTGGGGCCAACTGGCTGCGGCAAGACCTATCTTGGCAGGATATCTGCCAAATACCTCGGAGTGCCTTTCGGGGAGGCCAAAATGAGTTCAAAAAGCGCAACCGGCTATATTGGCGACAATCTCACCTCGATATTCCAGGATGTCCTGGATAAATCCCCGAGCCCGGGCGCGCTGAACCGCTCAATCATGTTCCTTGATGAGATAGACAAGCTTTCATTGCTCATGGACGACAAAGGGTTTGCTTCAAAGCTTCAAAACGAGCTTATCGGGTTCGTGGAAAGCAGCGCTGTCCGTGCTGAAACCGGTGTCCGCACAACTCAGCCCATAGATACCACTGAAATGCTTTTCATCGGGGCAGGCGCATTCATCGGCCTCAATTATATCATCGCAGAGCGGGTCAATGCCTGCGGAAACGTGTCTGATGTGGAAAAAATAATCCGGGGCGAAATTGTGCCGAAAATAAAGCTTAGCATGCCCGATGAAGAACTCTATGCTCAAATCATTCCAGATGATCTTGTAAGATACGGCCTGAGACCAGAGCTTGTGGGGCGGTTCCCAGTGGTCACGTTTGTACGCCCTCTCAAGACCGAGGACCTCATAGACATCCTCAAGAACAGCGAATCCTCCCCGCTTGCCCAGCAGCTGCGTCTTCTCTCAGAAGGATACAAAACGAACTGCAAGGTGGACGAATCCGCATACGAGCTGATAGCCCTCAAGGCAGTCGAGCTGAAAACAGGCGCAAGGGCGCTTGAGCCCATCTGCAATCAGGTTTTCAGGGACATCAAATTCAACGCTAAAAAAAATGGCTCTGAAATGAAGATAAGCGTGGATTACGTCAAAAAGGCATTGTCTGGCAATGGAAAAACGATGCTGTTCTACTGATGGCAGTTTTCTTCGTTCCGTGCAACCCAGAGCCGTTTATTTTACTTCTTGTTTTCCCATTCTTGAAGCTTACTGCCCGTCTCCCCTGAGCTGCTCAATCAGCCTGTTGAGGCTTCTCCATGCCTCGTCTCCGTCTGCCGACTTATACGCGCTGGCTATCACCCTGTAGGCAAAATAGAGTGCGGCAAGCGTGGCGAGCGCCCATTCAGGCGTAGCTCCTCCCTTGCCAGGGGTGAAAATGCCCAGCGGACCCTGGAGAACCCTGGCAAAAAGCTCCTTGGCCGGAAGCGTGGCGGCATCAACAGCCACCCAAATTGCGGCAGCCGTGCCCAAAACTCCTGCAACAAGATTGATAAACGGCGCCACGGACTGCTTGAACTCGGCCAGCTTGCCTACCTCTGCAATCTGCAGCTCAGCCTCGCTTCTCATTTCCTTTGTCAAGCGGCTATTGGCAGCGGCTTTGGCGAATTCCTCCACCTCCCTTTCACTCGGCCAGCTTTTACCTCTCTCCTCGCGCGGCACCTTTG
>JAPLWY010000031.1:14361-18148 GCA_026396355.1 Microcaldota archaeon
TCAGAATGGAAAGATCCTTTTCATCCAGCCCTTCCTTATGGCTGTGCAGCTTCATGAACACGGACAGCGCGCCCTTCTTTGAAATCGAGGCATCATACAACCCATACTCCGGGCGCGTGTTTATCCTTTTCAATGCTTCGGGCACTGCTCCGCGCAATGCCTCGGGCATTTTTTCCTTCAATGTTTTTTGCGCTGCTTCTTGGTAAATATTGCTTCCCATGGCTGGATTTTTTGTTGAAAACAAATATAAAAGTACATGTTTGGTTCCAGCCTGCAACATTGCTGCCTCCTGCGCCAGTACCTGCCCTCACATTTTTAATTCTCTTCCCCTATTTAGCAGCAGGTGATGGGATGAAGGCAGGACGGTTCATTTTGGCTTCAATTGCATACGCGGCGATTGCGCAGATAATTCACACTCTTGGCGCATTCCTCTCAATGAGCTATTACACTGACCCAAGCTATTTTCCAGTCTGGAGCAGCCTCATGATGCCTGCTCCCGGGCCGCCTGGCGCGGAATTCTACCTGTTCTCAATAATATTCGGACTCATACTTGGCGCAATATTCACCTATGCCTACCAATACATCCGCCCTGCGCTCACGGTTGCCAAGCGCAAATTCAGGAAGCCGACTCACATTGGCCTGAGGTTCGGGCTGCTGCTCTTCCTGATCTGCAGCATTCCAGCGCTTCTCTCAAACTACCTCCTGCTCTCGCTTCCGCTGGGCTTATTGCTCTCATGGCAGGCAGAAGGGCTGGCAATTTTCCTGCTCTTCGGGCTGGCAGTTGAAAGAATAATTGAATAAGGTGATTGACTGACCATACTATTCGGCGAGCACACAAGCAAGGAAATCGCGCAGATTCTCTCGCGCAGGAAAAAGCCAGTGGTGATACTTCCAATGGGCGCGCTTGAGGCGCATGGCGAGCATCTGCCCCTCTGGACCGACACCATAGTGCCGCACAAGCTGGCGCAGAAAGTGGCGGAAAAAACAGGCGCGCTCGTGCTCCCTCCCATAACCTATGGCTTCTGCTACACCCTTCGCCCCTGGGCAGGCACAGTCTCGCTCAAGTCCAACACATTTGCGGCAATAATACGCGATATCACGCGCGAGCTGGTGAGGAACGGGTTTACAAAAATACTTTTCCTCAACGGGCATGGCGCAGATGCCACCATCGCAGGGCATGTGCTCAAGGAGCTTTCAGATGAATTGGATTTCACAGCCTGCGTGGTCTCGTGGTGGGACATAAAAGGAGTGGAAGTGGGCGGGCATGCAGACGAGGGCGAAGCCTCAATCGTAATGTCCCTTACTGGCTGGAAAAAGCGCCCCTCAAAGCAAGCTGCTTCAAAGCGCTATTTTGGCAGAGTAATACCAATGCCAAAAGACCAATACAGCAAATACGGTTATGTTGGTAAAGTGGGCGGGGAAACAGCCGCACGCGGGCGCAAGATGGAAAAGGTTATTGTCAGCAAGCTGGTAAAGCTTGTGAACTCAAATTTATTGCTCAAGGAGGAATGATTTTATGATGCCTGGAATGGACCCGAAGCAAATGGCGAAAATGATGAAGCAGATGGGGATAAAGAACGAGGAAATCCCTGCCACCAAAGTCACAATCGAGCTTAGCGAGGGGGGAAGGCTGGTGGTTTTCGAGCCGTCAGTCACAAAGATTGAAATGCAGGGGCAGGTCACCTTCCAAGTCTCAGGAAAAGTGCACGAGGAGCAGGAAGCGGGCGAGGATGACATAAAAATGGTCATGGAATCAGCGGAATGCTCGCGTGAGGAGGCGATAAACGCGCTCCGCGAGTCTGGCGGGGACATTGCAGAGGCAATAATCCACCTGAAAGACGAAGGCGCCTAAAGACAAAGGCGCGCAAAGCCTGGAAAGTAAAGGCGGGCAAAGCCTGAAAGACGAAGGCGCATAAGCCTGGAAAGCAAAGGCTGGCAAAGCCTGAAAGACAAAGGCGCACAATTCACGCCTGAGAAAAAGCACGCCGAGCCGCGCGCCCCATCTTTATATAAACCTTAAGTGAAGATTTCCCCTGCTCCGAAAGGGGCGTGGGAGGTGAGGTGGAGCCTTCGGGTGTACCATCTCCCTCTATTTTATAACCCCTAATTCTGAATCTTCACAAGGTATTCCCATGCCCTCCCTGCAAGAAACCGCAAAATCCGCGCCCCATCTCCCTGGCGTCTACATATTCAAGTCAGGCAACGGGATGCCCATCTACATTGGAAAGGCAAAGGACTTGCGCAACAGGCTTGCGAACTATTTCTCCTCCGACCTGCTGGACAAGACAGCGCAGATGGTCTCTTCTGCGCACTCGCTCGAGTATGTGATAACCGACAATGAATCAGAGGCGCTCTTGCTTGAAAACTCCATGATAAAGCGCCATTACCCCAAATACAACATAGACTTGAAGGACAGCGAAAAATACACCTACATTCTGATAACAGACGAGCAGTTCCCGCGCATGCTTCTGATGAGGAAAGGAAGGGGCGGGAAAATAGGCGCACGCGGCACGCTTTACGGCCCCTTCCTCTCAGGCTCTGCATACGTTCTAGTGGCTTCCACTCTGCGCAAAATATTCAAGCTTCGCACCTGCCGCCTTCTCCAGAAGCGCCCCTGCCTCCAATACCATCTTGGTTTTTGCACAGGCGTTTGCGCAGGCATGGTAACGCCAAAAGAATACGGCGAACAAGTGGAAAAGCTCAAGACAGTGCTCTCAGGCGGCAAGCCCCTCATCTCGCTCATTTCTGAAATGGAAACCGAAATGAACAAGTCAGCAAAAGCAAAGGACTTTGAGCGCGCAATCATGCTTCGCAATTCCATCCGCGCGCTCTCCTCATTGCTTGAGCGCCAGAAAATTGAGCGCGAAGGGGAAGGCAACGAGGATTTCATCTCGCTTATTGTTCATGACGGCAAAGCATACGTTCAGGCATTCAAGCAGATTGGCGGGCTGATACGCGACCGGAAAAAATACGAGTTCGACGCCTCTCTCTCAGACGATGCGCTTTCGGAATTCCTGCCCCGCTTCTACGACGCAGGAGGGATTCCCCGCAGGATATATGTCGAGTCCGAGCCCCTCTCAAAAACCGCGCTTGAGCATTACCTGTCTGAAAAAAGGGAAGGCCCAGTCTCAATTCTCCAGCCTGAAAAGGGCGACAAGAAAAAGCTTCTCGAGCTTCTCAGGAAAAACATACTGCTTGAAATAGCCGGCACAGCCGACCCGGCTTTGCTTGAGCTCCAGCGCGCGCTTTCCCTTCCCGCAATACCTCGCACTCTGGAGTGCTTTGACATTTCCAATCTCATGGGCACGTCCGTGGTCGGTTCAATGGTGCAGTTCGTGAACGCAAAGCCCAACAAGGCGAATTACCGCCGCTTCAAAATCAAGACTGTTGAGGGGCAGGACGACTTTGCCTCAATGCGCGAAATAGTCTTCCGCCGCTATTACAGGATAAAGATGGAGCATTCCTCCCCTCCTGACCTGATAGTGATTGATGGAGGGCCAGGCCAGCTTTCAGCCGCGCTTTCCGCTCTCTCAGAGCTCCAGCTGTCCATCCCAACAGTCTCGCTCGCAAAAGAATTCGAGGACATTTACCATCCCGACAAATCAGAGCCAATCCGTTTGCCTCATTCCTCTCCCGCGCTTCAGGTGCTGCAGCACGCGCGCGACGAGGCTCACAGGTTCGGGATTTCGTATCACAGGCTGCTCAGAAAGAAAAAGTTCACGCCAGGGACCAAGTAGGTGTTTTAAACACTTCTTATCACGAATAGCGCCATGCTGGCCAAAAGACA
>JAPLWY010000031.1:18236-18669 GCA_026396355.1 Microcaldota archaeon
CAATAGGGCGGTATGTAAAGCAAAACAACATCCTTGTCCCTGACATCTACGATTCCCGCCGCGACGCAAGGCGCTCTGGCAAAGAACTCATTGAACGGAGCGAGTCTGCTCTTGAATATGCTGGCGCCTCGGATATCTGCCAAAGCCTGGGCATAACAAACAAGAGCGGAAAGCTTTCATGGCGCTTCCCGCCTGACCTGGGCGGCTGCCCGGGCGACACCGTATTGCCCCTGCCGTCCAACAAAGACAATATGCTCAAAGCCTTGCGCCTTGTCTCGGCCAACTCAATCCGTGTGCAGTGCAATATGCTCGAACTTGACTTTGAAGAGCAGATGGCCGCCACTTCCTTCTCGCTGTGGGAAGATCTGCCAGGACTGAATCTCAAGATAGCCGGCGATTCGTGCATCAAGGGCAGATATCATATGACTGTCTT
>JAPLWY010000058.1:0-19652 GCA_026396355.1 Microcaldota archaeon
GCCTTTCTTGAAAGCCGCTTGAATACCAAGTATTCATTTCCTACAAGAAGCGTAAGCCCCAAAATGAAAAGCACAAAGCCAAGGGTGAAGTTTGCAAATGCCATGCTGATTGCTCCAAGCAAAAGAAGCAGGGAGAAAGATAATGTGAAAAGCACTGAAATGAATGACAAGCGGGACTGCTCGTCTTGCGGAATGAGCATGCAATACCCATCAAGCCAAATTTTATAATACGAGACCAGAGGCGCCGGCAAACGAGCGGGGACCAAGCTCGGACTCAATCAGGAGCAGCCTGTTGTACTTTGCAGTGCGCTCGCCCCTGCAAGGCGCGCCTGATTTTATCTGCCCGCAGCCAATCCCGACCGCAATGTCTGCAATTGCAGTGTCCTCGGTTTCGCCTGAGCGATGGGAGACCACTACGCCCAACCCTGCTCTTTGGCAAAGGGAAGCTGCCTGCAGCGATTCAGTAAGGGTGCCGATTTGATTCACCTTGAGAAGTAGTGAAGACATTGAATTGACGCTTATTGCCTTTTTTATTCTCGAGACATTAGTGACTGTAAGGTCGTCGCCCACTATCTGCACGCGGCGGGCGAGCTTTTTCCTGAGGATGGCAAAGTCCTCAAATGCTTCCTCGTGGAATGGGTCTTCCATGCTCACTATTGGATAGGATTTTGCAAGCGAGATGTATTTGTCAGTGAGCCCCTTGGCATCCAGTTTTTTTCCATCCACAGTGTATTTGCCTGAACTGAAAAACGAGGAGGCAGCCGCATCAATCCCGATTTTGACTTTTTTCTGGTAGCCAGCCTCGCTTATCGAAGCTTCAATCAAGTCAAGCGCATCCTCTGTTTTTTTGCAGGGAGGGGCAAACCCGCCCTCATCGCCAAGCCCGGTTGCTGCTGAGCCGTATTTTTTGGAAATGAGCGCGCGCAGCGTGTGATAAATTTCCGAGCCTGCGCAGAGAGCCTCTGAAAATGAGTTGAAGTTGAGAGGATAAATGATGAACTCCTGGATTGCAACGCCGTTGCCTGCGTGCTTTCCCCCATTCAGGACATTGAGCATGGGCGCGGGAATTTTGCCTTTGCCCAAAATGGAGTGCAAGCCACAGCCTCGCTCGCTTGCAGCGCACTGCGCAACTGCAAGAGAAACTGCCGTGGTGGCATTTGCGCCCAGGCGGGACTTGTTGCTCGTGCCGTCAAGCTCGCAAAGCGCCCTGTCTATTTCAGCTTGCCCGGAAACATCCATTCCGGAAATTCTTTTGGATATGAGCGAGTTCACGTTCTTGACTGCAAAGAGCACGCCCTTGCCGCCATAGCGCGCGCCGCCATCGCGAAGCTCCAATGCCTCATGCACCCCGGTTGAGGCGCCGGAGGGCGAAGAGGCCCTGCCAAACCCCTTTTCAGTGCGCACCTCTGCCTGAACGGTCGGGTTGCCGCGCGAGTCGAGGATTTCCCTTGCAAAAACGAGCTTTATCTTGCCGATAGAAACACCGCAGCAGGGTTAAAAAATGATGATGGCGCGGAAAGCGCCAAGGCTTGCGCTTGGAGCAATGAAAATAACGGCAAAAACAGGAAAATCAGAGTGCCTTGAACTTCTTGCGGGTCTCAATCTTGCCCCAGCAGTCCTTGCAGATGACCAGGCGCCTCACTTTCTTCAGGCGCTTGGCGCTCTTCGTGCACGACTGGCAGGCAAACTTGCTGCAGTAATCACACTTCTCAAGCATGTAATTCTGCCCGCTGCATCTTTCGCAAATCAACATATCACCTAAACGCAATTCTCATCGGATATACGGGGAAAGGAATAAAAAGGTCATGTAGGCAGGCGCGCCTTACCTCTTCTCAATGGATATTTCCACCTTTGCCTCGCCTATTTCCCATTCGGTAAAGCTGCCCCCCGCGTGTTTTGCCAGGAAGACCGCCTCGGCGTTCACCTGCGCGCAAAGCGCGTCAGAGTGCCGCTTTATTATCCCGTCCAGCTCCTTGTCTTCGGCGTGGATGTGGATGGCTATTCTGTCGGATTCCACCAGCTTCTTCTCCTTCCTCATCATCTGCACGCGCCTGGCAACCTCGCGCACCATGGACTCCTCGTAAAGCTCGCGGTTCTGAGCGGTCTTGAGGAACACCTTGCCGCCTTCAAAAGAGGCGATTGCGAACCCTTCGGCTGTTTCAGTGGCAGTTGCCATTTCGCGCGTGAATGCGAAGTTTTCAGTTTTATACTCAGTCTCGTCTGAGGCAAGCCAGACTGCAAGCTTTTCCTTGCTTTCGGATTCGAGAACTAAAAGCGCCTTTGCAGACTCTTTCTTGAATGCTGCCCCGACTTTTGACTTGTTTATCGTTATTTCCACTTTTGTCTTGGGCTGCTTGGAGGCTTTCACCTTTCTCACATTAGTGAGCGAGCCTATGAGTTCGGAGAGATGCTCAACTGAAGAGAGCACTTCAGTGGATTCGGAAACAATGCAAAGCTCTTCAAGGGGCCAGCGAAGCTTCAAATCAGCCTTCTGCCTTGCGTTTGCAGCAGCTGTTGAGATGTTGCGCGCAATCTCGAACCTGCGCTCAAGAAGAGAGTCGTGGCTCGTTTTGTCTGCAGTTGGCCAGGCAAGCATTGAAATGGACTCCTTGTGCTCGAACTTGCGGAAGAATGAAATGTAGATGCTTTCAGGGGTGAAGGGCGCGATCGGGGTGAGCATTACAAGCGAGTCAAGCAATGCATGGTAAAGAATTGCCATTGCAGGGCAGGAGACGCCTTCCTCGTCTATCCTCTCCTTTGCCAGCTTCATGTAAAACCTGCTCAAATCCTCAAGCAAAAACGTGCGCAGCGCCTTTGCAGCTGTGTGGGGCTGGTAATTCTCGAATGCCTCGGTGCATTCCTGATTTACTGAAGCCATGCGAGAGAGCATCCAACGGTCTTCAGGCCGCAGCGAATCGCGCTCGGGAAGCGAAGGCTTGCTGTTTGCCGAGTAGAAACGGGAGAGGAAAACCCCAACGTTATAGAATGTGCCTATTGCACGGTGCGCCTCCTTTATCTCGTTCCAGTTGAAGCGCAAGTCGTCCCAGACTGTGTTGGAAAGGCACCAGAGCCTGAAGGTGTCGGCGCCGTACTTGTCCATTATTTCTTCAAGTGGCACGAAATTGCCAACAGACTTGGACATTTTCTCGCCTTTCTCGTCCACGAAAAAGCCGTGCATGAGAAGCGTTTTGTAGGGGATTTCATTGTTGAGAACAGTTCCTGATCCCAGGAGAGAGTAGAACCAGCCGCGCGTCTGGTCTTTTCCTTCCACTATGAAGTCAGCGCGCGAGTATTTCTGCGACTCCTGCTTAGAGAGCGAAGCCCAGACTGCGTTTCCAGAGTCAAACCAGACATCCATCACATCAGGCACTCGGTGCGCGGTTGAACTGCACTTTTCGCACTTGAACTTTATTTTGTCAATGTAAGGGCGGTGGAGCTCCTCGACTTGGGAGGGTAACTCTTCGCGCGAGCCGATTACGTGCAAATGAGAGCATGAGTCGCACTTCCAGATCGGGAGGGGTATGCCCCAGTAGCGCTGGCGCGAAATGCACCAGTCAGGCGCGGATGCCACAAAGTCAGTGAAGCGCGTCTTGGCAAAGTCAGGATGCCACTCGCACGCGCCTATCTGCTCCAGCATCCTGTCCTTGAGCTTGGTGATTGCAATGAACCACTGGTTGGTGGCTATGAATATGAGCGGGGTTTTGCAGCGCCAGCAGTGGGGGTAGCGGTGCGAGATTTTGCCCTCGTGGAGAAGGGCGTTGCATTCCTTCAAATCTTCAATAACTTTCACCGAGGCTGCGCGCGCAGCTATTCCGGAATAAACACCTGCATCCGAGGTGAATTTGCCTGAAGAGTCGATTGGCGAGAATATTTCCAGCCCAAAGCGCTTGCCCACTATGAAGTCCTCAGGCCCATGCCCTGGCGCGCAGTGCACCAAGCCAGAGCCATCCTCAAGCGTGACAAAGTCGTCTGAGATTACCACGCGCCTGTCATACTTTTTCCCGATTTTCGCTTCCAGCGGGTGCGCGTATTGCAGCTTCTCGAGCTTTTTGCCTGAAATTTCCCCCAGCACAGTTGCGCTTGTGCCAAGCAGACCAAGCACGGCTTCCAGCCTGTCCTTTGCCAGAATCCAGGTTTCGTCGCCCACTTTTACTTTCACGTAAGTGTAGATGGGATGAGCCATTATTGCCATGTTGGAAACCAGCGTCCACGGAGTGGTGGTCCAGATGACAAAGTACTCGTTTTCTGCAGAAAGCGACTTGAATTTCACGTAGATTGAGGGGTCGGACTGCTCGCCGTATTCCAGCTCGTAGTTTGCCAGCGTGGTTTCGCACCTGCTGCAGTAGGGAACCACGCGCACCCCTTCGTGCAGCAGCCCTTTTTCATGCGCTGCCTTGAGCGTTTTCCAGGAAGATTCGATGAAATCGTCCTTGTAGGTTATGTAGGGGTTGTCCCAGTCCATCCAGACCCCGCAGCGCTCGAACTGGCGGGAAATAACGCCTATGTATTGCGTTGCAAATGACTTGCACTTTTGCACGAACTTGTCCACGCCCAGCTGCTCTATCTGGCGCTTGTCGGATATTTTCAGCTCCTGCTCCACTTTTACCTCGATTGGAAGCCCGTGCGTGTCAAAGCCGGGCTGCGCGCGCACTGCGAATCCGCGCGCCCTCTTGTAGCGGCAGACCGAGTCCTTTATTGACTTGTTCCAGGCAGTGCCAGGGTGGATTTGCCCGGTTGCATAAGGCGGGCCGTCGCAGAAATAGAATGGCTTCCCGTCAGCGCACGCTGCCTTCATCTTGTTGTATATTTTTTCCGAATTCCAGAATGCCAGAATTTCGTTTTCAAGCTTGACCTGGTCATGCAAAAGAGAATCACCTAAATGCTGAAGCTTTTCACTGCCACCAGCACTGCCGGCGCGCACATTATGAGGGGCACGTGGAGGAAGCCGAATGAAAGCATGATTGCGCCTGAGGCAAAGAATGCCGCAAAATAGGCTGCAAATATTGCAACTGAATAGCAAAGCGCAGAGTAATTGCGGCTCATGCCTGACTTTTCAATTGCCCCTATTGCGAAAAAGCCGGCACTTGACGCTCCGAAAAGGCAAAGCCAGAAGGCAAGCCCTGCTCGAAGCTCAGGCGGAAGCCCTATTGAGGCTGCCACCAGCACTAAGGCAAGGCAGGCAAGCGCGCAAATCACGAATTCGTCCATAATTACCAAGTTAATCAGGAGAATAAACCTATATAAGACATTAGGCGCAAAGTTTGGACGGAAGTGGGATGGATGTCTGAATATACTCCTTGGACCGAGAAATACCGCCCGCGGAAGCTCTCGGAAATAGTGGGGCAGAAAGAGATTGTCAGCTTGCTCACTGCTTATGTCAAGGAAAAGAACATGCCCAACCTGCTTTTTGCAGGACCGCCAGGCATTGGCAAGACAACCGCGGCGCTTGCGCTTGCTCGCGACTTGTATGGTGAGAATTACCGTGACTGCATACTGGAGCTCAATGCCTCGGATGAGCGCGGCATAGACATAGTGAGGGGCAAGATAAAGGACTTTGCAAGAACAGTCAGCTTGGAGTCTGTGCCTTTCAAGATAATCTTTTTGGACGAGGCGGATTCTCTTACAAATGACGCGCAAAACGCGCTCAGGAGAACAATGGAAGTGTACCTCAATGTCACGCGCTTTGTTCTTTCAGCGAATTATTCTTCAAAAATAATCGAGCCAATACAGTCGCGCTGCTCTGTGTTCAGGTTCCGCCCTCTTCGCGAGGATGAGACGCGCGAGATGATTGCCAGGGTGGCAAAAGAGGAGGGCTTGACGCTGGATGAGAAAACAGTGGAGGCGCTACTTTACATTTCAGAAGGAGACATGCGCCGCGCGATAAACGCGCTTCAGGGAGCCTCAATGCACGGAAAGAAAATTACTTCTGAAATGGTCTATAAATCAGCCTCGCGCGCCGAGCCTGCCGAGATAAAGGAAATGATGGAGCTGGCGCTCGCGCGCAAATTCGTGGAAGCCAGGAAAAAGCTCCACAAGCTGATGATTGAGTATGGGATGAGCGGCGAGGATGTGCTTTTGCAGATGTATCGGACAGTGGACGCGCTTGAGGTCACTGAAAAGGAAAAGGTCGCGATTGTGGACAAAATAGGAGAGTACAATTTCCGCCTGGTGGAAGGCGCGAACGAAACACTGCAGATCGAGGCATTGCTCGCGCAGCTTCTTATGGTGAAGTGATGCCTGCAGACAGCGCACTTTACACCCGGCTGAATGACAAGTGGCAGACCACCTGCAAGATTCTTTTCGGAAAGGAGATAGGCGAGCTTGCGCGCTATAAGGAATGGCTCCTGGAGGGGTTGGAGCCTTTTGAAAAGAGAAAGTCTTCAATTTCAGGTAAGGAAGTTGTAGCTGTGGGGGAATACCCTAAAGGCGCGCCATTCATAAGTTTTGACGAGATAGACTATTCTCGCAAGTTCAAGCCTCTTTCAATCAATGAAATGAAGGATATTGATTCCATCATAGGCGCTGTGAAAGAGCGCGCGGCTTTCTGCGGGAACACAATACTTGGGAATTCTTCTTATTGCGAGGAGAGCACTGGGCTGGAAGACTGCAATTTCATGCTGGGCTGCCACACTTTCCACACTTCGCAGGACATGGCTTACTGCACAATCGGCAGAGAAGTGAAGGCGTCTTTTGGAAGCTTGGTGATAGGCGAGTCCAGCTTCAGCATCAAGGGGCACAATAATTGGAGGACGAGCAGGTGCCTGTGCGACCAGAGGGTGTATGAGTCAAACGATATTGTTTACTCGGATTACCTTGACGGCTGCACTGAGTGCCTGTTCTGCTTTGGCCTGCAGGGAAAGCGCCGCATGGTGGGAAATGCGCAGCTTGGCGAAAATGACTATGCGAAAGTGAAAGAAAAGCTGCTTTCAGACATTGCGGACGAGCTGGAGGCAAAAGGCAGGGCGCCCACGCTGATTGAACTGGTGCCGAATACGCCCTTTAAGCTTTCAAAGCCCCTGTCAAAAAAGAAGGCGCTGCAATTTGACGAAAGCAAGGTGCAAGCGGCATTTGACGAGACCTGCAGCATTGTGCTGGGCAGGAAAATTGGGAATGTGAGGGATTACAAGAGCTACTTGACGCACCGCATCAGGAACATAAAGAGTATGAAGTCCGCGGTGAGCGGCGAGGACATCTACGTAGGCGGCTACAGGATAGACCTTGCCCTTGCCAAAAGCGGAAGGGCGGTGAAGCTGGAGGAGCTTCGCGAAATATGCGGCGAGAGGAAGTGGCCTGAAGGCATTGAGGCAGGCAAACTGACGCTGGCAAATGCGGGGAAGCTGATTGAGCCAGTTGCTGTCTTCTGCACCGAGGAATACCTGCTTTCCAGCAATGCGGCAGAATCCTCCACTGTGCATTATGGGAACAGCATACTTTGCTGCAGCCGCGCCTACCATGCAAAAGACTCTGCCTATTCCTGCTGGCCGCGCGACTGCGACCACATGTTCGGCTGCGATGCCACGAGAAACTCAAGCTTTTGCCTGAACTGCTACAATTCCTACAAGCTTTCGCGCTGCTTTGAGGTCGATACCTCGCAAAACTGCACTGGCTGCCTGTTCTGCCATAACTGCGAAAACGTGCATGACTCGATGTTCTGCTTCAATGTGAAGAACCTGCGCTATGCAATCGGGAATGCCGAAGTTGGCAAGGAAGAGTTCATGCGCATCAAGAAGCTCGTCCTTTCCGAGATTACAGCCTCGCTTGAGAAAAAGAAGGATTTCCCGGTTGGAATATACGATATTGCGCGCGCAGGGAAGCGATGACTACTTTTCCGCAAAAGGGTAGTAAGTGAACTTCCTGAAGCCTGCAATGGGCACAATTTCATAATCCTCTATCACGCTTCCGAACCTGTCGCGAAAGTCTGAAAGAATGCTTTGGAAGTGGCGGCTGTCCTCGGCATCAAACCCCGCGTCAATGCCCCATTTCCCGATGCACTTAAGAAGGAAGGTGGAGTGCGGGTGGGAGCGGCAGTATTCCTCAAGCTCGCGCTCCTTTTTCCCATCCATGCCGCGCAATGTCGCCAGGAGCTCGAAATTGTCAAGCCCTATTTTTTCGTGCGAGACGAATGCTGAATAGCCTGCGATTATGCCGTCTTTTTCCAGCCTTTTCATCTTCGCGCGCACGGTTGCGGGGGAAACGCCTGATTTTTTCGCAAGTTCCAGGGCAGGCATGCGCGCATTTGAGGAGAGAAGCGAGAGCAGCCTTTTTTCAGTCTCATCGATTTCCAGCCCGCCAGGCTCGCCTGATATTGAAAATTCCTTTTTCCGCTCCTCAATCCCTGCAAGGTGGGTCTTGGGATAGGCAATGAACTGAGATGAGATTGAGACATGGCACTCTTTCACCAGGCCCGGATGCTTGCCGATTATTTCGCGCATTATGGAATTGAACTGCACTGAATTTTTCGCAAGCACGCCCACCAAAAAGTCGTATTTGCCGCTGCATTCTGCGACCAGGCGCACGTTTGGGTGCGAGGCAAAGCTGCCCATGAACGCCTCCTTTTCCCTTTTCGGGGCAGAGGACAGCTGCAGCCATGCCTCGTGGTTCACAAAGCCAAGCTTCCCGAAGTCAACAAGGGCTATGAATGAGACGATGGCGCCGTTTCCAACCAGCCGCTCTATCCTGTAGTGCAGCGCCTGCTTTGAAATCCCGACCGCGCGCGCAATCTCCCCGAGCGAGCGGCGGCAATCCTTCTGGAGCTCGCAGATTATGCGCCTGTCCTTCCTGTCAAGCTGCGCCCTTTCTGCTGCCATTTTTTAAATATGGTTAAAATTGTTTAAAATACTTCTCTTTTGTCAAAAAAATCAGCAAAAGCACTTATATACAAGTAAATACATAAAAAACAACAAGAAAACACAATGAGGTGGTGGAAATGACGTTTAACTGCATACAAAAGAAGAAGATTGACTCGATACAACAGAAGGAGATTGCTGGGATAAAGGAATGCCTTTCGGATTTTGCCGCCCTGCTGGTGGAAAGAAAAATTGGCGGGTTGAGCAGGAAGGTAAAGCGTGAAGCGGTAATGCGGCTGATTGATGGAGTAAAAAAAACCGGAAAAGCACCGAATGACGCCATACTTGCCGAGTTTGGAATCAACCAGAAACAGGCAAAAAAATTGCTTGTTAACGGGATGGCAAAACGGATTCTTGATGGAAAATCGAGTGCGGCGGAAATTTCAGAGTGCGGTTGCAAAAATGAGCTCGAAGCCGTTGTAAAACAATATCTTTTGAAAACAATCGTGGATACTGAAAAAAACCGAGATGCCATTAGAGACTTGGATGACAGTAACTGCGAAGAAAGCCCATTTTGCAGAGAACAACTGCACGGGCTTGCAGAGCTATACAATGATAGCGCCCAAAAGCTGAGGGTTGAGAAGATTCTTTGCACTGATTTGATGCTCGAGTTGGACATTAGAAAAAGAGGAGAAATCCTTAATCCCAAGTACGGAATAGCCGATGTGGAATTGCTCATGAAATGGAATTCGATATGGGCAAAGGAAGCTGCCAAGACGGTTGTTTCCATGGTGGTTGCGAAATGTGTTGTGGGCAAAGAAGACACTGTGGATTGGAAGAAAGTTTGGCTGAGGTGGAATCTCGCCCCTGGCGAGATGGGGGAAGCTGCCATCAAAGGCATAGAGGTAGGCATTAGGCTGCACCTGCTTTTGCCTGATGAAAGATATGGCAATGATCTTGGAAACGCAAAGTGTTTGATATACGGAGAATACACTTTTGACGATGCATTGACCAGGATAGGGGAAGACTATGGACTAGTCAAAGAAGTGAAAAAATACAGGAGAACCGATTGGCCGCTGAAGTGCAATGATTCATATGTGAAAGAATTGCCAGGAGCGTTAGACGATGCACTAAGATACGCGCCTGACCCCTCATTTTCCATATTCGTTGCAAAGGCATGCGAAAAACTCGGAGATGGGCAAAGAGCATCGAATGCAGCAAGAAAAGCGGTGTTCGCACTGCTCCGTGAAGAAAGATATGATGAAGCTGAGAAATGTGCGGAGGAATTCCGGCTTGCGCTTGAGTTGGCTGGAATAAAGACCGTTCGCGCAGTACTCGGGCGTTAACCGTGAATTTGCGGGTGATAAAAATGGCATCAAAAATTACAATTGCGGTGGAATTTTTTATATCGGGATTGCTGTCGGGAATGCTATTAGGCGATATAACATCAAACTCCAAAGTACCCAAAAGTGAAAAACAAAAATATTCGTACGAATTGAGTAAGATCGAAGATGAACTCGAATCAAGGATTAAAAACGCGGACCGCATGCTGGACACCACGACTATTGCCCAGCCCGAGCATTACCGTGCAGATGCGCTTTATGATATGGCAAAAGAGGATAGTCACAGGATTGAGCGTGTGGAGTTTTGGATGCCCCGTAAGATGGTAGAGGAGACAAAATCGACCAACAAAGAACGAATAATACAGGTAAAACGCAACCTTGACTCGCTTGAGAGCATATTGTACAGGAAAATGAAGAATAATGTGGTGAAGAGCGAGTGCAAGCAGCCTCCCATGAAGCACCTGGCGCCACTTAAGAGGTGACGCTTATTTTTCTTTCGCAGTCTTCCACATCAGCCAGAAGTAGTCGCGGTAGGCGTTTGCCACGTGCGCGTCCTCCACCACGAATGCGACAGGCACTGGAAGCCACACCACATTGGCAACATGGTTGCCGTAAACCCACACTACGTTTGGCGAGTATTCCCAGTCTTTTGGAAGCAGGCGTATCTTGCTCATGGGAAAGTGCACAGCAGGCTTTGAGAGTATTTTCCTGTTTGAAAGCAAGAACCACTTGTGCCCTTTTTTTTGCGCGCGCGGGATGTAGTCTTGCTCAAGGTAATCGGTGTAGCGCTCTGAAGCCTGGCCTGCCGCGCCAAAGAAGAGAGTTTCCTTGTGGTTCAGAGTCTCCTCCATTATCGCGCGCATTCCCTCGTCGCCGCGGTACACGCGCGTCTTCTCCTCAAACAGCCCGTCGAACGTTGCGCGGAAAGTTTTGGCAAGGTGCTCGTCCTTGATGAGAATCACTGTGGGCTCCTCGTGCCAGAGGATGAGCGCCAGCCTGTCTGCATACGTCCACCAGATGCCAGGCGAGGGGACGGACGGGTCCATGAATTTTGTCTCTGACAGCGGGACCAGCGCGGCGCGCTTCCTCGCAAGCGGCGTGTCGAGCAGGAGCCTGCGCGAATGTATGCCCAGCCTGTGCGCCTTCCGGTTGAAGATAGACATGAATCTCGGGAGGTAGTCGTAAATCTGCATCTGCCCGTAGTACACGCAATAGTCGGCGCGCTTGGCGAGTATGTCCTCCAGCAGCGTCTTGAGCGCCTGCCTGCCGTGCATTACAGATGCGCTTGCGGCTTTCTCGGCCTCAAAAACGCGCGAAAGCGAGGGAAGCGCCTTTTCCATTGCATCGCGCTTCTCGTCCAAAAAAGATAAGAGAGAAGAAGGGGGGGAAGGGGTAAAGGTGAGAATGCCACCCACCTCTGCCTTGCCCGCCATTCCCTTCTTCTCCAATTGCACCAGGGTGTCATATACCACCCTTCGGTGCATGCCCGACCTGGTCGCCAGGTCGGTCGCCTTTGCCTTCCCTGATTTAAGAAGCAGGAGATAGAGCTTGGCTTCATTTGCAGTCAGCCCGAGCCCCTGGAGCGCTTCAGTTTCCCCTGCCATTTTTCCACATTCTGCTCATTTGTGGTGTTATAGTTCACCACAAATTTATATATACTTGGGTTTGCCTAAATGTGGCATGGAAAAAATAAACGTGGATTTCAAGAATACCTGCAGGATACTTTTTGGGAAGGAAATAGGCGAGCTTGAGGAGTTTGGGGATTATCTCCGGGAAGCGATGTTTGCGCACCGCATGGCAAAATCCTCGGTGTCAGGCAAGCAGGTGATGCTCTCAAGCCCGTTTTACCCGCAGGGCGCGCGCGTGGTTTCGCAGGAGGAGCTCCCCCTTGCAAAGTTCGCGCCCATTTCAATCAATGACATAAAAGACGTGGACACCCTGTTTGAGGCTGCCCAAGAGCGCGCGGTCTTCTGCGGCAACAAGACATTCGGAGCCACGCTTGGCGCATCAGAGGCGGATAACTGCGCAGACTGCGCAAACGCCTACCATTCGCATGACATTTACAATGTGAAGAACTGCGCCTATTGCTCGAACGGAAGAATATCCGAGTCGGTTTACGGGGTGAGCGGCTTTTGCCGCTCCAGCCATTCCATGCGCTGCGTGGTGTGCGCAGGCCCGGGGATGGGCGTCTCGCGCTGCTTCGAGGTGCACTCCAGCGCCGGCACCTCAGGCTCGTATTTCTCCTATAACTGCAGCGGCTGCAGCGACTTGATGTTCTGCTTCAACCTGCGCGGGAAAAGCAATTGCATAGGCAATCTGCAGCTTTCCCGCGAGCGCTACTCAACGATTCGCGCGAAGCTCGTGTCCGAGATGGCGCAGAAGCTCCGGAAAGACAAGAGGCTGTTTTCTTTGGTGGATTTGGCTGAAGGCGACCGATGCAGAGGAAACGAGCGAGTGGCAAGTAAGTTGGAAACTCTCGCATTCTCCCCAATGCCCCCAACGGTTCGCAGGGCATTCGAAAGCTGCTGCCGGGTGGTGCTCGGGTCGCAGCCGAGCGAGCTTGAGCGCTATTGCGGCTGGCTGGCGCCAAAAGCAGCCAGGGTCAGCAAGGTGAAGGGGTTTGAGGGGGAGCAGACCTTCCATGCGGATTTCCCGCTCATAGGCAAGCTGCCAGCGTGCAGCCTTGCCTCGCTTGGCACTGCGCTCTCCTCGCCTCAAAAGAGGCAGATATCCATCTCCGAGGGGGAAACGCCTGGCCTGGAGGAGATTGCAGGGCGCGCAGGGAAGATCGCGCTTTTCACATTCGAAAAACGCGAGGGGCGCTGCCTGGACATCAGCGAAACCGCGGGCGCGTCTGATGCAGTGGGCTGCCACCGCCTCCTGTTCGCGTTCACAAGCAGCCTCTCGGGCCTGTCCTCAATCGTGACTGAATCGAAATACATTTTCGGAGGCTACCTGCGCATGCTCAACAGCGAGTTCTGCATCAGCTGCTTCAACCTCACGCAGTGCAAGGGGTGCCTTGAGGCAGACAGCTCGTACCGGAGCAGCGGGCTTTACTTTTGCCATAATTGCGAGGATGTCGAGAATGGCATACTTTGCTTCAACCTCAAGGGCGCGCGCTATGCTGTGCTGAACCAGCCAGTGGGCAAGGAAGAGTTTGCGCGCGTGAAGAAGATGCTTTTGGAGTACATCAACCGCGAGCTGGAAGAGAAAGGAGAGCTGGGAAGGAGCATATTCGAACTTGAAAAAACTAAGAGGTGAATCGAATGGCATTTGTAAATGGAGAACGGCGCGTTGGATGCCCTGTTGAGAATAAAGACAAGCTTCGGCTCGGCACGCTCGGAAAGCTGGGCAGGATGGCTTTGAACGAATTCCGTTGGCTTCCCATTTCTGAACAAAAAGAACTGATAAAAGAAGGGATAATCTCTGATGCCGCCAGGCTGGCAGGCTACCTGAAAGAGGGCAAGGCGCTGGTGAAAGAGAGAAAGCGCAAGCCAAAAGAGACACTGAACGGGATTTCCAGAGAAATGAGTGAATACGATAGGCTGGCTGAGAAATACGAGGAACTCGATAACAACTATAGGTACATGTTGCCAAGAGAAAAATTAAATGATGCAAAGAAGATAGTGGATGACAAGGCCAAGGAGATATGCAAAAAATTTCAGGATAGCGATTTGCAAGAGGCAAAAGGTGCAGGTTTTGCTGCGGTTGTGAAACCTTTGGATGACGTTCGTCTTTTTGCGGCAGGCGTAGTATACAGTGCCTTAGGAGGCAGCCTGCTTCTCGGGACGATAAATATTTATGAGGCTCTTCAGCGCACGATGCATGGTGGAATCTTTTCCATCAAAGATTTCGCAATTGGAATCGGCTTGCTGATTGGCGGCTTAACACTAAATCATTTGATTGCCAGCACAAAATCCAAAATCAGGGCGGTTGAGCGCTACGAGAAGATGAAGGCAGAGGTGAAAAAGAAGGATGATGCGCAAGGCTCGGCGCATGGAATTGTTTGAAAAGGTCATGGAACGGGCACATTCGCGCTATCGCATCCTGAAGCGCAGAAGCGCGCGACTTAAGAGGATGCTTATTTTCCCTTGGATGAGGCCCACATTGCGTCAAAATACGCGTTGAACGCCTTTGCTGCGCTCGCGCTTTTTATCATGAACATCGTGAACTCGTCTCCGAGGCTGATCAGCACCTTGTTGCCATACACCAGGAATATCGCCGGAGTGAACATGTCGCTTGGCATGAAACGGAGCTCGATTGGCTTGTATTGCTGCAGTTTTTTTGCAGTCTCCTTTGCGCCGTGGTTGAAAAGCATCTTGGCTTTCACCCCTTTGGCTGCCCTGCTCTTGTGGAAGTGCTGCGCTGCGCGCAAGAACTGCTCCCCAAACTGGTAGACGCCCATGATGCGCACTTCCCCCCCCTTGCCAAGAGAATCCACTATGTCTTGAAAAGCCGTCCTGACCCCGCGCTGCCCGGTGAAGACAGATGCCTCGTTCGTTTCAGCCACCTGCCGCTCCATCATGAGAAGGGAGGGGAGCAGCTTTGAAACCGCCGCTTCCTTCTCTTCCACCTGCCGTTTCTTCTCCTGAAGATATTCCAGTATCATGTTTGGAGAGGCTGCCTTGTAGCGCTTCACCCCTTCTTTCAGGAAGGAGCTGACCATCCCCTTTTGCGAAAGCTTTTCAAGCACCCCGTATATCTTGGAGTCCGCGGTCCGGGAGCGCATCACTATGGGGCCTGTCGAGGATGGTCCCATGTCCAGAAGGGCAAGATAGACCTTTATTTCCGATTTTGTCAGCCCGATGCTTTCAAGCGCAGAAGTGTCCATGCGCAAGGTATGCAGGCGGAGATTAATAATTGTTATTATTACCCCTACCTTGGGTGGGGGCATTTTTTATATATAAGTAGCCACATATGGTGAAACAGGTGATTGAAATGACTAAACAAAAAATCGCAAAAGCAGTATGCATCGGAATGGTTGCAGGATCGCTTGCCCTGTCTTACAAGGGGGCGGCGCAGGATGCCGGCGGGCAGGCTCCGGTGCAAAATGAGCCGAAAGTTGAGCTTTTGGCAACCCCGCCCAACCTGTCCATGCAGGGGCTGTTCCCCAATCCTGCAGTGTTCCTGCAGACCGGGGATTTTGTCTATGGGACATATGTGGCAAGGCAGGGCACCGACGGGGCTGAGCTTATGATGAACAAGAGCGCGCTTGGCATTCTCCAGTTCACAATGCTTGGCGCCACTGGCACCAAGGAAAAGCCAGGCGCAGCCACGCTTGGGATTGGAATCAAGCCGGTGGACTGGCTGATGATAGGCTACCGCGCCTCAACGCAGGGCGCTTTGGGGGAATACGGAGCCATATTCAAGCTGGACCACACTGGCAGGAACCTGACCCAGGTTGGAATAGCGCACAACATAGGAAACCGGGTTTGGACCATTGCAATTGAGGAAAGGTTCATTATGGGCAAGGGAATTTCCGGCACTGTTTCAGGAAAAATAGTCAAAAATCAGCTGGGAATTGCCAGTGCTGGAGCCGGGACAGGGATAGCCACCAAGAACCTGAGAGTGTGGGTTGGGGGCGAGGAAAACCTGACCCTCAAGACAGCCACTGCGAATGGCGGCATACAGGTGGTCAAGGAAATTGCTGGGAAGAAAGTGGTTTTCGACAGCCGCTTCGGAATCCCAATCACGAAAAATGACCTCTCTGAGATGCTGGAAAAGGGAACCTTCAGGGTGGGCGTGGTCATCCCGCTTGGAGAATCGGCAAGGCCATTTGCAAAGAAGCGCGGCGGGTTTGCTCAGTTTGCAAAATCGGTCTCAGAGCTGATAAAGGACAAGCAGCACCAAAAAAAGATGCCTGTGCTGCGCTGATTTTTTTCTTTTTTTTTATTTTACCTGAGCTTGAAGCGCAGAAGCTGGCTCTAGATCTGCTCGATTGTTTTGGACAGGATGTTAAGTCCATCGATGAATCCTGCGACTGTGTCCTTTTCCTTTCCTTCGAACTCCCCGCCCCTACTGCTCATGAGGGCATAAAACCGGCGGTCGCTCCAATAAGTCTCGTATTTGGTGAGCATTGCCATAATGGATTTGGCCTTTTCCCGCGCAGCGCTTATGCCGGAAGTTTTTCCCAATAGGCCTTCCAGCTGCTCGATATTGGCAAGGACGGCGCCGGTCTTTTTCTTTTGCTCGCCGAAGAATTCCCCGTCCCCGCAGCCCATGAGGTCAATAGTCTGGAGACCATCCCAATAATTCTTGTATTTGGTGAGCATTCCTGCAATGGATGCTAGCTGTTTTTTCGCATCCTGAAGAGTGGGCTTGCCTGAGTTTGCAGCGGATTCGGCCTTAACGGAAGACGATTGGATGGCTTGCCGAATTTTGGATTTGTCCAGAGGAATAACGCCGATTTTCTCGTTGCCAGGTTTTTCCGTTTTCCGATGGTCGTGCATCATCCCACCCAATCCTTTCCTGATAAGAAGGATTTATAATGCGTGGGAAAAGCTAGCGCATCTTGAAACGCAGAAGCGCGGCAAATCCCCCGTAGCCTGACAGCTCGCGACCGCCGTCAGACTCGTGCGAGAAAACGACCAGTTTCACTTTGCGCGTTTCCGCATCTTCCACTATGCGCTCGATTTCCTTGTCAGTGCGCAATAATTCATCAATTACAAGTAGAGTTTCAACTGCCGAGGCTGCCACAGCCCCTGCCACTTCCTTTTTCCCGTAAGCAATCAGTCCGCTTTCCTTTCTTAGCTCGGTTGAGAACTTTTCCATGAGCACAAGCTCGTTTTCCGAGCGCTCCTCTGCTGCAACTTTTGAAACCACGCCGCGCTTGAGAAGCTCGTTGATGCCTGTCCTTTCTGCGTATGAACAGTGCTCGAAAACTATTTTCTGAAGCAATTTGGCGTCTTTTTGCTTTATGAATTTCGTCAGGTTTTCCTTGCCAAAGCCTGGGCCTGCAATTATTATTTTGCCAACTTGGCTGGATTGCAGTTTCTTGAGTATCTCGCCGAAAAACGCCTGCGTTTTCTCGTCGAACTTGTCATCGCGCTTGCTTGCATTGTTTTCCAGCTCCAATTCATACGCCACGCCAAAGCCGCGAAGCGTTGCGTAAATGGCCTTGTTTTCATCCAGCACCAGCATGCCCAATTTCGGGCGCTTGGTCTCCGCAATCGCCTGCTTTATGCGCGCCATGTGGTGTGCCATCCACTTGTCCTTTATTATCGAGACCGGGAAATTCTCCTCTATGTCTATTGTGTGGTAGGCGCCTACCTGCACGAATTCCTCTGGAGTCCCTTCAATTATCTTGCCAGTCACACGCAGCCTGTTTGCGTGCGGGGAGAATTCCACCTTTTCAACGCCAAGCTTCATTGTGACTGATTTCTTTTCGCCCGAGTCATCCTCGGTTGCCTTGAAGCGACGCCAGGTTTTGGCAATTATCCGGTCCCCCACCCCGAGCACGCGCTCAATGTGCCACAGGTCCTCTGTGTTCTCAGGAGTGAGCCTTATCTCGCCTTCCTTGGGGTCCTGCTTGCCTAGCTTCATGGGGAAGAAAAAGAAGGAAGAAACTTAAAACGCTATTGAGAGGAAGCCGCCCCGGCCTCGCGCTGGCAGGCATCGGCCTGCTGCTGCGAGTCGGACGGGATAGGTGCCGCACTTGGCTTTTTGGATAACACCCGCGCAACTGTGGAGCGGATTTTGGCGGCTATTTTTCTCATCCCGTCAACAAATCCGGCCCACCTGCCAAGAGGGGCAGGCTCAACGTGGATATCGGAAATGTCTTTGAACGGGTTCCGAAGGTCATAGCATAACCTGTATTTTGCCATGCCGACTATTTTTCCAGCCATTGTGCGCTCGTCGCCGTCGAACACTTCCATTTCCGCATACTTGGCAGCATCGTTTGCATAGCAGTCCTTGACCAGCTTGCTCCTCACCAGGTCAGCGAGGTCGAGGCTGAAGTCCTTTGCTAGCTGCTCCAGCTTGTCCTGGGAGCTTATTTTCATGGTGCAGCGCTCCTCCAGGTTGTTGATGCGTCCGGAAGTCATCTTGTTTATCCGGCTGGCGATGAATGCAAGGCAGATGCCGGCGGCCACTATGAGCGCCTCCTTGACCATGTTGGGCTTGACCTGTGGGACTAGCTGCTGCGCATACTGCACAAGTGCGGCCCAGATGTCGCTCTTGCCCACCAAATCCGCAACCGCGACGCCTCCGAGCCAGGGGAACGCTGCCTTGGCCTTGTCCCAGAATGTCCCTTCCATTATTTTCCGATCGTATTTTGCGTGTATCCTTTCCTTCTTGTAATTGATTGCGCTTTTTATCTCGGCAAACCGCTTGGCAAGAACATCCACAGAAACGGAAAAATTAATGTCTGCCTGGGCCAGCTTGTTGGCATCCTGCCCAGTTATGTTCTTTGAAAAGTAATCTGTTTTGAAATCTTCGAGTACTTCAGAGACAGGCTTTTTTACAGAAGTATCAAGTGTAGAATTCTTTTCAAGTATGTTACAGGTAGGCTGCTTGTTGAGATAGACCTCAACCGCGCTGCGCATAGCAGAGGAATTGTTGAAACTGTAGACTTTTTCCTTTTGCTTCGTCTTTGTTGCAACTTGCGCGTTCATGCTCAACACCTCCTTACAGGATAGATTGTGTGTGCAAGCCTATTTAAACCTATCTTTACATTTTGAACAACAATTATTCAGGCGCAGGAAAAAAGAAAAAAGGCACTACGCAGCATGCAGGCCATTGCTGTACATTGCAGTGTAGTGCCCGTCGTGCTGCCTGCGGAAAATCGCTTCCAGGTGCGAGTGGATGCACTGCGCGATGAGCCTGGGCTTGCTCACGTGCACAGGGTGGAGCAGCCCAAGCATGTCATTTTCCACCTCAATTGGAAGCGCCAGGTTGAAGCCGTACTTTTCCCGCATCTCTACCGCCAGGCAAGCCATTTTCTGCGCTATTATATACGAGCTTTCCTGCACAGGGGAAATCGGCAGCTCGTTTTTCGCAGCAAGCCGCAAATACTCCATGCCAGCCAGGTTGACCATGGCTTTTTTTATCTCGTTCAGCTGGAAGCCTATTTCCATCAGCGCCTCCTCTGCCCTAAGCTCCAGCACATTGTGCCGCTTGCGCGAGGCCACTCCCATCAAGCTTCCCATCGCGACTTTTATCCCGGCTGCCACCAGCCCCATGGCACCCACCCCTAATGTGCCTTCGACAAGCAGGGGGTCGATGCCAACTAGCACAAGCCGGTCGGCAAGCCAGGTAAGCACCCCGGTTTTCACCAGCGCGCCGCCAGTTATCAGCGCCCCGACTGCAGGCATTGCATACTTCTCAAGAACGCCGGGAAGCCCGGGCTTGTCCATTCGCTTCTTGAATTTGCTGCCGGTGTCATGGTATTTCTTGAGCAGGATTTGGTGCGGCCCCCCGAATGAGACAAACTGCTCCTTGAGGGTGAGCATGTAGGTGAAGGTGTCCTCGTAGACTGAGAGCAGCCTTTCCAGCTGGAGATAATCCTGCCTGCTGGCAGCGCCCA
>JAPLWY010000058.1:19711-22117 GCA_026396355.1 Microcaldota archaeon
ATTGCGCGGGCGTTGTCGGACATTGCGTCCAGGCTCAGCTCCCGGTACAGGTCGCTGCGGCTCTTGCCATTTGCCTTGCGGCGCGGCACGAGGTCGCTCTTATCATTTGCCTTGTGAGGTAAGTCCGCGTCTAGAAGAAGCCTCCACATACGGTTGGTCACTTTCACGTGCTCCAACGGTCTTATCGCATGGAAGGCGCTTGGCAGGTTTTTTCGACCCCGTGTGCCTCCTGCATCGGCACTCAGAAGCTGAGTCACTCCCACCACCTCCTGTTGCCAGACACAAAAATAGGCAGCTTGACCCCTATAATACTATCATCACATTTGGAACATGCATATAAACCATCGAGAGGAACAGAACACTAATAAACGGTTGTATCAGAATATTCCACGAGACGAAAACATGGACAAAACCGGCAAAGTGAGAATCGCGATAATAGACCGCGAATTGTGCACCAAGGACAGGTGCGGCTACCAATGCCACAAAGTATGCCCTGGCGTTCGGATGGGGGACGAGACGGTTGTGATAGACACCGAGGGCAATCCCATCATTTCCGAAATACTTTGCAGCGGCTGCGGCATATGCCCCAAAAAATGCCCCATGAACTGCATCACAATAATCAACCTCATGAGCGAGACTGGCGCGCCGATTTACCAGTATGGGGAAAACTCGTTCAGGCTCTATGGCCTTCCCTTGCCGCAGAAAGGAGTGACTGGCTTGATTGGCAAGAACGGGATCGGGAAAAGCACTGCAATAAGGCTGCTCGCCGGGCAGATAACCCCGAACTTCGCCAATTTTGACATTCATTTTTCCAACCAGCAGATGATGGAGAGGCTGGCGCCAGAGCTTCAGAATTATTTCAGGAGCATTAGGGACAAGCAGGTGAAGGTGTCGCTCAAGCCCCAGGATGTTTACAAGATACCGGAAGTTTTCAGGGGAACTGCAAGGGAGCTTTTGCAAAAGTCGGATGAACGGCACGTGATGGCAAAAGCAACCGAGGAATTCTCGCTTGGCGAAATATTGGATAAGAGAGTATCAGTGCTTTCGGGCGGAGAGCTTCAAAGATTGGCCATTGCGGTTGCCTATTGCAAGGAGGCGGACCTGTATTATTTCGACGAGCCTGCAGCCTACCTTGACATCGGGCAGAGGATGGCAATGGCGCGCGCCATAAAGGGCCTGTCTGAGGAGAAAAATGTCATTGTGATTGAGCATGACCTGGCAATATTCGACTATCTTTCGGAATACGTGCACGTGTTTTTTGGGACTGAAAATGCATACGGCGTGGTGTCGGGAGTGAAAGCCGCGCGAAGCGGGATAAATGAATACCTGGACGGGTACCTTCATGATGAGAACATGAGGTTTAGGGACCATGGAATAAAGTTTTCCATCATGTCCGCAGTGCAGGCAAGGGCAAAGGGAGTGAAGTTCACTTATCCTGCGCTTGAGAAGAAATTTGACAGGTTCACATTCACCTCCAAGGAAGGGCAGGTGCACGAGGGAGAAGTCATTGGAATACTGGGGCAGAATGCGCTTGGGAAATCGGTCTTCATAAAGATGATTGCAGGACTTGAAAAGCCTGACAACTGCGAATCGCTTTCCGGAATGAAAATCTCTTACAAGCCCCAATACGTCAAAGCAGAGGAAAACACTGAGGTGCGCGAGCTTTTCATGAGAAGCGGCACGGATTTATTGTTCCTGGAGCAGGCAAAAAGGAAGCTTCTGATTTCGCCTCTCATGGAGAAGAAGCTGACTGAGCTTTCTGGCGGCGAGCTTCAAAGAGTCGCATGCGCGTATGCGCTTTGCCAGGATGCAGACTTGTATTTGTTTGACGAGCCTTCGGCATTTTTGGACATTGAGCAGAGGCTGGAGTTTGCTGATTTGCTCCAGTCGAGAATAGCCAACAGCAGGAAGTGCGCCTTTGTAATAGACCACGACCTGGTGATACTGGATGCGGTGTCCTCGCGCATGATGATGTTCGAGGGAATGCCAGGGCGGGAAGGGCATGCCAACATGCCTTCCGAAAAGCGCGAAGGGATGAATGCGTTCCTGAAAACCGCGGGAATAACGCTCAGGCGGGACAAGGACTCAATGCGCCCGAGGATAAACAAGCCAGGGAGCGCACTTGACAGGGAGCAGAAAGCCGCGGGCGAGCACTATTACTACGAAGGGTAAAGAAACTAAAAACAAGCTGCCCTGATTAATTCGACTCTTTAATTATTTCAAGCACGCTGTTTTGCGTCTTTGAAAGAACAGCGGTGTAGGAAAGCGCACTTGAAGGCGAGCTCCATTTCACCAGCCAGACGCCAGTGTAGTTTTTGTAAGAGTCCATTGCCGAGGCGGTTGCAGCCGCGTCGGAATTGTCCTTTATGAATTTCTCTATTTCCCCGGTTCCGTCATAGGTGTGGG
>JAPLWY010000058.1:22138-25808 GCA_026396355.1 Microcaldota archaeon
TTATCGCCTCCTCGGTGAATGCAAGAATGCACTGCGGCTCGTTTATGCAGACCTTGCAGCTTTTCGTTATGTATTCAGGAGGCTGGGAAACATAGTTTTTGGGCGGGTAGTCATAGTAAACGTGTATGCGCTCAGGGCAGGGCGTGCCTTCCCCGTTTGTCACGCGCGCCTTCAACTGGTAGTAAGATGAGCCATCAGAGCTTGTGAGCTGCGTGATATCCATTATTTCCCGTATGTCGGCGTTCGGGTATTTCTCGCGCAAGTCCTCGAGGAAGAACTTCTTCGCGTCATTCTCGTTCATCGGGTAAGATGGCTGCTGGAAGATTATGTAAATCGCCCCTAGCGCGACTATTGCCAGAAGCACCACAAGCACAACGGTTTTCATGATTAAAAAACTCGGGTGAAATTTAAGTAAGTATGCCTGCCTGGCGCTGACTGCCGGCATGGCGCTCCAGCGACACCTGCGAATAATTTAAAAAACAATGCCAGCAGGAAGAGTGCATGGCTAACTTCCGCTACAAAATCAACAAGCTCTTGGAACACGGAAAGGTAAGCGCCTCTTTCAGCAAGATTAAATCTTTCATGAAAATCAAGGACAGGCTGGAAGCCAGCGAAGACAAGGTTGAGCGCAACAGGCAAAAAGCGCGCAGGATGATGGATACTGCTGGCGACCTTGCAAAAGCGGCTGATGAAATATTGGGCAAGGACAGCCCATCGCCCGAAGAGCTGCGCCAGGCAAGGAAATATGCAAGCGACGCAGCACACTACTTCAGTAAAGCATTTGCCACCTACCCGGAAGCGGAGCCATACTACCTTGAGGGATATTCCACGGCGAAAATATGCGAAGCGCGCGCAAGCATCATGCTTGGGAAGCGCACCAGCGCGCACTATGACCTCAGCGCCCTAATCGGGAGGCTTATGAACGCGCTGGACAGCGGGAATCCCGAGGAGCGCGCAATTGCCCCCATATACAAGGCGCTTGCGCACGCGCTTGAACTGCGGGGAGAAGTCGAATTCAACTTTATAATGACTGGCGGAGGATGGTTCATCGATGGCGGACTTGCGCCGCACCTGGATTTTGGCAAAGCCGAGAAAATCTACCGCGAAGTGCTGGGAGATTTGGAAAACGCGGACAGGATGGCGGAAAGGCACGATGAGGTGGGGCAGCGGGTATTTAGAGGGTAGCGCAGGCGGAAATCCCGCGCAAGAATTGCTGCTTTTTAGTATTAGAAATAATTAGGGCCATGGCCGAGATTTGAACTCGGGCGAAGAGCTCCACAAGCTCCCATGCTACCAGGCTACATCACCGTGGCCACATTGGTTTCATTCAGATATTGCGGCATCCATATAAAAAATCATGCCATTAAGGCGGTAATATGCTGCGCAGGATATTTGCACTCAATTACATTGATGCATTCATTGCAGGGATAGTTTCGATCGCAGTGCCTGTGATGATGCTGGAATACGGTATAGACCTGGCATCAATCGGGCTGATATTCGCAATCGCGCCAGTGGTCAAGCTGCTGGTGAGGCTGTCAAGCGCATCATTGGCAGACAGGGTGGGTGAGAGGATTTTTTACACTCTCAATGCAGCCTCCAACCTTGCGCAGGCAGTCTGCTATGCCTTTCCAACCGCGCTTGGCTTTGCGGCTGGCAAATTGTTCGACGGCGCGCGCGAATCATTCATATTCGCGGTGAATCGGACAAGCATACTTGCGTTTGCACCGCACAAGAAGCACTCCGGGACAGCGCAGCTGATTTCGGAGAGGCTGATTGCCAATGCAGGGGGCAGCCTGGCGGTTTTCCTAATCCTCATGGTCAGCGGGTTTGATGCGTTGCTTGTTTTGATTGCAATTCTTTCAATCGTGATGCTGCTGCTGGCGCGGAAAATACCAAACACCCATACAGGGAACAAGGAGAAGATTGCGCTTTCAGACCTTGCGATGCGGGGAAAAGCGAGGAGCTTTTACGAAACATTGGGGGCAATGGTGCTGGGAGGCTCGTTCTATTCAGTGATGTTCTACCTTGCGCTTCCGATATTTTTCAAGCTCAACGGCTTTTCGCTGCAGGAGATAGGGCTGATGTATGCCATCTACTACCTGATTTTCGGAGTCCTGATGAAAATAATAATCAAGCACGACCTCAAGGCGGAAAAGGCGGCGGCAGTAGGAGTGGTTGTTTTCATCGTTGCACTGTCTGGAATAAGCTTTGGAGGGAAAGCGCTCATGCCTTACTTTTTCATACTCATGACTTTGGCTGACTCGTGCTGCGCATTCCTGTGGGAGAAGATACTTTACCTTGAGGCAAAGCACAGCAAGAAGGTTTCCACAGACATTGCGCTCCTGCACATGCCTGCGGCAATAATCGGAATCCTGGCAGCCGCCTCGTTTGGCTTTGTGACGGCACAGTGGGGCTTTTCCGCGGTGTTTCTTATTGCAGCATTCACCCTTGCCGCCTATGCGCTCTGGTGCGTGAGGCTGTGCGGCAGGAATATTAATGCCCTTAGCCATAATGCATAAACGCGCCAATGACAAGAAGCAGGTTTGCTGAAGCCGGGCAGCCGGCAAATGATTTCAATCTGGAGCTTTGAGGCGCACAAGATTACGGCGTAGCCAGCAAGCTATATAAACATGTTTAGGCATATTGTAGAACTGCGCCTTCTGCGGAATGATTTTCCCCAGTTTATTTGCGCTAGAAATGGATTTGTCGGCTTTGATGCTGAAAAATATGGCTGAAAGAATCTGATGGGAGTGAGAATATGAGTTCTGAAACAATGGATGAAATACTGGTTGCGTGGAATCGCCATCTCACCGAGCACGGGCGCAGGCTCAGGAAGAATGAGAGCAGCTCGACCCAGTACGAGGACGCTTTCCGCGCCTTCAAGAAGGGCATCGTGGACCACCCCAAGCTCTCGAAGAGCGAAAAGGAGGATCTGCTTGTGCGCATAAGCACAACCAGGCCGCTGATGCAGAACTAAAGCGCGCACTTTTTTTGACTCTCGCGCGGCATGCGCGGAATTGTTTTTCCCTTAGCGCCAGCTTTTTGCATCGGAATAGTTCTGGAGCCCCTGCAGCGCGCGGCATTCGTAGGACTGGGTTATAAATACATAATGAGAATGGCTGACTGGTGATATGATGGCAGCTAAGAAGAAAAAGGCAGTAAAGTCAAAGGGAAAGAAGAAGAGATAAAGAATTCTGGCGGCAGCAGCCGCCGTTTCTATTTTTGGGCATCAGAGTCAAGTCACATCATCATTCCGAAGTCAGAGTCGTATCGATCATCATCTGCCGCGAAAATTAGGCGCGCGAACTATAATAACTCTTCAGGCTTCCGACCAGCAAGCTTTGCGCGCGCAAGCGTGATTGTGAAAGTGCGCGGCTGCTCCTCAAGAAGGTGAACCGGGAAAATGAACCAGCCCTCGCGCGAGACACGCCAGCCAATCATGTAATTTATCCCAGTCACCTCTTCCCATCTTTTCATGCCTGCCACTTTTTCCTTCTCGAACGAGAGGGAACCCGAGTCCCATGCCTTGCACTCTATTGCGTATTGCTTGCCCTGCTTGAATGCCAAAAGATCTGGGGAAAGGGAATTCACGCCCGAGCCTGCAGCGCGAATCACCTCGAATCCGTGCTCTGAGAAGAAGTGGATGAGCTCGCGCTCCGCGCGCGCGCCT
>JAPLWY010000086.1:0-1293 GCA_026396355.1 Microcaldota archaeon
TGCCGCAGGAAGTCTGGTGAGGAGCAGCCCAAATTCAAATTGAAGCCGCAAAACCCGTTGGATGGGGCAAAAGAGGCGAGAAATTTCTCGTATTCGCCAATTTTTGAGCCTGCAAGCTGTATTTGGGTTGGAGTTGAGTCTGGGATGCTGATTTTGGCAAGCTCGCCTTTTTTTTGGCGCGCGAGGTTTGAAACACGCGCTATTTCCGTGAAAGTCAGGTCTGCGCCATTCTGGTGGCAAAGCGCGCGGAATGCGCTGTTGGTTGCGCCTTCCATTGGAGCGAGCATTAGTTGGAATTGCATATAGACACCTAATGTAGTATTATACTATAAAATCTGAACAATTATAAACATCAGGCAGCATAGGCAAGCCAACAGGCGCGGTGCGAAAATGGATGAGATAATAATTGGGAACTTGGTGAAGGGCGGCAAGCCCACAAAGGAAAAGGTCGGCATAAACATCCGCAATCTTGTGCTGCACGGGCTGGTAAGCGGAAGCACAGGCACTGGAAAATCAAAGGCGCTGCAGGTGATGGCAGAGCAGCTCTCGGAAGACGGGGTTCCGGTTCTTCTTGCTGACCTCAAGGGAGACATGTCAGGCTTCATAAACCCGAACCTTTCGCCAGACTCTGCCCTGCGCATGAAAGGCATGGGCGTGCCTTACAAGCCCTCCTCTTTCAAGGCGAATTTCTTCTCAGTCGGCACAAAATTCGTCCCAATACGCATGAGGCTGGACCAGGTGGATGCCACGCTGGTGGCAAAGATACTCTCGCTCAACCAGATACAGGAGAGCAACCTGAAAACCGCGTTCATGTATGCCAAAAGCGAAGGGAATGAGCTTTATGACATGGCAGCGCTCCGCGACACCCTGGTTTACCTTTCGAAAAACCCAAGCGCAGCGCCTGGCTTCAGCAAGGCATCGGCCGATGTGATACTGAGGCAGATAAACGTTTTTTTGGGAAGCGGGCTGGATGAGCTTTTCGGCGAGCCCTCAATCGAGCTTCCAGACCTCCTGAAAAGCGGGGCGATAAATGTCGTGGATTTGTAGGATTGGCGCCAGAACAGCGCGCTGCCGTCGGTCCTTATGTCATTCATACTTTACCGGCTTTTCCATGAGCTGGATGAGGTGGGAAGCAAGGACAAGCCGCGCCTGGTGCTGTTCATTGACGAGGCGCACTACCTGTTCCAGGATGCCACGCCCGAGCTTTCCAAGCTGTTTGATACAATATTGCGGCAGATACGCTCAAAGGGAGTGTCGGTGATAATAAGCACGCAAAATCCGGAAGATGTTCCT
>JAPLWY010000086.1:1361-2834 GCA_026396355.1 Microcaldota archaeon
CGCTGCGCGCATTCACCCAGAACGAGCTGGAAGACATACATTACCTTGCAAAGTCTTTCCCCTATTCTGCGAAAACCGATTTGGCGCGCGAGATACTTTCACTGCAGATTGGAGAGGCCCTCGTTTCTCCGCTTGATGAAAAGGGCAGGCCTGAAGGGCCGTTCAAGACCATGGTTTATGCCCCGCGCTCTTCCATGGAAACCGCGCCCAAGGAAAAAATATTAGCCAAGCTCAGTTCTGCGCTCCTGTCAAAATACGGCGAAAAAATAGCGAACCAGTCGCAGGACTTTTCTTCAGGATTGGAAAGGCTGCATGTGTCCTATGGCGGGAAAAACTATGGAGAAACCGGCGAAGCCGCGCGCATGGAGCGCAAGCAAACGCGCGCAGTGAACAAGAGCTGGAGCAGGATGATGTGGCTTGGGATATTTGCAATAATAGTGCTTTTGCTGGTGGCGTTGGTCTCGGCAATTCTTCTTTATCTTTTCAAGTAGCGCCTGCTTTCTGTCACAAATGAGGCTTAGCTGAATCCCCCTGATGAGATGCACTTCACAATCAGCGGCTTTGAGCCCATGAAAATCTTTTGCACGGGGTTGCCTTCCACGTATTCAGTGTACCTAAAGCCAAAGCCCTCTATTGTCATGGTGCCCGTACCTTCAGCAGAGCACAGGCTTGGGGTGTAAAGCATGTAGGGGAAGGTCAGCACGCTGGCATTTACGCTGTATACGACTGTCTTGTGGCAGGTCGAGACCTCGGGCACACCCTGCCAGCCCACCCTGCGCAGCAGGTCGCTGTTGTACCCTATGCACACCGACTCCCCAGGATAGATGGTGAATGTGTTCATGGGGGTGTATGTCCAGCCATTGATGTCGAAATCGTCGGGCGCGTATTTGGTGATGACACTGTAGTTGTTCTCGATTGCCGCCTTGTCCACTATTGCGTCAATGCTGATGGGATAAGAGCCGGTATTGGTGATTATCATGTTGAACAGGCTGATTGGCGCGATGACTCCGTTGCTGCTGTTCCAGGTCGCGCCCTGCAATTCGGTTATGGCAAGCGGGGTCGCGCTCTTCCAGTAAATCTGGCTCTGGGTCATCGCGGTGTCTGATGACGTGGCAGGGAAGAAGCCAAGAAGCGCGATTGAAACAAGCGCGATGATGAGGACTGTTGCAAGAAGCATCAGGTATTCGGTGGCACCTTGCGCGCGCAAGGTGCCAGCAGTCGAATCGCAATTCGACTCAATCGCCCCCTGTCCTGGGAAATGCCTGCGCATATTCCAATCTTCCAACGCAAGGTTAAATAGATTGCCTCGGCAGCCATGGGCGGACTGCTTGAAGAGATGCGGAGCTTCGGAGTTCTACCGATGCGCATAAAAACGCTTTCAATTAGAAAAAATACCGAGGTGATGATTTGAAAAAGGATGCGAACTTGTTTTATGCTGTTAGTGGCATTGGCAGCGATGGCAATACAACGACT
>JAPLWY010000086.1:2899-16661 GCA_026396355.1 Microcaldota archaeon
ATGGCGTCATTGGAGATAGTGCGGCATTGCCTGTGCCCTCGGCGGACGACAAGAAAGCCACGGTCAGTTACATGATGAGTGCTTATGAGCGTGTGAGAGAAATCGGGGAACGTTTCCCAGAGGTCACGTTCCAAAGCCCTGGCACGGGCTGCGTGTTAGAGACCATGACAGTGGTGCCCAAGAATAAGATTACGCAGTTAATCGCGGATGGCAAGCTTGTTATATTGAAACCCATCAAAACTGCGGAAAAGCTAGCGCAAAAAAATCTTAACCGGATGAAAAACTAGACTGCACCATCACCTTTAATTATTTTTCATTCAGGATACGAATAGCTGAAGGAATGCTATAATGTGATAAAAAGTATGGGAATGGGGCAGTGGGCTAACCTGGTACGCTACCGCGTTCGGGACGCGGTGATCTGTGTTCAAATCACAGCGGCCCCACTAAAATGGGCTAGCGGTGCCGCTGTTTTCGCCCTGCTGGCGAAATCCGTCGCAGCCCTCCGGGGCTACTCCGTCACAGCGGCCCCACTCTTTTTTGTTTATTCTGAATACAGAAACTAGACTTGCTTGCTGGCGCGGGCTTGCTTTGAGCCAAGGTTGTTCACTGCGCTGCCTACCAGGCTTTGCATGAAGGAAGTCAGGTCGACCTGAGTGCTGAATTCCTTTTTTGCCTTTGCCTCCTGGCTGAAAAGGGCGGAATAGACGTCTCTGGTGGTTGGCTTGCCCTCCTTTTTCGGGCACAAGTGCTTGCCGATCAAATCGACCAGCTGCCTGCCTTGGGTGGAGTTGGGGTCGGTGGTTTGCACTCTTGCGTTCAAGAGTTATTAGGGCGGCTTGGACATTCCTGATTTCGGCTGGGGAAGAAGGCGCCATGAAGTCAAGGTTGCTCAGCGTTTTCAATGCATCCGGAATTGATGGGTCGAATGGAGGTTCAAACGCTTGCCTTGCCATGCTGTCATTTGCGAGCGCCAATTATTATTGCTTGCGCGCGGCTCAAATCCACTTGAGCCTAAGCATTGCGGACTTTGCCAGCTGGGTAAGCACAAGGTAGGCAATCACCAGCCCGAAAAGGACAGGGTAGAAGGAGAGCGGAGGCGGGGCAAATCCGAAGAACGCGCCAATAGGGGTGGCAACTATTGCAATTCCCACCGCCACTATCAACAAGGTGAGGAACAGCAATCGCTTGGAGGGCCTGCTCTCCAGGAACGGTATCTTGTTGGTGCGTATGACATGCACGATGAGTGTTTGGGACATCAAGGACTCGATGAACCAGCCGGAGTGGAACAGCTGCTGCGAGCCAGACTGCCAGCCGAAAACAAACCACATGACGCCAAAGGTCAGGTAGTCGAAAATGCTGGAAATCGGGCCGATGAAAATCATGAAATTGCGTATCTTGTCTATGCGCCAGAACGCGGGCTTGGAAAGCGCCTCGGCATCCACGCTGTCAGTTGTCACGCCCAGCTGCGACATATCGTAGAGGAAGTTGTTCAGTATTATCTGGAGCGGGGCCATGGGCAGGAAGGGAATCAGTATGCTTGCCCCGACCATTGAGAACATGTTGCCGAAATTCGAGCTTGAGCCCATGTACAGGTATTTCATGGTGTTTGAAAATGTGCGCCTGCCTTCATCCACGCCTTCGTAAAGGACGTGAAGGCTCTTGTGAAGGAGAATTATATCCGCAGAATCCTTTGCCACATCCACTGCGGAATCCACTGAAATCCCGACATCGGAGGTCTTGAGCGCGAGCGCGTCGTTTATCCCGTCGCCAAGATAGCCTACCACGTGCTTGTTGCGCTTGAGCGCGAGAATAATCCGCTCTTTTTGTATGGGCGAGACGCGCGCGAATATGGTGGTCTTTTCCACTATGACTGAAAGCGACTCGTCTGATGCGCGGTCCAGCTCCTCCCCGGTTATGACGCCTTTCACGTCAAGCCCGACCACCTGCGCTATTTTCTTGTTGACAAGCTCGTTGTCGCCGGAAATGATTTTTACCTCTATGCCCCGCTTCATGAGCTCGGTGAGCAGCCGCCTTGTAGACCTGCTTGCCTGCCTGCGCGCGCCTGCTCGCAAGCGCCAGCACCCTAAAGCCGTCCATTGAAAGCAGGTCATAGAGCTTTTTCGCCTTTGCTTTTTCCTTGGGGCCGAATTTGCGGGCAATTCCCCGAAGATGGTAGCGCTCGCAGATATGGAGGACGGATTCGGGCGAGCCTTTCGTGATTATCACGTGCTCGTGGCCGTCCTGCACCACCACGCTCATGCGCCTGCGCATGAAGTCGAACGGTATCTCGTCTATCTTTTTGACAGATGCGATTTTTTCCCTGCCAATCTCGGCATCATGCACCAGCACCGCGGCATCGAGAGGGTTTTTGAGCCCGGTCTGGAAGTGCGAGTTCAGGTATGCCA
Source organism: Microcaldota archaeon (assembly GCA_026396355.1). Classification (GTDB taxonomy): domain Archaea; phylum Micrarchaeota; class Micrarchaeia; order Anstonellales; family Anstonellaceae; genus UBA10161. Next base: position 5,305 of record JAPLWY010000086.1, read on the forward strand.
GCCGGAGCACGCGCTTGTCTTCCAGCATTTCAATGTTCACATGGCGGACAAGCTCTATCCTGTCCTCGGTGAGCGTGCCTGTCTTGTCAGTGCACAGGACATCCATTGCGCCAAGGTTCTGGATTGAGGGGAGAGGTTCTGGATTGAGGGGAGGCGCTTGACTATTGCCTCTTTTTTCGCCATGTTTTTCGCGCCCTGCGCCAGGTTTGCCGTGACAATGACCGGCAGCATCTCGGGGGCAAGCCCCACCGCCACTGCAAGCGAGAAGAGTATGGCGGACATCACGTCGTTTTTGGTGAAGAGGTTGATGAGGAAAATCGCGACCACGAGGACTATCACGAACTTGACCATCAGGCTGCTGTATTCGCGGATGCCCCGGTCGAATGCGGTCTCGGGCGCGCTCATCGAGAGCTGGCGCGAGATTTCGCCGAACTGCGTGTCCAGCCCGGTCTTCACCACCATGGCTTCTGCCGAGCCTGACACCACGCTGCTCCCCAGGAACACTGCGTTGTGCTTTTGCTGCACAGTGCATTTGTAAGGGGAGGGGTTGCTGAATTTTTCGACTGGGAGGGATTCGCCGGTAAGCGAGGCTTGGTTCACGAAAAAGTCCTTGCAGGTGATTATCCGGCAGTCTGCAGGCACCAGGTCGCCTGCCGAGAGGCGTATGATGTCGCCAGGCACTAAAAATTTAAGGGGTATTTCGCGGGAGCTCCCGTCGCGCACCACGGTTGCAGTGTTGCGTATCATTTTGCGGAGCTTTTCCGCGTCATTTCGCGCAGTGTATTCCTGGTAGAATGAAAGGGACACGCTGACAAGCACCATCCCTGCAACTATGATGGCTGAGAGCACATTGTTCATGAGATAGGAGGCTATTGCAACGGTGATGAGAAGCGCCATCAGGGGATTGATGAAATAGGAGAAGAACAGCAGGAGCGCGTTTCTTTTCTTTTTCGGGGCAAGCTCGTTCTTGCCGAAAACATGCTGCCTGCGCTCGGCGTCATGCTCTGAAATCCCCGAGGCTGAGGCGAAAAAGATCTCGAATGCCTTGTCCTGTGGGATTGCCCATGGCTCGATGCCCTTGAGGCTTTCGCGCGAGAACATGGGAATTGTTTTTGAGTGAAGGTATATATTGAGATTTGTCGCTTCCGGGGGCTGCGCTGCGAAATGCCCAAAAACCCACAGGCGAGAACCGATATTCTTAAATTATGCTGCAGCAAGAACACTTGTGCCAGGGCAGAGTCGATAAAGCCGCTAGCCTCGGGACTTTGCCGGGAGGGTGTTTGCATGGTCGTTTCGCCTATTGAAAGCAGGTACAAGACCGAGATGAACTCGCTTTTTGATGAGAATGCCAGGATAGCCTCATGGGTAGAGGTGGAAGTGGCGCTTGCGCGCGCGCATGCAAGGCTGGGAAACATCCCCAAAGAGGCTGCTGATGAGATTGCAATGGGCGCAAAAAGGGTAAGGCTCATCCGCGTCAACGAGATAGAGGCTGAGATACACCATGACCTTATGGCAATGGTGCGCGCGCTCACTGAGCAGTGCGGAAAGTATGGCGGTTATGTTCATTACGGCGCAACTTCTTATGATATTGAGGACACTGCGACTGGCTTGACCATGAAGCGCGCAATAGGGAAGATAAGTGAGAGACTGGAGAAAACCCGCGCAATCCTCCGGAAGCGCGCGCTTGAGACCAAAAAGCTGGTCTGCATCGGAAGGACGCACGGGCAGCATGCGGTCCCTACTACTTACGGCATGAAATTTGCAATCTGGTATACTGAGGCAGGAAGGGACCTGGAAAGGCTCTCGCAGGCTGAGAAGATGATTTCTGTGGGAAAGATGGCTGGCGCCACAGGCACAATGGCGACTTTTGGGGGCAGGGGAAGGAAAATACAATCCATGGTAATGAAAGAGCTGGGGCTGGAGCCTGCCGAGGTTTCAAACCAAGTTGTGCAGAGGGACAGGCATGCACAGGTGATATTCGCGCTCGCGCTTACCGCAGCAACGCTTGAAAAAATGGCAAAGGAACTGCGCAACCTGCAGAGAAGCGAAATACTGGAAGTTGCCGAGCCTTTCTCCTCCAAGCAGGTGGGCTCGTCCACCATGCCGCAGAAGAGGAACCCGCACAAGTCGGAAAGAATTTGCTCGCTTGCGAGATTGGTAAGAGGGAATGTGGCAGTTGCAATGGAGAACATTGCGCTTGAGCATGAGCGCGACTTGACCAATTCTGCAAACGAAAGGTTCATTTTCGCGGACAGCTTCATACTCACAGACTACATGCTCTCTGAAATGAACAGGCTGCTCGAGGGGCTGGTGTTCTTCCCGGAAAACATTGAAAGGAACCTTGCGCTCACCGGAGGCGCGGTGCTTTCCGAGCGCGTGATGATTGCGCTTGTTGGAAAGGGAATGGGAAGGCAGGATGCGCATGAGCTCATGAGAAATTGCAATGTCGAGGCTTTCGAAGGGAAGAAAAAGCTTCTCGAGGTGCTTTGCGCAAGAAAGGAAGTGACAAAGCTCATTCCAAAGCAAGAGCTTGCGCGATTGTTTGACCCGCACACTTACATTGGAGAGGCAGTTGAAATAGTCGAGGAAGCAGTGAAAGAATAAAGGGGGAGAATATGTCATTTGTCCAAAAAACAGACCCGGAAATCTACGGAATACTGCGAAGCGAGCTTAAGCGCCAGAGAGAGGGCCTCGAGCTCATTCCTTCGGAAAACTTCACCTCGCTTGCCGTGATGGAGGCGCAGGGAAGCGTGTTCACCAATAAGTATTCAGAAGGATACCCGGGCAAGCGTTATTATGGGGGCAATGAGTTTGCAGACAAGTCAGAGTCGCTCGCAATCGAGCGCGCTAAAAAGATATTCCACGCAGACCATGCCAATGTGCAGCCGCATGCAGGCTCGCAGGCGAATATGGCTGCTTATTTTGCGCTTTTGCAGCCTGGGGACAAGATAATGGGGCTCAACCTTTCCTCAGGAGGGCACCTCACGCATGGCTCGCCTGTAAATTTTTCGGGAAAGCAATACAAAATAGTACCTTACAATGTTGACCCGAAAACGCATTTGTTGGACTTTGAGGTTATTGAAAAGCAGGCAATGGAAGAAAAGCCGGCGCTAATTGTTGCGGGCTTCACTGCTTACCCAAGGCAGGTGGACTTCAAGCGCTTTGCAGAAATAGCAAAAAGCTGCGGCGCTAAGCTCATGGTGGACATGGCGCACATTGCCGGGCTTATTGCAGGAGGCGCGCACGCCCAGCCTTTCCCGCATGCTGATGTTGTCACTACGACTACGCACAAAACTTTGAGGGGGCCAAGAGGCGCGCTCATACTTTGCAGGCAGGAACACCAAGTGCTGATTGACAAGGCAGTTTTCCCGGGCTTGCAGGGAGGACCGCTTGACCATGCAATTGCGGCGAAGGCGGTTTGCTTCCATGAGGCAGCACAGCCTGAGTTTTCCAAATATGCGCACAGTGTGGTGAAGAACGCAAGAGCAATGGCAGATGAGATGATGGCGCAGGGGATAGTGCTGGTTTCAGGAGGAACTGACACGCATTTGCTGTTAGTTGACTTGCGCAACCTGAATATTACGGGAAAGGAGGCGCAGCTGGCACTTGACGAGGCAGGCATAACCTGCAACAAGAACACTGTGCCATATGACACGCAGTCCCCCTTTGTCACTTCAGGAATACGCCTCGGCACTCCGGCGCTCACTTCAAGAGGGATGGGAGAGGGAGAAATGCGCGAGATTGCGCGCATGATTAAGCGCGTGTGCTCTGCTCATACTGATGTTGAGCTGAAGAAGAAAGTAAGGCAGGAAGTGCTGGAGATGACTGCAAAGTTCCCGCTTTATCCAGAGCTTTGCTAGGGGTGCGAAAATGGCTGGCAAAATAATCGACGGGAAGAAAATCGCGGATGCCATGCTTGAGGCTGCAAAGCTTCGCGTGGCAAAGCTTTCGAAAAAGCCCTGCCTTGCCATTGTGATTGCAGGGGATGACCCTGCCTCGCTTGTATACACCAAGAAAAAGCATGATGCGTGCGCGCGGGTGGGAATCGAGTCGAGGAATGTGAAACTCCCAGCAAGCGCAAGCGAGAAGGAGATAATTTCCGAAGTGAAAAAGCTCAATTCAGATAGGGGAGTGGACGGAATACTGGTGCAGCTTCCGCTTCCAGATGGGATTGATGAGGATGCTGTGCTTTCTTCCGTCGCGCTTGAGAAAGATGTTGATGGGTTCCATGCCGAGAATTTCGGGAGGCTGGCATTGGGCATTGGGAAAATCGCGCCTTGCACCCCAAAAGGAGTGATGCACCTTCTTAAGGAAAGCGGAGTTTCGGTTTCTGGGAAAAATGCAGTGGTGATTGGCAAGAGCAGGATAGTGGGAAAGCCCCTTGCCCTGCTTCTTTTGAACGAGGGAGCGACAGTTACTGTGTGCCATTCCAAAACCAGGGACTTGGCAACACACACTCGTGGAGCAGACATAATTTGCTCTGCTGTTGGAAAGCCGCGCCTTGTCACAGCAGACATGGTGAAAGAGGGCGCAGTGGTGATTGACATTGGCACCAGCAAGGAGAATGAGAAGCTGATTGGAGATGTGGACTTTGAGAAAGTGAAGGAAAAAGCCGCACTCATCACGCCTGTGCCTGGCGGAGTGGGACCGATGACAATTGCAATGCTTATTGAGAATACCTTGATTTGCCATCAGAACAGGAAGTGAGAGATGTGCCAATCACCTACCAGCAGGCACTTGAAAAAATCTACGAGCTTGATAAGTTCGGAAGCAGACTTGGGCTGTCGAGAATCCGCGCAATCCTAAAGGAGCTTGGAACCCCCCAGAAAAATTACAAGTGCGTGCTTGTGGCTGGAAGCAATGGAAAAGGCTCGACAGTTGAGATGATTGGCTCCATTCTGCAGGAAAATGGCGCAAAGGTCGGCACTTATTTTTCGCCCCAGATTGAGAAATTCCCTGAAAGGGCAAGGGTGAATGGGGAATGCGCGAGCAAAAGAGAAATAGTTGATGCTTACCAGAAAGTCTCGCGCGCTTGCGAGAAAGTTGCGCCTGACGCCACTTTTTTCGAGGTTGTCACTGCAATGGCGCTTGTCATTTTCAGGAAAAGGAAGGTGAAATTCGCAGTTCTTGAGGCCGGGCTTGGGGGAAGGCTGGATGCTCTGGGCTGGGAAAAACAATTGCGAAAATAGCGCGGGAAAAATGCGGCATTGCCAGGGGCAACCGCCCCCTTGTGTGCGGGCTGGTTGCAAAAGAGGCTGCGCATGAGATAGGGAAGGTTTGCCACAGGTTGGGGGCAATTCCTGTTTTTATTGGGAAAGAAGTGTCGGTTACTGACTTGCGCGAAGATGGCGGGCGCTATTCATTTCATTCCAGGTTCCACGGAAAGGCGTATTCTGTCTCGCTTGCGGCAGGCGGGGAATTCCAGGTGTCAAATGCCTGCGCAGCGCTTGCCGCATGCTCGCTTCTTTCAGCGAGCAGGGGCGCAATTGAGGAAGGGCTGGCAAAAGCAGCTCCAAAATTCCGCTTCTGGAAAATTTCCAGTTCCCCGCTTGTGATTGCGGACTGCGCGCACAACCCAGAAGCTGCGTGCGCGCTTGCAAACGAAGTTGCAAAAATCTCGGTGCAGGGGAAAAGGGTGCTGTTGTTCTCTGCAATGAAGGATAAGGAGTATGCCAAAAATCTCCTCATGCTTGCGCCGGAGTTTGAGAGCCTGGTGATTACCGAGGTTGCGCTGGAGAGAGGGGCGAGCCTGAAGGCGCTTGCAAGTGCGGCCAGGAGAGTGGGAGGCGCAATAAGGATTAAAAGTGCGAAAAGGGCGCTTTCATTGGCAAAAAAGCGCGCAGGAAGGCAGGGGCTGGTGGTGATTGCCGGCTCAATCTACCTGCTTGCCGAGCTTTTCGGTAAGGATGAAAAAGTCTGCGGACAGGCTTTTTCAGCATTGGAATCGAAATTCCAATACAATAAAATAAGGATAGCACAATAACTACATTGCAGAGGATGAAAAATGAAAGGGAACATGAGAAAGGACATGCTTGCAATGCGCGAGGCGCACCACTCCAAAGGCGGGCATGTGAATTGCATTTCAATAATGGACACGGTGCTGAACTTGGAGGAATTCAAGTCAGCGGAATGCGTGCTGCTATATTCTTCCAAAGGGGGAGAAGTGCATACTGAGGGGATAATCCAAAGCGCGCTGTCAATTGGAAAGCGGGTGGCGCTCCCTGTCACCAAAAAGGAAAGCCACGCGCTTGAGCTTTACGCAATAGCGGGAATGGACGAGCTGTCACCTGGCGCGTTTGGAATACTGGAGCCGAAAAGCGATCCTGCAAGGCGCGTGCAGCCGGAAGAGGTTGACCTTGTGCTGGTGCCAGGCGTGTCGTTTGACAGGCGCGGGCACAGGCTAGGATATGGAATGGGCTACTATGACTTGCTTCTCAAGAGAGTGAAAGGGCGCAAAATAGGGCTGGCTTACGGCATGCAGATGGTGGAGCGCGTGCCTGACGAGCCGCATGATGTGGCAGTGGACATGATTGTGACCGAGAATGAGATAATCCGCTGCGGAAACAGTGCGAGCGGAGAGGGGAAAGCGGAAAAAGACAACCTAGCTTCTGGGAATTTCAAGGTAGTTGTGCTCGCTTCCGGGAAGGGAAGCGACTTCCAGTCTATAATTGATGGAGTGAAAACAGGCGCCGTGCCTGCGAAAATAGTGGGGCTGATTACGGACAAGCCTGAGGCTTACGCAATCCAGAGAGCAGAGGGGAATGGAATTCCGGCTTTTGCAATTCCGCACAAGGACTCGGAAGATCTGGACGAGGGGGTAGTGCTGGCAGGCTACATGAAAATAATTCGGAGCAAGGAGCTGCTTTCGCGCTATGCAGGCAGGATGATTAACATCCACCCTTCGCTTTTGCCAAAATACCCTGGCGCGCACGCGCAAAAGGATGCTTTTGAGGCTGGCGAGAAAATCTCGGGCTATACCATACATTATGTTGATGAGTCGCTGGATGGCGGAAAAATAATAAAACAGGAGAAGGTGGATATTTCGGATTGCAAGACTTGGGAGGAGGCTGCGGCGAAAATACTCTCGCGCGAGCATGTCGGGCTGCCGGAAATTGTGGCAAAGTTTGCACGGGGAGAAATTGCAGCAGGGAAGAAATGAATTCACGGATGAGACAGGATGGGAATGCGCAGAAATGGGCAATTGACTGCCTATTTATATTTTTTGCATGAAAACAGGAATCAGCAAGTGGTTAGGATGATAGGTAAAATTCTGGGTTGGTTCAGGAAAATTTTCGGAAAGAGGAAAGACCTTAATCTTGGAATTTACGGAAGCCCCAACGTAGGGAAGACCACGCTGGCCAACAGGATTTGCGTTGACTTGACCGGGGAATCCATGGGCACGGTCAGCCCCATACCGCACGAGACGAGAAAAGTGCAGAAAAAGGAGAATATGACCCTCAAGTTCCGCGGCTTTAGGCTGATGATGAATCTTCTGGACATGCCCGGGATTGCAGTGAAGGTGGACTATCGCGATTTTTTGGAGCACGGGCTCTCGCGCGAGGATGCGCAGAAGAGGGCGCGGGAAGCCACGCGCGGCGTGGTGGATGCGGTGAAGAGCATGGACAAGGTGGATGCCGCGCTTTTCATAATAGACGCCACCGAAGACCCTTATACTCAAGTTAACATTACTATAATCGGGAATATAGAGGCAAGGAATATCCCGGTCATCGTGGTTGCCAACAAGATAGACCTGCCAAATGCGAATACCAAGCGCGTGAGAGACGCGTTCCCGAACTATGACTTTGTTGAGCTCTCGGCAATGACAGGCGAGAATCTGGAGCAGCTTTACAGCCATATAGCGGACAAGCTTTCCTGAGGTAAATTTATGCACAAGTGCGTCCGCTGTGGAAGGGCCGCGGCAAGCCTGGAAGAAATCGACTCTGGCTGCCCGTGCGGCTCCAAGGCGTTTGTTTTCGGAAGGTATGAGCCTGACCTCGCTGGCGGCAACGGGAAGGCAGAGGGCTCGCCCCAGCAGTACAATGCCCACATCAGCTTTGCAAGCGAGGATGTGGAGAACATCAAGGTTCTGTCTGAAGGGGTTTTTGTGCTCAATGTCAAGGGGCTTTCGCGCGACCCCATGGTGCTGAAAGACGAGGATGGAATCTACTATGTGAAAATACCCTTTGAGCAGAGAATGGACGGGAACAAGCCAGAGGGGAATGGGAAAATGAAAGGAGAGGGCGCGAAGAAAAAGGAATAGGCAAGCAGGGCGACTATTTGTCAGATTGGTACATGGCAGCCAGCCTTGCCAGGCTGTCAATGTAGTATTGGTTGCCAATCTTCAGCGTGGCAAACACTGACGCCAGCGCCTCGCCAGGATTGGGGCAGCCGTTCACATTGGAATAGACATAGTGCGTAGAGCCTGCGTTTGCGCTTTCCAGTGCCACTGGCTTTCCCCCAGGGTTGTATATCCTGAACCTCATCTCGTAATTCTTATTTTTTTGCCTGTTGAAGTAGACCAGGGCGATCTCGTGTTCCCCAGACCTGTTCTTTTCGAGAACGACATCGGCAGTGCAATAGATGCCATTGGCAGCGCAGCGGTTGCGCTCCCATTCGACAGACAGGCGGGAGATCACTGCGCCTTCGCTGGAAGACGCCCTCCCTGCCCAATCCGGAGACTGCCTTTTGAAAAAGCACTGCAGGCTTTTTTTCAGCATTTGCAAATGAAAACCGCGGTCAGAATTTGCCGACCTGGCGAAAAATAGCGGATATGCCGCTATTTGCGTTGATTGCGTTTTGGTCTCTTGCATGCCAACTCCCTGTTTGAAACGGCAAATCTCTTGGCAGCCAGCTTCTGATTGGAAGGGTTTAAAAATCGAGTCAGACGTCGAGAAGCACTTTTATCGTCCAGCCTTCCTTGTCCTGCTTCACCATGAGCTCGTGGTAGGTGACAGCTTTTACGGTTGCGCGCGGGCGCTTTTTCTCCCCGAATGCCTCTATTTCCAGCGAGTTTGCGGCAGGATCGAACTTTTTCACTTTTGCGCGCGAGAATACTATCTCGTGCGTGTCCATGTAGGCGAGCATGTCTGCAAGAGACTGCACAGTGAGCTCGTCAAGGTTCGGGGCTGACACGAGAAAATCCACGTGCGTTTTTTCCTTTGCCTCCCCGAATACAGAAAAAAGCGCGTGCGCGGAATTCTCCAATGCCTCTGAGTAGGTCTTGCCGTATGCTTCGAACATTATGTCCGCGGTGTGCTCCAAAAATCTGTACCGCATGCAACCACTGGTAACGGAAAAAATAATGGAAAAATCAAACGATTTCAACTTCGGTGCCGACCGCCTGCCCTGGAAGGCCGCGCTCGAACCGCGCCAGCACTGCGCCCGAGTTGCCGTGCGCCTTGCTGATCTTGCCCGCTATTTTCTTCCCTGTTGAGGTAGACCAGTAAACGCTCTTGCCGATTATGCCGTCCGCGCTTTTCCTGTCCTTTACCCCGTCAACTGCCACCACGTATTGGTTCGTGTACTCGGTGTGCACGCCCCTGCGGTAGTTTGAAATTCGTCCCTTCATGAGAATAACCTCCGTTTCGTCTATGTATTGTGGCAAGCCTATTTAAATTCTGCGCCAGGCCTGCGCAAAGAAAAGGCAAAACCCGCAATCAGAAGCGGAATCAGCGCTGGAAGGCAGGGTATTTGCGATTTGGGAACGTTCGGGATTGATGGAACTGACGGGAGCTGGGGAAGTTCAGGCAGTGCGGGGGCAGGGTTTGCTGCGCCAGACATCACTTTTGCCGAGATTTCCTTGTCCAGGCTGCTGTTTATGCCTGCAAGAATGGCAGAATAGTTTGAGAGAGATTCGATTGTGGGGTTTTCAGGCTGGCTTTCCTTTGCCGCCAGTAGCTGCGCGCGGAAATTTGCAGCCGATGCGTTCCCTATTATGCGCTCGCTCTTGGTTATTTTCTCGCCTATTCCTTTTTCCTCGGAAAGCGAGGAAGAGTGAAGAGCAGTTACAAAGTCAATTCTGGAATTTGCGTCTGAATATGCCTGTTCGTATGCGGCTTTCTTGGAAAGCGCCAGTTTGTATTGCCCGCTTTGCCCGCTGGAGAGTATTTGCGCGGAAATTCCGTTCATTGCAGCAAGCAGGGAATCCGACTGCTGGTCCGGAAGTATTGCGTCGAGCGTGGCTTTTTTCTTTGCAAGCGTGGAATTGTCCAATGAAATTCTCACGCGGAGAGCCTCAAAATCCTTCACTCTTGTTGAAAGATAAATCTCGTTTTGGCTGCTCGCATTCGCAATTGCGGCTGCGCGCGCGGGCTGCGCTTGAACGGATTGCTGTATTGAACGGATTGCTGAAATCGACTGCAGCGCGGACTGGATGCGCGGGATTGAATAGTCCACCTTGGGGCAGTATTCATAGCAGCGTATTGTTCCGTTTGCGCTGCAGCCCGGGTCAGTGCGGTTGAGGAAAATCGGGCTGTGCGTGAGGTTGGTGGCAAGCGAGGATAGGGAGAGAAGGGTCGCTTCCTTTTCAGAGAGGAGGGCGGAATTGTTGCCAGCCTCTTCAATGTTGGAATTGAAATCTGAAAGAAGCGAGTCGAATCTTTGCCTGCCTGCATTCCATTCCACCATCACCTCCAGGAATCCGTCAGAGTGGATTATGATTTCGCACTGTGGAACGGCAAAGCAGGGAATCTTGCAGGTTTCTATGCTGTCGCAGGGGTGCATGTTGACCCCGATGTATTGGATGCACTTGCGTTCGTTTGTGTCCTTGGCAGAGGTTGCATTGGATGAGAATTGTGAGAGGGAGAGAAGATGCGCATCGAATCCTCCGCTTGAGTAAATGTCATTCACCAGCGCCTGCTCGATTTCGTTTTCGCTCGTGAGCGGCTTTGCAGTTTGTGTGTTAAAAACGTAGGTTTCCTTTCCGTCGGAAGAAACAATGTAGATGCCTGAGGTGGAAAGCTCGCGGTATTGCACTTGCATGCCAGGCTCAAAGCTCTTGTCTATGAAAATCTGGAGCGAGGAGGGGAGGGCTGAGGCGAGGCTTGGCGATCTCCTCGTGTATTTCAGGGTGCCGCTTGAGCGGGTCCATGCGCGCTTTTACCTCAAGCTCGGATAATTTCAGCTTTATGTTTGCGTGCTTTCTCGAAAGATCCTTCTTGCTCATACCCACCCAATCACCACTAAGAGGTTGGCATGCAGGGGTTTTTAATCAAATGCCAAATGCCCTGCTTCGCAATCACATTTCACTTCGCGTCTTCCTTCACAATGTACTTGACTGCGAGAAAGACCACCAGGGCGACTATCAGGAAGTCGATGAGCGCGCCTGCGAAGTCGCCAATCAGCAGTTTTACCGGCCC
>JAPLWY010000095.1 GCA_026396355.1 Microcaldota archaeon
ACCAAAGCAGCCGTTCCAATAACCTCTTCATTATCCATTGCCACCCAGAAATTGCTCTTATTCTTCTGGTAAACTTCCTGAATTCTGTATAAGTCAGGGCGTTCAACCCCAACAATCCCGAATTCTCCCTCAAGGATGCTCAAAATGAATTTTGCCGTAGCCTTAGAATGCTCGTTTTTGAACTGGGTGATTCTGACCACATTCTTATCTCAGAGCGGATTCTTTTATATCTAACTTAAATTCCCGCCTGTTTTTTTAGCTCAGCCGCCTTATCCATCTTTTCCCAAATGAATTCCGGTTCCTCTCTCCCAAAGTGCCCATAAGCCGCGGTTTTCTTGTAAATCGGGCGCAATAGCTTCAGGTGCGCGATGATTTCCGCGGGCTTCAAGCCGAAATTCTTTTCTACCAAAGCCTCGATTTTCTCATCCGGTATTTTCCCGGTGCCAAAAGTGTCCACGTACACTGATGTTGGCTTGGCAATCCCTATGCAATATGAGATTTGGACTTCGCAGCGCTTTGCCAGTCCAGATGCAACCACGTTTTTCGCAATGTAGCGCGCCATGTAGGCGCCAGACCGATCAACTTTGGATGGGTCTTTGCCTGAAAAGCAGCCGCCTCCATGCCTTCCCATGCCCCCGTAAGTATCGACTATTATTTTCCGGCCAGTCACTCCAGTGTCGCCCTCAGGGCCGCCCACGGTGAAAATGCCGGTTCCATTCACAAAGTAGAGCGTCTTTTCATCCAGCCACTTGCCGCACGCAGGCTTTATCACCTGCTCGATTATCTCCTGCTGTATTTTTTCTTTTGCAATTCCTGGCTCATGCTGCGCAGCCACCACCACAGTGGCGACTCGCTTGGGCACTCCGTCAACATATTCAACAGATACCTGGCTCTTCCCGTCAGGGCGCAGCCACTTTATTCTCCCGCCCTTCCTGGCGTCAGACAAGCCTTTTGCAATTGCGTGCGCCAGCATTATCGGAAGCGGCATGAGCTGCGGAGTCTCGTCGCAAGCATAGCCGAACATCATTCCCTGGTCCCCTGCCCCCTGCTCATGCCCCTTGGCATCAACCCCGACTGCTATGTCATGGCTTTGCGAGTGTATCGAGGTCAGCACTCCGCAGTCCTGGCAGTCTATGCCAAACTCGGGATTGGAATAGCCAATGCCGTTCAGCGTGTCGCGCACGATTTTCTGCACGTCGACATAGGTCTTGGTGGTCACTTCACCTGCCACGATGACTGTGCCCGTGGTGACTAGGGTTTCAACAGCCACCCTTCCCGCCGGGTCGTCCTTCAATATGGCATCCAGTATGGCGTCAGACACCTGGTCGCATATCTTGTCCGGGTGCCCCTCGGTAACTGATTCCGATGTGAATATTTTTGTAGCCATTCAAATCCCTCTTTCCAAGGTTTCCGCGCTTTCCGTTATTAAATTGCGTTGCGGCTTTTATTCCATTAAGAATAAGTTATATTTCCAGCCCTAATCAAAACCTGGTAAAAAAAGTTGGTTTCGCCTACGGGAGATGATCTGCAAGCACAGACCGCTTATGCTTGTCATGCGCGTGCTTTATCAGATTGCTCACGAGCCCATGTATCCCACTCTCTTTTGTCTCGTGCTCTCCCTGCAGGTCTTTTCCTGCCATCATTTACTTCACAGCCCTATTCCCTGCCCGCCGTATATACGCCTTCTGTTCCATTTGGGACTGCTGGATTGCA
>JAPLWY010000102.1 GCA_026396355.1 Microcaldota archaeon
CCGCTTTTCCCAAAACTAGAAAACTTCATCCGCAAGCTCATCGCTGTCAGTTGGCCCGAAAAAGTCCCACCAGAAGCAGCGCTTCATCTCCTCTCCTTTCAGCCGTCTTATTTCACAGGAGAGCGCGCTTCCCATCACCACCGACAATTCATCCGCCTGGGCACGCGCGCGGGAAAGCGCCTCCTCTTTCGACAAGCCGCTTCCGGTAGTGGAAAGATAGAACACCACATCAAGCGGGCGCTGGCCGCCAGTCAGGCTCTCAATCTGCCGATTCCACATGGCAATTTCCCTCTCCAGCCTTGCAGCCTCGGCGCTTCCTCCCCTTTTCTCAGAGAGCCTTTCCAGCCTGGTTTCGGCAATGCTTCTCTTTGCGCGTATCTCATCCATTTCATTTTTCAGGTCAAGCGGGCAGACCATGGCGCACACCTTGAACGGAAATCCCGCGGATGAAACCGCGCGCTCGAACATCTCGCCCATTGCAATTGCGCCTTCCCGCCCCTTCTCGCTTGCGGAATCGTAAAGCCTCGCGGAGAGGAACGCGGTCGCCAGGAATTTCCCGTTTTTTATTCCCACAATGGCATCCTGCGAGGGGGGAATCTCGAAATTCCTGCCCACTTCCACCACCTTTGCCCCTGAGAAAAGAACAGGGGCAAGGGCATAGCCATATTTCCAGACCACTATGGATAGCAAGAAAAATAGCGCGCCCAATGCGGCGGCGGTTGCCGAGCCGAAAAAAGCAGCCGCGGCAAGGCAGCACAGCCCGCCAGAAAGGGAAAGTATGGTATAAAGGCGATTTTCACCCTCCACAAACGCATTTCTCGGCTCAAGCGTTTAAAACTTTCTTCCCGTTTCCATGTGCGGTGGTGGAATGCTCACTTTGGATGATTATGACTTTATGGGGCAAACGGCTTTCGTGCGCGTGGACCTCAACTGCCCTGTTGACGAAAAGACTCTCCTTGTTGAGAAAAGCGAGAGGATTTCCGGGCACGCGCAGACAGTGCGCGAGCTTGCCGAAAAAGGGGCGCGCGTGGTGGTGCTTGCGCATCAGGGAAGGAAAGGCGACTATGACTGCATCTCGCTTTCGCAGCATTCACTTTTGCTTGGCTCAGAGGTGAAAATGCCCGTGAAATTCGTATCTGATGTCTGCGGGGAAAAGGCGAAAAAGGCGATTGCCTCGCTTGCCGATGGCGAAATACTGCTGCTTGACAATGTGCGCCTTCTCTCAGATGAGACAAAATACAAGACAATTGAGGAAAACTCAAAAGCGGAACTTGTGCGCGAGCTCTCTCCTCTCTGTGACGTATTTGTGCTTGATGCATTCTCCGCTGCACACCGCGCGCAAGCCTCCATCGTGGGCTTTTACCAAAAGCCCGTGGTGGCTGGGAGGGTGATGCAGCACGAGCTTGAAGCGCTGGACAAGCTGAAGTCTCCCGCCCGCCCCACCACATTCATATTCGGCGGCTCCAAGGCAGAAGACTCAATCGGCATAATGGAAAACTGGCTCTCAGAGGGCAAAATGGACCACGTGCTCACCTGCGGCGTGCTGGGCAGCCTGTTCATACTTGCCTCAGGAAAAGAGCTTGGCGGCACTCTTTCCTACCTGAAAGAAAAGAAAGCAATAGACTGCCTTTCAAAGGCAAAGGAGCTTTTGGCAAAATACGGCGGAAAAATAAGCTTCCCCACTGATGTTGCAGTGGATTCAGGTGGAAAGCGCAAAGAGCTCTCCACAGGCAAGCTTCCCTGCCATGAGAGCATATGCGACATCGGCTCTCAAACAATCAAGGAATACACCTCTATTATCGCAAAATCAAAGACAGTGATGATGAACGGGCCTGCCGGAGTTTATGAAAAGGCGGAATTTTCAGAGGGCACGCGCGCGCTTCTTGCTGTAATAGAGAAAAGCAAGGCATTCTCGGTTTTCGGAGGCGGGCACACGCTTTCCGCGATTGACAGGTTCAAGATAGACAAGGGCAAACTCGGCTATGTTTCGCTTGCAGGAAAGGCGCTAATAGAATACCTGTCAGGCGACAATCTGCCTGGCGTTGAGCTGGTCAGGCGCACGCCTCCACCTGAAAGGACGGGCTGTTCCTGCTGCTAAACAGCGCGCCAGCATCGCTCTTGCGAACCGCTCGCCTGCACTCCCACTGGCGCAAGGAACGCTTGCGCTA